>PEVN01000440.1:0-19708 GCA_002779825.1 Armatimonadetes bacterium CG06_land_8_20_14_3_00_66_21 | reverse complement strand
ACCGACAGGTCTCCAGAGCCCTTTGAGACCTTCCGGTCAAGCGTTTCGGGGCGGTCGGAGACCTGCCCCGAGCTAAGTACGGTTGTAGTACTAACTTCCGGCCAGTCCGGGAGCAGGGCGAGAGCGGGCCTGCCACCTGCCCCCACAACGCAAGCCACGAGACATGCAACCAACACCACCTCAAACCCACCAAGTCCGGCAAGTGACCATCGTCAGCGGCAAGGGCGGAACCGGCAAGACCACTGTTGTTGCTTCGTTCGCTGCGCTGGCAGAGAACAAGGTGCTTGCCGACTGTGACGTCGATGCCGCCAACCTGCACCTTCTGCTGCACCCGACGGAGCGTAGCGCCAAGCAGTTCTACGGTGCCAAGGTGGCAGTGCGCGACGAGGCGAAGTGCACCCGGTTTGGCGAATGCGAACGTCGCTGTCGCTTCGCCGCCCTCACGACTACCTCGATCCGTGAGAGTAAGTGCGAAGGCTGCGGCGTCTGTGTCGAGGTGTGCCCGAACGGGGCGCTCCGATTGGAGCCGGCACTGAGTGGCGAGTACTACCTTTCGGATACGTCCTACGGTCCCCTCTCCCATGCCAAGCTTGCCGCCGCTGCCGAGAGCTCGGGCGGGCTGGTGACGATGGTGCGGAACCAAGCGGAGGACCTGGCCCGCGAGCGCGGGCATGGACTCGTCTTGATCGATGGCCCCCCCGGGATCGGGTGCACGGTGGTGGCCTCGATCACTGGCGTGGACTTGGTGCTGATTGTCAGTGAGCCGACACTGAGCGCAATGCACGACATGGAGCGCGTGCACCAGTTGACCAACCACTTCGCCATCCCGACAGCGCTGCTGCTGAACAAGGCCGACCTCAACGACGACAACGCCGCGCGCCTCCGTTCCTACTGCGCCGACAACGGGGTGATGCTGGTCGGCGAGGTGCCCTTCGACGAACGGGTGCCGCAATCGCTGGTGGCCGGCAAGCCGCTGGTGGAGCATGTAGACGGAGACTTGGCCCTTTGCCTGCGCGAGTCCTGGGCGCGTCTGCAGGAGCTGCTCTGACCGGTGATAGGCTACACCGACACGCTCCTTGAGCACTTCCAGAACCCACGGAATGTCGGGAAGATCCCGGACGCCGACGGCATCGGGCTCATCGGCGACCCGAAGTGCGGCGACTTCCTGCGGGTCTACATCAAGGTTGATGAGCACGAGCGGCTTGCCGAGGTGAAGTTCGAGTGCTTCGGTTGCCCCGCCGCCATCGCCTGCGCCAGCGTCATGACCGAGTTGGCGCAGGGCAAGTCCCTGGACGAAGCCGAGGAGCTCACCGACGAGCGGATTGCGGAGGCACTGGGCGGTCTCCCGGAAGTCAAATTCCACTGCTCGAACCTGGGCGCCGAAGCATTGGACAACGCGATCTGGGACTACGCCGTGAAGGCAACACGGCGCGAAGTTGAGGACCGGCAAGTGGCTCGCAGCGCTGGCACCGAAGCCCCTCGCCCACCGTGAGGCAGCCCCCCCGAAGTTGACGCCGGCCGTGTTCGCCACTACAATTCGAAGGTCAGTTGACGGAATCCTGGTCATGCTGCTCCAACCGGCAAAACGAGTCAGCCGTCGATGCCGCTCCGTAGGCCGGCTGCTGGTTGCTTTGCTGGCCGTCCAGCTTCCGGTGGCGACGCTTCACCGGCACCATCTCGGTGAGCCGTATGAGCGATTCGCGCAGTCCAAGTGCTCCCGCCCCGGTTGCCCCAAGGGTGCTCACGAAGACGCTCACCACCCGGAACGTCCGCACCCCCCGTGCCTTGCCTGTGTCTGGGGTGGGGCGTCCAACTTCACGCTGGGGCAGTCCGTTGTGTCCGCGCCTCCGAAGGCGACGCGGACTTCCACGCTCCTAACTGGGTCCCTCGTCCTCACCACTCCTGGCCACGCTCTTCCCCCCACCCGCGCACCACCCGCACACGCCTGACCCCCTCGCGCTGTAGCCGCCGGCAAGCCCTGTCCGCGTGCCCGCGCCACCGTTCGCGCACCCCCACGTCTGGAGGCGCGAGTGTGTCCTGTGGCACGTCACGCCCGCAATACCGGTGCGCTACGCCCTGATGCCATCGCACTACACACGAAAAGGGAGGTTGGAGCTCGTGTCACGATCATCCAGAGTACTGGTCTACCTCGCTCTGACTGCTGCATTCGGTCTGTATTCGCCAGCGTCGGCAGAAGAGACCTCTGCCGCAAGTGTCCAGAGCGAGGTCCAACAGCTCCGCCAGCAGCAGGAGGCTCTGGCGCGGCAAATGAAGGCAATTCAGGAACGAATCGAGGCGCTGGCAACGCGGGCCGGCGCCCCGAAGCCCACCGCGGAGGAGACCGACGCGGAAGCCCTTCACCGCGCCGCCGAAGAAGCGGCCGGCCCGGCCCCCGCCCAATCGGAGAAGACGCCGGAAGAAGTCACCTTCACCAACATGAACCAACTGCAGAGCGCAGCGAACCCCGAGATCAGCTTCATCGGGGATATGGTGGGGAGTATCAACGACAACGAAGGTGAAGCCGGTTTCGAGCCGCATGGCCCGCCGTACCTGAAGGGGCGAGACAAGTTCACCCTCCCGGTCGCAGAACTCGCCTTCCAACTCCCCGTTGACCCGTTCTGCACGGCCAAGACGTTTCTGCACTTCCATGACGGCGGCGTCGAAGTCGAGGAAGCGTACTTAGACTACGCCAACGTCGCCGGCTGGAACCTACGGATCGGGCAGATGCGCCCGACCATTTCGCTGTTCAATCGGTGGCATGAGCACGCGCTGCCACAGGTCGACTCGCCCCGAGTGTACAACTGGCACTTCGAGGACGGGTGCTTCAAGGACTTGGGCGTCGAAGTCAGTCGCCTCCTGCCCCCGACGTTGGGCGCAGACTCCAACGAGCTGTTCGTGTCGCTGTTCAACGGCGGCAACGACTACTTCCTGGCCGGCGGCGAAGAAGACCGGCCGGCGTTGGGATTCCACCTCAACAACTACTACGACCTCTCCGATAGCGCCTACCTCCAATGGGGAGTGGGCGGACTTGCCGGGTACACAGAGGCTGCCGGCGGCAATCGGACCTACCTGGGCACGCTGGACCTGTCGTACGACTGGAGCCCGGTGCAGGAAGCCAAGTACCGCGGTCTGACCGCCCGCGCCGAGTTGTTCTGGCAGCGGCGCGAGCAGAGCGACTTCATTGGCCACTTCAAGCAGTGGCGGCCGGCCGGTCTGGCCGCCGAACCCAGCGTCACCAGCCTCGGGGGCTGGACGTACCTGGAGCAGACGTTCGCCCGGAACTGGAAGCGCGGCGTTCGTTTCGACTATACCCAACTCCCTGACCGCGACAGCGAACACGAGTGGGGCGTCTCTCCCTATATCACTTGGTGGCAGAGCGAGCCGATTCGTTGGCGGCTGCAGTTCAGCCACTACGCGCGCAACTTCCTCCCGGACGAGAATGTGCTGTTCTTGCAGCTCGACTGGGGCGTCGGCCCGCACCGGCACGACGAGTATTGAGCGCGCACCGCACTGTTGTTGGGGATACAGAGCCCCAACAACGGAGTTCGCAAAGGAGCAAGACATGATCTCGAAAACACTCGCACTCATGGCGGCCGCGTTCGCCCTTGGCGCCGTGTGCCCCGCCCACGCAAAGGTCAACGTCGTTTGCAGCCTCTCCACCTGCGCTTCGCTCGCCGAAGAGGTGGGGGGTGGCAAAGTGAGCGTCAGCTACATCTGCAAAGGCAACGAGGACGCGCACTTCGTCAAACCCAAGCCGAGTTACTCGGTGGCAATAAAGAATGCCGACCTCCTTGTCAGCACCGGACTCGACCTGGAGCTGTGGCTGCCATCGTTGATCGATCGCTCCGGCAACCGCAACCTCCGCTCCGGGCAGAAAGGCTATGTGAAGGCTGCCGAAGGCATCACGATGTTGGAGAAGCCCGAGGGCCGGCCCGACCGCTCTCAGGGCGATATCCATATCTTCGGCAACCCGCACATCCAGACCAGCCCGCTCAACGCGAAGATCATCGCCGGCAACATCTGCATTGGTCTGAAGAAGGTCGATTCCGGCAATGCAGCCTACTATGAAGCCCGGCTGAAGTCGTTCCAGAACCGGATCGACGAGGCGCTCTTCGGCGCGACGCTAACCAAGCTGCTCGGCGGTGACGTCCTCACTCGGCTGCTCGCGCAGCACAAGCTGCACTCCTTCCTGGAGTCGAAGAAGCTGACCGGCAAGTTGGGCGGCTGGCTCAAGGAAGCGAAACCGCTGCGCGGGAAGCCCCTCGTCGGCTACCACATGAACTGGGTGTACTTCGCCGACGTGTTCGGCCTCAACATGGTCGGCTACATCGAGCCGAAGCCGGGCATTCCGCCCACCCCGGCCCATGTCAACGAAGTCATCCAGACGGTGAAGAAGTACAACGTCAAGGCCATCCTGACGGCCAACTACTTCGAGAAGTCGAAGCCGGAGATGGTCGCCTCCAAGACCGGCGCCAAAGCCGTCATCGTCCCGATGGGCGTCGGCGGCGCGCCCGGCGTGAACGACTACTTCGACTTGGTGAACTGCTGGCTCAAGGGCCTGCGAGCAGTCATGTAGTCAGATGATCGCGAACTCCCAGAAGTTCGCGATTGTGCTTCGCGTAGTGCCCGTCAATCTGTCGCGCAGAGCACCATCCCGGACTTCAAGAAAAGAAGTCCGGGATGGTCGGCGCGCGATTCTGTCTGCAGGGAGTCGGACCGAAATGAACGAAATGCTCAGTTTGATGTGGCTGCCGTTCCTGGCCTGCGTTGTGCTGATCGGCATTCACGCGTACTTCGGCATCCATGTCCTGAAGCGCGAGATCATCTTCGTCGACCTGGCGCTGGCGCAGATCGCGGCATTGGGCGCCACGGTGGCGTTCTTGTTCGGGATTGATCCCGAGTCGTCGCGCGCCTACGTGTTCTCGTTGGTGTTCGTCGCGGCGGCGGCGATGGTCTTTGCGCTGACCAGGACGCGACAACAGAAGGTGCCGCAGGAAGCGATCATCGGCATCGTCTATGCGGTGGCCACGGCTGCTGCCATCTTGGTCGCCGACCGTTCGCCCCATGGAGCGGAGCACATCAAGGAGATGCTCACCGGGTCGCTGTTGTGGGTGTCCCCCAAGGATGTCGCGTTGGATGCGGGCGTGTATGCCGCGGTGGGGCTGTTCCACCTATTCTGTCGGCGGCAGTTCGCCGCGATCTCGGAAGGCCTGGCAGAAGCCCAGGCGGCCGGCGTCGTCGTGTGGCTGTGGGACTTCCTGTTCTACACCAGCTTCGGTCTGGTCGTCAGCCTGTCGGTGCGGGTCGCCGGCGTGCTGTTGGTGTTCTGCTTCCTCATCGTCCCCGCCGTCATCTCCGTGCTATTCACCGAGCACACCGGGAAGCGCCTGCTCCTCGGTTGGTCGCTGGGCACGTTTGTCAGCCTGCTGGGGCTGCTGTTCTCCTGGGCGTTCGACTACCCCAGCGGCCCCGCCGTGGCGTGCTTCTTTGGGCTGGCCCTGCTTACCTCCGCAGCGGTGCGATACGGAGGCGGACTCCTCGACCGCAAGCGCGAGACCTGGGGAGAGGCCGCGGTGAATACCACGAAGGTCACGGGCGCCACGAGCGTGCTGGTCGCGGCGTTCCTCCTGGTCTTTCTGCCGACCCTCAAGCGCGCACCGGCCGGCGCAACCGCCGCCACCGGCGATAGTCACGTCGCAGCGCACACGCACGGTAGCCAGTCGACCGTGGATGCTGCCGCGCTCATCGCCTCGTTGACCGCGGCGGACGCCGAAGGCCGACAGCATGCCGCCGCGCAGATTGCCGACCGCAAGATCCGGCGCGCCCTGCCGATCCTGACCCAGCGACTCTTCGAGGAGGACGACGATCAGGTGCGCTCAGCCCTTGCCGACGCCCTCGTCAAGCTCGGTGACCGCGCCGTGGCGGTGAAGCTCAGGACGAAGCTGCACGAGCAAGACTCGCCGGCCGCGGTCGTTGCCGTATCCACAGTGTGCTTGGGGCTGGGAGATAACTCCGCGATCCCACTGCTGATCGGGCTCCTGAAGGACGACGCCATGGAGACGATCAAGTACCGGCAAGCAGCGCTGGAGTTGCTGAAGTCGCGGGCGAACAACGACTTCGGCTACGACGCCTTAGGCGACGCCGCAAGCAACGCGCAGCCGATGGAGAAGTGGGAGGCGTGGTGGGAGGCGAGGAAGGAGGGGGCGGGCAGGTAGGCGCAGGATCCGGCTTGGCGAACGCACTCGCGTCGAGTAGATTCCTCTCGCATCCTGATGATGTCGCGACTGAAGGTGTTCTCGCGCGGGTCCACACTGTTGGCGATCATCTCAATCCTCAGCTCCCGCGGGTGGCGCTGGGGCGGAGGCGGCGTGCCGCAGCGGGCGAGAATCCTCTCCAATACTGTGGCCGCGTGCGCTCGGCTGGACTGAGGTGGGGGCGAGAGTTGCGCATGTTCGGGTGTCATCATCGCGCTGACCTTGGCGTCGATCGACGCAAGCAGATCCTCCAACGCGCACAGCCGTTGGTCAAGGCGCTCAACCGTCGCAGTTCCCATGCCAGTTCTCCCCCGCTGTGAGGAAGGCCGATTGCAGTAGAACGCACCCGGTGGCGCCGCTGTGCCCGAGCAGGGCCGGCAGCTCCAGTCCGTGCTGCGCCAGCAGCTTCTCGTCACGCAGCACGTCGCGGGTGGGGCCGGCGGCGACGACCTGCCCTTCGTCCAGGATCACCACGCGCTGACACAGCTCCCACGCCAGCGCCATGTCGTGGGTGGCGAGGATCTTCGTCTGGGGCAGGGACTGTAGGAGGTCGATGATCTCGCGGCGGCCGCGGGGGTCGAGCCCGGCGGTTGGCTCGTCGAGCACGAGCACCGAGCAGTCCATCACCAGCACTGTGGCCAACGCGACGCGCTTCTTCTGCCCCACGCTCAAGTGGTGAGGTGGGCGGCTCTCCGTGCCGGCCATGCCGACGGTGGCGAGTGCACTGCGCACGCGGGCCTCCACGGTCGCGCTGTCGTGACCGAGATTCCGGGGACCGAAGGCGACATCGTCGAACACGGTCGGCATGAACAACTGGTCATCGGGGTCCTGGAAGACGAGCCCGACGCGTTGCCGGATTGCGGGGAGGTTGGCCGGTGAGAGCGGCGCTCCGTCCACCGAGACGCTGCCGTTGCTGCCCAGAATCCCGTTGAGGTGTAGCAGCAGCGTTGACTTCCCGGCGCCGTTGGGCCCCAGCAGACCGACTGCCTCTCCGGGGTCTGCCGTCAAGCTGGCGCCGCGCAAGGCAGCGACTCCATCGGGGTAGGAGTAGTGGAGGTCGGCGACGGCTACAGCGGATCCGGACACGGGTTACCTCCACACGACCATCGCCGCGCACGCCGCAGTGAAGCCGCCGACTGCCAGCCACTGAGCGGCACTGCCGGCTGACTGCTCTGTCAGCCGCATCGTCCCGTCAAACCCCCGGGCGACCATGGCGTGCGCCACGCGCTCCGCGCGTTCGTAGCTGCGCAGGAACAGGGACCCCGCCATGTGCCCCACCGTGCGCAGGCGCTCCAGCGGACGCTGTCTGGGCGCGCGGGCATTGCGGGCGCGGGTCATCCGCACGGTCTCGTCCCACAGCACAAAGAGGTACCGGTACATGAAGCACAGCAGTGACACGAATAGGGCCGGCACGCGGAGAAGCTGCAGGGCACCCAAGAGCCGGTGGAAGCCCGTGGTCGCCAGCAACAGCGCGACCGCGAGGACGCAGAGCGTCGACTTCAGCAGGATCGAGGCGAACAGCTCGACAGCCGACAAAGGAACGGCCCAGGTGGTTCCCGGCACTTGCCAGAGCGCCTCGCCCGGCCGACCGGCGACGAAGGGCAGCGATGCTCCCGCCAACAGCACAAACGGCAGGACAACGGCCACTCGGGCCAGCATCCACCGACCGGGCACACCGGCTGCCAACGCGGCGAGCAACGGAATGCTGGCGCAGGCAACCGATCGCGGCCAGGACGAGGCGGGGCAGAGCACCACGCAAAGGATGAACGCCCCCGCGCCGCAGACCTTGACGACCGGCGCCGCGCGGTGGAGGAAGCTGTCACCCGGAACGTACTGCTCGAAGGCGTCAGCGGTCATCTGCTTCTCCCCGGCTTGCCAGCAGCCTGCCCAGACCGTAGACTAACCCGAACATGGTCAGGACACCCAGGATCCCCGCAAGCGAGGTGGCAACGCGCTCATTGTGGATGAACGGGAGCGCGTAGTCGGGGAGAGGGGACTTGAGCAGCGGCGGACCTTCGCCCCTGTGCGCGAAGTGCAGCGCTTCGGCCACGTGTTCGAGCCCGTCGGGGAACGGCGAGGCAAACGGTGAGAGCGCGCCCGCGATCAGCAGCGCTGCGAAGAGAATCCAGTGCCAGAGCTTCAGCTTCATGGGGTGTCCGCTCCCCCGGGCGCCGGTCGAGCGAGGTGCGAGAGCAGGTCAGGCCGGCTCCCGGCGATCACCCGGACCGCCGCGACGGTGACGACTCCCTCGGCGATCCCGATGAGCGCGTGGATCGTCAACATGGCGCCAAACAGCACCGCGGGCGACATCGGTACCGTGCCCGACAGCCACAACTCGGTCGCCGTCAGCGTCGCCCCCAGGAACACCGAGAACCAGGCGGCAACGAACACTGCGGCCGACTGGACGAAGGGTGAGGCGCTGAGTCGGCGGAGGCAGGCGTAGACGGCGTACGCCCCCAACGTGGCCGCCAGCCCCATGTTCAGGATGTTCGCCCCCATCACGACGATGCCGCCGTCCTGGAAGAGGAGCGCCTGCACCACGAAGACGGCCGCCATGACGAGGGTCGCCTCCAAGGGACCCAGCAACACCGCCGTTAGCAGTCCACCCAGGGGATGCCCGGACACTTTGGGCAGTCCGGGGATGGGGATGTTGATCATCTGCGCAGCGAACACGAAGGCTGCCATGACCGCCATCAGCGGGACCTTCACCGGGTCGAGTCGCTTGTTGACTCGCTTGAGTGAGTACCCGAGGGCGGCAACAGAAACGCCGTCAGTAGCGATCCACACGGGCGTACTCAGGAGTCCATCGGGGATATGCATGAGTCACCAGTTGAGCCGGAGCGAAGCGCGCAATGCGGCCGCCCGTTGGGTGTCAACATCAACGAGATCGTGTTACCTCAGGTCCAAAAAAGGGGGCGGCCTGGCGCCGTCTCAGGGGATCCCTTCACCGGTTGTCGTGCAGACGATCTTGCCGTGCTTCACGCCGCGGGCACTGATGAGCCGGTCGCCGATCTCCCGGACTTGCTTGCTCGTGCCTCTCACCACGATCACCTCCAGGCAGTTGTGGTGGTCGAGGTGCACATGCGTGGCGCATTGAATGGCATCGTGATACTCGTGCTGCATCTCCGTGAGCACGGAGTCCAGTTCGCGGGTGTGATGGTCGTAGACCAAGGTCACGGTCCCGACGACAGTCTGCTTCTCCTCCTGCCACTGCGCCTCCACAAGGTAGTTGCGGACGATGTCGCGGATGGCCTCCGAGCGATTGGCGTAGCCTTTCTGGCGGATGCGCGCGTCGAAAGCCTTGAGCAGCTCGGGCGACATCGAGACACCAAAGCGCTCGACGAGTGACATGGCGGCGGTTCCCTGCGTGGGAGGATCGTGTGATGATATCCCATCGCGACAAGCGCCGCAACCGAAGTCCGGCGCCTGGGAGGCTGGAAGGCTGGGAGGCTGGAAGACGTGAACGCACGCTCCGCCCTCGATCTTCCGCTCTTCCAGACTTCCAGTCCTCCAGTCAGCTTGTACTCCACCACTCCGGTGCCTCTGGCACTGCGACTGGACTTGCGCAATAATCGAGGTAGCGGCCAGCGCCTATGCCGGCTTCCTCTTGACGGAACGCGCCTCGCCGCAGAACACTCGGAGGGAATCGCGATGCTACGGCTACTTCGGAACCGGAACAGGCAGCGGGGCTCGACGTTGGTGGAGGTGTTGATTGTCGCCTCTGCCCTTTCTTCCATGGGATCGGGGTCGTTCGAGGGGGCGAAGGACAAGGCGCGACAGACGAAGTGCCTCCAGAATCTCCAGCAGATCGGGACGGCGCTGCAGATGTTCCTGATCGACAACGACGGCCGACTGCCGACGGCGGCGTTCTTCCCGACGCCCGAGTCCAAGAAGCGCGGGCTGAAGGGTATCAACGAGGTCTTGGCGAGCTACGCCGGCAGCAAGGACCTGTTCCTGTGCCCGGCCGCGCCGGACGCCGTCAACAAGCTCGGCATCTCGTACATCTGGAACGACCGGGGGAACAACTTCCTCGTCGATCAAGTGCCCAGCCCCTCGACCACGTGGATCATGACCGACATTTCGGCGGCCACCACGATCATCGACCAGAAGGTGGCGGACGCGAAGAAGATCGACCTGACTGTCATCCCCCCGGCGCACGTCGGCGGCTACAACGTTCTTTACCTTGACGGACACGTCAAATGGTCGAAGGAGCCGCCCAAGATCGAGGTGGACCAGGCGCGCAGGCGGTAGCGGCCACGAGGAGCATGCCGGAGGGCCTGCCCGTATGCGAACTCCCGGTGGTGGCCGGAACCTTGCATTTCCCCGAGTGTCCTGTTACTGCCGCACCGATCCGGGCGGCAGCCCTCGCCGAGAGCGAACCGCGCGCGGCAACGCGCGCAAACGGGAACAAGGGCAAACACAGACACGGAGGGATTTCTGATGATACGACTTGCGGCACGGAGTAGCAGAGGCACGGCATTGGCGGAGGTGATCGCTGTCGCGGCGGCGCTGTCCGCTCTGGGTGGGAACGCGTTCACCGGCGCGAAGAGCGCTGCACACAAGGGAACCTGTGAGGCGAACCTGAAGCAGCTCGGGGCAGCCCTCAAGATGTACGCGCTGGAGAACAACGGCAAGCTCCCCACCGCGGTGTTCTACCCCGGCGCCAAAGCGAAGACCGATCCGAAGAGCATCCGCAAGCAGCTCTCCAGCTACGTCAAGTCCGAGGACGCTTTCACCTGCCCGGGCGCGCCCAGCGGCCTCAACAAAAACGGGCTCTCCTACCTGTGGAATGACAGCCTGAACGGAGCGTCGCTGCGGCGAGTTCCGAACGCGTCGTCCACGTGGATGTTGGTTGATGCAACGGCGGCTGCGACGGCGATAGACAGCAAGACGGCCGCGGCCAAGAAGATCAACCTAAAGGCCATCCCGCCAGCGCACGTGGGCGGCTACAACATCCTCTATGCCGATGGTCACGTGGGCTTCTCCAAGAAGGCGCCCAAGATCACCGTGAAGTAAGGGCCGCACACCCAGCCCTGCGGGGCTTCTCGCCGCAGAAGGTGGCGGACCGGCACCATTGTTGACGCAACTGCTGCCGATTGAGTGACGCACAAACCCGGAGGACGCCCGACGGGCAGCGCAAGCTGCCGGCGAGCGTCCTCCGGTTCTGTTTCGCTGGCGGAACGCAGGACGGGCAGTGGGCGCCCGTGAGCCCTCCTCCACTCGCCCGGGCGACCTCCGGGAACGCGCGTGCACCCTCATGCCAGAAGTGAACAGCGGCCCTTCGGGGCCTCACGAGCACCCTCACCCGCACCAGGGCGCGGCGCACGGCGCAACCGCCCACGGGCCCGACGAGCACGCTTCCCACGGCTCCGGCCCCACCGGGGAGCACTCCCACAGCGGCGCGCCTCCGCACCCCCACCCTCATCCTCACGCTCACGACCACCCTCCCTCCGGGTCCCAGGGCCGCCACCACGGGCACGCTCACGCCCATGAGCATCTGACTTGGCGGCACCTCGTATTCACGGTCGTCATGGGCGCGCTCTTGATCATGCGCTGGCGCGGGGTGGTGACGACCGTTGCCTCCGTTGACCTCGCTCTCATCTTGACGCTGGTCGGCGGCTTCCCGATCTTCTACGAGACCATCCAGGGGCTGTTCGAGAAGCGGATCATTGCCGAGTTGGCAGTGGCCCTCGCGGCGGTCGCCGCGCTGTCGATTGGGGAGAATCTGGCGGCGGCGGTCGTCGTGTTCATCATGCTGGTTGGTCACAGCCTGGAGGACTACGCCGCGGGCCGGGCGCGGCGCTCGATCCGCGCACTGATCGAGCAGTCGCCCCCCACGGCGACGATCCGCCGAGAGGGCGCGGAGGTTGTGGTTCCGGTCGAGGAAGTGCGGGTAGGGGAGACCGCCCTCGTCCGGCCGGGTGAGCGAATCCCGGTCGATGGAGTCGTCCTGCGCGGCGTGTCGGGGGTCGATCAGGCGTTCATCACCGGTGAGTCGCTGCCGGTGGACAAGCAGCCCGCGGACGAGGTCTTCGCTGGCACACTCAATGGCGAAGGGGCGCTCGAAGTCGAGGTCCGCCGGGTCGGCGAAGACACCACGTTGGCGACGGTGGTTCGGCTGGTGGAGCAGGCGCACCTGAAGAAGGCGCCGGTGCAGCGCCTGGCCGACCGGTACGCCACGTTCTTCGTCCCCGCCGTCCTCGTGATTGCGGCGCTGACCTACCTGCTGACTCGCGGCTCGCCCGACGGAGTGCTCCGCGCCGTCACGGTGCTGGTGGTGACTTGTCCGTGTGCGCTGGTGTTGGCCACGCCGACGGCGGTCATCTGCGCGCTGGCGCGATTGGCCCGCGACGGGGTCCTCGTCAAGGGCGGTGCGGCGCTCGAGCTGCTCAGCGGCGTGGACTGCGTGGTGTTCGACAAGACCGGCACGCTGACTCGGGGAACGCCGGCAGTCGTCGGCGTCGAGTGTTTCGACGACGCGACGGAGCGGGAGGTGCTGGCGGCCGCAGCCGCAGTTGAAGCGCCTTCGGAGCACCTGCTGGCGCGCTTGGTCGTGGCACGCGCTGCGACGACCGGCGTCGCGCCGCAGCCGGTGGACCACTGGGTTTCCCACCCCGGCCGTGGGGTTGCGGGCGAGTTAGCAGGGACACAAGTGCTCGCCGGCAACCTGGCGCTCCTGGAGGAGAACGGCGTCTCCATGCCCGGCTCCGTGACAGAAGCCCTCGAACGCTCGTCGCAGCGAGGCGAGACCATCGTGCTGGTCGCCGCCGGCGGAACGGTGCTGGGTGCGGTCCGGTTCGCCGACGAGCTGCGTCCCGAGGCGCGCGGGGCGGTCCATCAGTTGGCGCACCTTGGCATCGGGCGTGTCCTGATGTTGACCGGCGACAACCGGGCCGCCGCGTCGGTCATGGCGCAAGCAGCCGGCATTCGCGAGTGGGATGCCGAGCTGCTGCCGGAGCAGAAGGCACAACGGATCACCTCGCTGCAGGGCGTGGGGCACCGGGTGGCCATGGTAGGTGACGGAGTCAACGACGCCCCGTCACTTGCCGCCGCCGACGTCGGCCTCGCCATGGGCGGCACGGGCATCGACCTGACCCTCGACGCTGCGGACGTCGTGTTCATGACGGACGACCTATCGAAGCTCCCGCGGGCCGTCGAGTTCAGCCGCGCCACTGTTTCGCTCATTAAGCAGAACATGGTCGTGTTCGCACTGGGTGTCAACGCCGCCGCCATCCTCGCGGCCGCGCTGGGGAAGATCACCCCGATCACCGGCGCCGTCATCCACGAAGTGTCGTCGCTGTTGGTCGTCCTGAACTCCATGCGGCTGCTGCTCACCGGGCGCACCCTCGAGGGTCGGATCGGGCGCCTCGTCAGCGCTGTCAGCCGCGGCGTTGCGACCGTCGTCGGGCCCTGCACCGGCCTGAGTTGGGCCGGGCTTTCCGCAGGTTGGTCCCGTGTACGCGGACCGGTGAACCGCTGGGGCCGCGTGGCTGTGCCGCTGGGCTATCTGCTGGCGACTTCGGTGTTCGCGATTTGCCCCCGCGAGGTTGGCGTGGTGCGCCGGTTTGGCCACGTGGTTGCCGACGGTCTCCGGCCAGGGCTGCACCTCAAGTGGCCCTATCCAGTTGAGCGGCTCACTCGGCTCCAGCCGGAGTATGTGCGCGTCGCTGAGATCGGCTACCGAACCGTCGCCGGCAAAGCCAACGCACCCAGCCTCGAGCCGGCCGCCTATGAGTGGAGCACGCAGCACCGGGCCGGCCGGTTCCAGAAGATCCCTGACGAGTCGCTGATGTTCAGCGGCGACGAGATTCTCGTCGAGGTGAACGCTGTCTGCCAGTACTCCGTCCGGGACAACGCCGCTTACCTGTTTAACGCCGCCAATGCGGACGAACTCGTGCGCAGCGCCGCCGAGAGCGCCCTGCGAGAGACGGTGCGGCACACCCCGTCTGAGGCCATTTTCACCGCGGGCCGGCACGCTGTCGAACAACACGCCGCGGAGGAACTCCAGCAGATGCTGGACCGCTACCGCTGCGGCGTTCGGGTGCACCGGTTCCACCTGCAGGACGTGCATCCGCCCATCGAGGTGGTGGACGCGTACCGCGACGTGGCCAGCGCCTATGAAGAGAAGACCACGCTGGTCAACCAAGCGGAAGCCTACCGCAACGAGCAACTCCCGCTGGCGCGGGGCAAAGCCAACCAGGAACGGATCGGCGCGCAAGGCTACGCCGTGGACCGGACCAACCGCGCCGCCGGCGACGCCGCCCGGTTCCGTCAGTTCTCCGAAGCGTACGAGACCAACCCGCAGGTCGGCCGCATCCGGCTCCACTTGGAGGCGGTTGACGAGACGCTGGCCGACAAGCGCAAGGTGATCCTCGACAAGCACGGCGGCGGCCGCCGACAGCTCTACCTGCTGGACAATGACGGGCTCCAGTTCCGGGTTCCCGGCCTGGAGCAGCTCGGCCCCGTCAGCCCTACCCGCCGTAACAGCCGCCCCGAGCCCACGTAGCGTAGCCCCGCTGCTGTGGTTCGGCAGTCAGGTCAGGAAGAACTATGACAACTCGCTGGACGAAAGTACTGATCGCGCTCGCAGCAGTGGGCGTCTTGGAGGCGACGCTGTTCTCCGTCGACGAGACGGAGTCGGTGATCGTGACCCAGTTCGGGCGGCCGGTCCGGACCATCACGCGCGCCGGGCTGCACGCCAAGTGCCCGTGGCAGAACCGGCGGAGGTTCGACCGCCGCCTGCAGACGTACGACCCGCGCCCGTCCGAGTTCCTGACCCGGGACCGGAAGAACCTGCTGGTCGACAACTACGTATGCTGGAAGATCAAGAACCCCAACCGGTTCCTCCAGACCGTCATCGACACGACTGGCGCGGAGAGGCGCCTGCACGATGTCGTGTGGGCGGAAGTCTCCGCGACCATCGGCCAGTTCGACATGTCCGACCTCATCTCCATCGAGCAGCAGAAGGTCCACGTCAACGACGTCATGGGCGAGGTCACGCAGAACTGCCGAAAGGCGGCCGAGGGGAACTACGGCCTCGAGGTCGTGGACGTGCGGATCAAGCGGCTCAACCTGCCCGAGCAGAACAAGCAGAGCGTCTTCAAGCGGATGCGCGCCGAGCGGGAGCGAATGGCGAAGCAGTACCGGGCCGAGGGCGAAGAAGAGGCCACCAAGATCCGCGCCGAGGCCGACAAGGAACGCGACCGGATCCTCTCGGAGGCGTATCGCGAGGCGGAGAAGACTCGGGGGGCGGGAGATGCGGAGGCGGCGCGGACCTACGCCGCGGCCTACGGCAAAGACCCGGGGTTCTTCAAGATGCTGCGGACACTGGAGTCGTACAAGAAGGTGCTGACCAAAGACACCACGGTGATCCTCTCTTCGGACTCCGAGCTGCTGCGGCTGCTCACGCAGGGCCGTGAAGGGAAGGCTGAGTAGCGTGTCCGTCACCCTCGCCAGCCTTCAGACCCGACTGCGCATGCACTGGCCGGTTGCCTTGGGTGTCGCGTACCTGCTGTCGGGCGTCTACGTGGTGCGGCCGGCGGAGCAGGCTGTCGTCCGGCTCTTCGGCAAGGTGGTCGACGCGCACGTAGAGCCCGGGCTGCGCTACCGCCTGCCTTACCCGGTGACTCGGCTCGACAAGGTGCGGGTTCGCGAGCGCAAGCGGCTGACCATCGGCTTCCAGCTTGCCGACCAGCCGTTGGGTCGGCAGCCGAGCGCGGCGGAGACGCAGTTCCTGACCGGCGACTACAACCTGGTCAACATCCAGGCGGTGGTGCAGTACAGCATCCGTGAGGCGGAGCACTACCTGTTTGCCGCGCGGGAGATCGAGGCCTTGGTCGGCGGCGCGGTAGACTCGGCGTTGACGGAGGTCATGACCGGCACGCCGGTGGATGACATCCTGACCGTCGGCAAAGTCGGCGTCCAGAACGACACGCGCAAGCGCGCGCAAGAGATTCTCGACGGCTACGGCGCGGGCGTGCTCATCGTGCAGGTGACCATCCAGAAGCCCTACCCGCCAGAGGAAGTGCTGGCTGCGTTCAACGACGTGGCCAGCGCCCGCGAGGACCGCGACCGCATCCGGAACGAAGCACTGGGCTACGCCAACGACCTCGTGCCCCGCGCTCGCGGCGAAGGGCAGCGGCTACTCCAACAGGCGGACGCGTACCGGACGACCAAGATCAACCGCGCGGCCGGCGAGGCGCAGCGATTCCGCGACCTCCTGGTCGAGTACGACAAGGCGCAGGACGTCACCTCGGCGCGTCTCTACGTGGAGGCCATGGAGCAGATTCTGCCGAAGATGAAGAAGGTGTTCGTCGACGCGCCCAACGGCCGCAGCCCGGTGGACCTGACGCTGATCAAGCCAGCAGAGCCAACACCCAAGGCGGAGACCGGCGCCGCCGGGGAGAGGCCACTGAAGTGAAGAGCAAGACGCCGCTGGTCGTGACGATCGCCCTGCTGGCCGTGGGCTTTGTCCTGGTGGCCCGCAAAGAGAACAAGCCGGCGGTGCAGCAGGGCAAGCCGGAAGAGATTGTCTACGCGATGTTCGACGCCGCGAAGACCGGGCAGATCCGCAAGTACCTCAACTGCTTCGCCCCGGAACTCCGCAAGGAGCTGGACCAGCGACGGCGCGATCAAGGCAACAGCGCGTTCAGGCGCTACCTCGTCGAGCGCAGCCAACCGGTCAAAGGCATCGCCCTTTCCGAGAAGCAGCTCGGGCCGGACTCGGGCACGGTGCAGGTCGAGTGGGTCTACCAGGACCGCAACGAAGCCCAGACGGTGTCGCTGACCAAACTCGGCCGCGAGTGGAAGATCGCCGCGCTGACCGAAGGGCAGCGAGAGGAGCAACCGGTCCCCTACGGCACCCCCGCCTACCCGCTGGCGACGGACAAGGACAAGGGGAAGAAGCCCCAGGACCAGCCGTACACCTACACGGATGAGGCCCGCAAGCCGAGCGCTGGCGGCGCCGAGTAGAGGCAATCGGCGTCCCGCCCATTGCCCGATCCCTCGCCCTGGGTTAGCCTGTACTGACTTCCCGGGCTTGTGCGCAGTGAGGAGACGCTGGTGAGGAGATGGTGGGTCGCGCTTGCAGTGTTGTGTATGGCCGGCTGTGGCCAGTCCGAGCGCTATGCATTCGTCGCGGCCCCGAACCGGGCCGACACGCTGGCGAGGGACGGGGCACTGGCGCTGGGTGAGGGGCGGCCGGCGGTGGCGGCAGACCGCTGCAGTCGCGCCGCGGCGGCGGAGCCGGCTGCATTGCCGGCTCGGCTGACGCTGGCGGAGTCGTATCTCGCCGACAAGCGGCCGGCCGCTGCGGAGCGGGAGCTGCTTCGCTGCGTGGCCGACTTTGGGGACGACCCAGCGCCGCACAGAGCATTGGCTGGCCTCTACGCCGTCACCAAGCGCCCCCGCAAAGCGATCGCCGAGTACCAGCGCGTGCTGGACCGCGCTCCGCAGGACGCCGAAGTCGTCCTCGCCCTCGCGCAGCGCCACGTGCAGTTGGGTGAGCGCGCCGCTGCCGAGAGGGTGCTTCGCGACCTGCTGCGGCGCGCCCCCGCCGCGCTGCAAGCGTCCACCATGCTGGCCGCCGTCCTCCGGGCTGACAGCAGGAACGCCGCCGCCATCGCGGTCATGGAGCAAGCGGCGGCGGCGACGCCCAAGTCGCCGCAAGCGCACAGCGAGCTTGGCGCCCGCTACCAGACCGCTGGGCGAGTCGACGAGGCGGAGCGCGAGTACCGGCGGGCTCTCAAGCTGAACGACCGCTACGTGCCTGCCTACAACAACCTCGCGTATCTCTACGAGCACGAGCGGCGCGAGCCCGAAATGGCTGAGCAGATGGCGCGCCCCGCGGCCTCGGCCGATCCCACCAACGGGCACTGCCTCGACACCCTGGGCTGGCTCCTCCTTCGTCGGGGTCTGACCGCAGAGGCCATCGACCCGCTGGAGCGCGCCCATCGCCGACTGCCGAGTAACCCCAGCATCGCCTACCACCTGGCCGCGGCCTACGCAAAGAGCGGGGCGGCCGAGCCGGCGAAGGCGCTGCTCACAGCGGCGCTGGCGTCGAAGGAGGCGTTCCCGGAGCGGGAGGCCTGCGGCAAGTTGCTGAGAGACCTGAAGGCCGCGAGCCACTCCGAGCCGCGACGGTGAGGGAGCGCGTGACCCGTCGGCGTCGCGGACCAAGTCAGCGTGTCATGCGCTCCCTCACCGTCGCGGCTCGGAGTGACGGCACATTCTTCAAGGAGTTCCTCAATGAGTAGACGGCTCAGCGACAGAGCAGAGAAGGTCGTCTCCTTCCTCGAAGACTACGTGCTGTGGCCCATTGAGAGCGTGTGTCTCTGGGTCTTCGACTGGATCCTGCGTCCCGCCTTCACTGGGCTGGCGGCCGGGGCCAGGGCCCTCGGGAAGTCCTCGCTGCTGCTGCTGGTGCCTGTCGTTGCCGCCGCCGTTTGGGTCTGGGAGGAAGTCCTCCAGCGCGTGTTCAGCCGGCTCGGGAGAGGCGTCCTCTGGATCTTGGAGAAGCTCTTGGGCAAGGCGCCCGACGTTCGGTTCAGCGAGGCGGCGCCCGCCTTGCTGACGGCGCTGGTGTGCCTGACCGTCTTCACCGGGTACTACATGCGTTGCGTTCAGGACCTGACGGCGCCCGAGGCCATTGAGCTTGCGCAGACCGCCCGCAACGTGTCCGAGGCGCACGGCTTCACCACCGACGCCATCCGGCCGCTGAGCCTGCTCTTCCACAACAAGGTCGCCGGCCACCCGGACTTCTACGTCTCCCCGCTCCAGACGGCCGTGACTGCGGTTGCCTTCGTGCTGCAGCACCCGAGCGACAGAGTGGCAGCGGACCGCGCGGCGGATATTGCCACCGCCGAGATGCAGACCTCCGCCGAGAGCGGCCGCGACAAGCTCATCCGCTACCGGATGGGCGTCAAAGCCGACCTCGGCCCCAACTCCGAAGGCGCAGCCACCTTGCCGCGCCTCACCGCCCGGCACTCAAGCAGCTCGTCCAGCAGCATCGTCGGCCCGAATATGTCGTGATTGGCTGGGGGACGTGGGGGCGGGGAGACAGCGACACGGCGGGTGTTTGCGTGATTCCCCCTCTCCGCGTTGTGATCTCCCTGTCTGGTGGCGTCCCAAAGGGACCGCGTGAGAATAGCCCAGCGTTGCAACGCGGGGAGGTGAGAGTTGTGCTCCCGGTCTGGTGTCGTCCCGAAGGGACCGCGTGAGAATAGCCCAGCGTTGCAACGCGGGGAGGTGAGCCCGGCTACCGCGAGTTGCGCGCCAGTCCTGTAAGGACGGCTGAACGGTCGGACCTCAGCCGTCCTTGCAGGACTTGGATTGTGGGGCTGTTCACTTGTCCGATCCCCAGCGTTGAAACGCTGGGCTATTGTCATTCCGTCCCTCTGGGACGGAGCGTTGGCGTGGCGCTTAGCTTCGGCGTTGAAACGCTGGGCTATTGTCAT
>PEVN01000199.1 GCA_002779825.1 Armatimonadetes bacterium CG06_land_8_20_14_3_00_66_21 | reverse complement strand
CCCCCGGGGTTCGAGGGGCTATTCTCGTTCTGCCCCTTCGGGGCGGCCGTCCAGCGCACACACGAAGCGCACGAGAGTCAACTGCATACCCCTGTAGACGAATTTGGTGCCCAACTGACGCGGGACGGACTCCAGCACGCGCCGCAGCAACTCGGGCGACACCCGTTCCCGGTACTTGTTGAAGTCGTCCCGGTAGGTTGCCAGCAGGTCGCGGTGGCGCGTGGCAACGGCAGCCAGATCCTGTTCTCGAACCCAACACGCCACAACCTCCGGCAGCCCACCCACCAAGTGGTAGACCGACAACAGGTTCAGCGCCTTGCGGTGCAGCGGCGGCGAGAGCCGCAAGCACTGTTCGGGGTCGCTGAGCACTTCCCGCAGCGGTCCGTTGCCGCTCGCTTCCAGGAACTCATAGAACGACAGGCTCCTAGGTGGCAATACGAGATCCGGCCGACGGGCATACTGAACTGGTGGTCGCGCAGCGCGAACTCCAGCAGGGACCCGGCGGCGATCACCGGCAGTTCGGGCAGGTCTTCCCGGAACCAGCGCAGCGACGCCAGCAATTGCGGGGTCGCCTGAATTTCATCGAGGAACAGCAGGGACGACTCCGGCTGCAGACTGAGACTCAGGTCGGCCGCCAGGTTGCGGAGCGTCTGGTTGGGGTCGTTGTCGCGGAAGTGCTCGGCGTATGCCGGGTGACGCTCCAAGTTCAGTTCGACAAGCTGCCTGCCGCTGCGCTGGGCCAGGTCTCGAACCAGCCACGTCTTCCCAACCTGCCGCGCGCCACGCAGCACCAAGGGCTTGCGGTCTCGGGAGGCGAGCCATGAGTCGAGGCATGAGGAGGCGGATCTCCGCACGTTTTCGCAACTTTCAACGCGTTGTTATTCCGACCAATGGTGATTTCAACACGTTGTTTTGTCAACGGCAGAGCGGGCCGCAACGCCTCTCCCAGGTTGCCCTACGCCGCCCCCGACAGCAGCTCGGCTGCCACTCCGAACGTCTCCTCCACCTCATACTCGTGCCCGATGCCGACGACGATGCCGTCGAGGTCGGGGAGGCGGCAGACGTACTCCATGCCTTCCTGCGGCGCGATTCGCCCCATGGCCAGGGGCTTCATGGCGATGACCTTCTTCTTGGTGTTGCGGATGGCGCTGAGGACCATCTCCTCGCAGGGGCACATGCGCCACATGATCTTGTTGACCGGGGTGTTGACCAAGGCGGCGTCGAACGCTTCCGCCGCCGGGATGACCTCGCCGCCGTTGTGGGTCGAGTAGGCCGGCACGAACCCGCCGTCGCGGATGCGCTTGAGGGCGTCGGCGAAGTCGGGCTGCATGGTGTTCCCGGCTTTCACGTACAGGGCGTCGCTCCACTGCCCGTGCACCAGCATGACCTGGCAGTTTAGTTCGCGATAGGTGTCGAAGTCCGCCTCGAATCCCTTCGAGACGATCATGATCGTCGGCAGCAGGACGCCCGTCTTCTCGGCGGCGCCGTACATCGCCGCCCGCAGCCGCTCTGTGAAGCCGTCGGCGAGGCTCGCCATCATGCCGCGCACCCCCGTCCCGATGGCCTTGACCAGGATCCGCTCCAGGACCTCCGCGTCGCAGAGCGTCTCCTGGTACAGGCGGGTCCGTGCCTTGCTCATGTAGGATCCGCCGAGGAACGGGTTGTGGCCGATCAATAGCTTCGAGAACTCGCGGTCCTCGACAGCGAACGTGGGAAAGACGGGCTGGCTGGACATGAGGTTCACTCTCCGGGGTCAGCCGGTGAAGGACGCCGCTTGCTGACGGAGTAGACAATAGCGGCTGCGCCGCAGAACGTCAAGTGTCGGCCGCGAGCCAGTGAAGGAGCCAAGCTGAACGTGACGCCCAGAACCGCCGCCCACAGGGCCTCGATAGCCACGTCGTCGCTCCTGGCGGCACTCGTTGCCTCCACCCGCGTCGCCGCCCCGGCCGACGACTGGCGCAGCTACGCCGTCTACCAGCCGACGGTGACGCACCACGCCGTCATCGACGGTCGCACGCACCCGCACAAGTACAACCACTGCGCGACCGTCGCGTGGTTCCAGGACCGGTGGTTCTGTCTATGGGGGAGCAACACGCACCCCAACGAGCATGCGCCCGGGCAGCGGCTCTGCTTCAGCACCAGTCGCGACGGGCGGAGTTGGTCGCCGGTCGAAGAGCTGTTCGCCAACGCGGCGTACTGCGCGAATCCGGTGCCCTATCCCGAGGGGAAGGGGCACCAGTGGCAGCCGAATCTGGGCGTGGTGGACGGCGAGCTGTGGGCGGTCTGGAACCAGGGCGGCAGCGCCCGCGACTTCGAGACCCCTCAGGGCACGACGACTGACCTGCGCGGCCTCTACTTCTCCCGGCTGCGACAGGCGGGCGGCAAGTGGCTCAACCGGCAGTTGACCTGGGACGGGCAGTGCTGGCCAACCGTGGAGGGACAGCAGTTCTTCATCGCCTCCACGCAGAACCTCTACCGGTTGCGCTCTGGGCGGGTGCTGGCGCCGGTGACGCTGTCTGCGACCGCGGGCCGAGCGGCCGACGCTCCTGAGGCGGTGCAGGATTGGTGGGCAAGGGAGAAGCGCAACGCCGTCCTCTACACCGACGACCTCGGCGAGACGTGGCACCTGTCGGCCGGGTGCCTCACGCCGGGGTTCAGTTGGATCCAGTGGGAACCGACGGTGTGGGAGCAGCCGGACGGATCGGTGGGGATGTTCGCGCGCAACAACACGAACTGGTCCCTCGGGCACCCCAAGCCGACCTCCGGTCAGTACTTGCTGTCGTCGGTCAGTCACGACCGCGGCGAGACGTGGACGCCGCCTCGCTACGCGCCTCTCGAAAGCGTCTGCTCGCGAATGCACGTGGCACCGCTGGACGGCCGAGGGGTGTGGGCACCGACCTCGCCGGGCGAGGACTTCACCGGCCGCCGGTACGTGATGGTGCACAACGACGCCCCCGGGGCACTCTATTCGTGGACGCGGGCGCGGCACAACGCGGCGCTGTTCTTCACCCGCGGCGGCGGCTTCGACTTCGTTGCCGGCAACACGGTCACGTTCGACGAACCGGAGGTCGCCTACCCCCAGATGTGGCGGCACGACGACACCCTTGCCGTCTGCTATACCCAGGGCAACGGCAGCCCGCGATCCATCCGGGTCGCGTTGGTGACGCCGCTGCCTGAGCCCGACCGGTACTACCTCTTCCCCCGGAGCAACGACGTGGCGCCCGGCGAGCGGCCCCAGCGCGTGGGCGACGCGTGGTCGTTCCAGGGCGGCCAGCACCTGGCGACGCGCGCCCCGGTGGACCCGGGCACGGCGGGGTTCTCGTTCGGCGCCTGGGTCCAGGCGCAGCGGGGGGGCGTGCTTTTCGACACCCGCTCGGAGGCGCCGGGCGGGTTCGTCGTGATGCTCGGTTCCAAGCCTGGCGGCGGCGGAAAGCCAGGCTGCCTGTATCCACTGGCCTGCCTGCTCACTGAGCCGCATGTGTTCGGCGCCGACCTGCCCCTCGAGGTGGGTGGCCAGTGGCACTACGTGGGACTCACGGCGGACAACCGCACGGGGGAGGGTGTCTTCCACGTCGACGGCAAGACCGCGTCCATCGCGTTCAAGGCGCCGACCCCGCACCCACTGAAAGGCGCAACCGCGCACCTCGGCGCCAAGCGTCTTGCCGCCAGCCAGGTGGCCGGGATTGAGGGCTGTGTGCGATTCGCAGCTCTGTATGCCGGCGCTCGCTTCAGCCCCGCTGAGCACCACTGGCTCAGTAATCAGTTCGCGCAGGAACTCGGCCGACCGAAGCTTGACCCGGCAACCGCGCCGACGGCGTCGCCGTTGGTGTGGTTGGACGCGGCCGACGCGGCTGCCTTCAAGCGCGACTTTGTCCTCCCGAGCTCCACCCCCCGCGGGGGCAGCGAAGTCGTCACCGTCGACGACCGGCGCGTTCTGCGCCTCCGCGATCAGGGATCGGTGGGTGTCGACCTCGACGAGAACGCGCG
>PEVN01000054.1:17926-20973 GCA_002779825.1 Armatimonadetes bacterium CG06_land_8_20_14_3_00_66_21 | reverse complement strand
AATCCCGTGGATTCGCAGCCCTTTGAGACCTTCCGGTCAAGCGTTTCGGGGCGGTCGGAGACCTGCCCCGAGCTAAGTACGGTTGTAGTATTAGTCCGGTCGGCCCGATCTGTCCGATCCGTCAGACCTGTTGCCTCGATCGGTTGGTCGCGCCTTCGCCCCAACGGGCAGCACGTCGGGGCGGTGCCGGGACCGGAAGCTGCTCACCTCGAGCCGCCGACCGTCGGTGCGGCAGATGACTGCGCCGTCGAGCGCGGTCTGGTAAAGACGCACGCCCCTTCTCCGCAGCCGCGCGACGGTCTCGGCTGCGGGATGACCGAACGGATTGTTGCGGCCGACAGAGAGGGCGCACGCCTTCGGCGAGACACGGTCAAGGAATTCGTCACTCGTTGTGCCAGGTCCTCCATGGTGGCCACCTTTGAGGACGGTGCTGCGGAGGTCGTCGCCGTAGTTCAGGAGCAGCCGCTCGCCTTCGGCGCGCAAGTCGCCAGTCAGGAGGAAGCTGGTCTTCCCCAGCGCGACCTCGACCACGGCGGAGTTGTTGTTCTCGTCGTCTGACGTGCCCTGCACCGGGCGGTCGGGTGGCCATAGGACCCACAGCTTTGCACCCCCACCGAGGTCCAAGGAGTCGCCGCGGCTGATCGGTTCGACGTGAGCGCCCTGCTGTTCCGCCTCCTCACAGAACGATTCATACGCAGCGCAAGCCGCGGCGGGTTGCTGTGGGTCGAGGATCATGTCTGCACCCACTTGCTGGAGGACGGTTACGAGCCCGTTGACATGGTCCTCGTGCGGGTGGGTCACCAGGATGGCGTCCAGCTTCCTCACGCCGATCTCTGCCAGGTAGGGCACGATCACTCGCTCGCCGACATCACGAAACGTCCGGTCATGCGACCCGCCGTCGATCAAAACGGTCTTTCCGGTGGGCGAACGGACCACGATAGAGTCGCCCTGGCCGACGTCCAGGAACGTGACTGCCAGTTCGCGGGGGCGGAGCTTGCTGTAGGTGAACCAGCCGACAGTGAGGGTAGCAACCACTGCGGTGAGCGCGAGGACGCGCTCCCGGCTGAGCCAACGGCGGACGGGTGGAGTGTCCAAGACGAGCGAGACCGTGAGGACGCCGTACCCGGCTAGCAGCCAGAGCATCCCGGTCCCGGCGACTCTGGCCACAGCAAGGGGCCAATTGCTGAAAAACGTGGCATTCTGCACCAGCACAGAAGTGAGGCAGTGACCGAGTGCCCCCGAGCGGTCTGCCACGGCTGGCAGGAGGGGCGCCGCCGCGGAGGTCAACATCCCCACGATCAGCAGCGCGGCGGCGGTCGGGATGGCGATCAGGTTTGCCACCGGGGCGACAAGGCTTATGGCGCCGAAGTGATAGGCGAGCAGTGGCGCGACGCCGGCCTGCGCTGCGCACGTAACGGCCACGGAGAGGGCAAACCACCGCGGCAAGAACGCCAGGAACCTCATGAAGAGCGGCGTGAGCACCAGGATCCCGAAACAGGCGCCAAAGGAGAGCTGCAGGCCGATGCTGTTGAGGTCCGCGGGGCAGGTACCGAGAATGACGAGGGCGGCAAACGCGAGTGCGTTGAGACCGTCCACATCTTTGCCCAGCAGCACGGCCGCCACGCCCATTGCCCCAACTACACTGGCGCGGATGATAGAGGGAGGGTGCGCAGTGAGAAGCACGTAGAATGGAAGCGCGCACCCGATCAATGTCAGCCGCAGCCACCTGGACAAGCCGCCAGAGAGGGCAAGCAGAAGACCCACGAGGAACGCAACCTGCGTGCCCGACACCACGAGGAGATGGATCGTGCCAGAGCGCCGAAAGGCATCGACGATGCCCGGAGGCAAGGGCGCCGCGTGCATCCCGTACAGAATGCTGCACATCAACTGCGCATGGAGGTCACGGTACGGGTTGGGTGTGTGAGCGAGCAACGTCGCGGAGACCCACTGACGAACCGATTCAGCCAGGCGTTCCAGACGCCGGCGTGGTTGCGCGCCCCCAACGTGAAGTGCTCCGGGCGGCACGAAAGCCGTGACGCGCACTCCGTCGCCGAGTCTGTCAGCCGCCTCGCTGAACTGCCCGGGATTTGTCGCTTCCGCAAGGGGCTTCAGCGGGGCGCGGAACCAAACTGCGTCACCAACGCGGGCGCGAACCCTCCAATTGGCGACAAGGAGGACGCGGCCAGAGAGAGACTCCTGGCTGTCCTCACGAGGGTGGTGCGTTGCTTCGACTACCGTCTCGGCGGTAGCCGTTCTGTATGTGATCGGGTCCGCGACGACGCCCGCGCATGCAACCGGCGAAGACCCAGAGACGCGCGAGATGTCGTCGGTAGGTACTTCGTTCGCCATCTTGTGGCGCAGGACGCCCAAGGCGGAAGTTGAGAGCAAGACGCAAATCGCCGTGCCCCAGGGCGCCCTCCGAGTGCTCGCGAGAGCGAGAGCCACGAGGGCGGCCGCCGCAGCCACCACCCACAGCGCCACCGACGGCACCGTCACCCGGGGCGCCACGAGCAGCGCCGCGACGTACGTCAACGCAACGGGGACGAGGGGGTGCTTGGTCATGGGGTGCCGGCACTTCGCGCGTCAGATCCGCACGTACTTGCGCAGCTTCTCCAGTGTCTTCTCGCCGATCCCTTTCACGCGCACCAACTCGTCCACCGTCCGGAATGGACCGTTGGCGCGGCGCTCTTGGACGATCTTCGCAGCGGTCACCGGACCGATGCCCGGAAGGAGCTGGAGCTTCTGTTCGGTGGCGGTGTTGACGTTGATCGGGTGCTTGACCAGGGACTCGGGAGAGGGCTTTGCCTGCGTGGATCGCGTCTTGGACGCGCGGCCGGCGGAGGGTGGGGGCTCGATCTGAATCGGCGGGAGGTAGACCTTGTCGCCGTCAGCCAGCGTTGCAGCGAGGTTCACTTCATCCAGGTTCGCGTCGGCCAGCGCCCCTCCGGCAGCGGCAATGGCCTCGCCAACGCGCTTCCCGGGCGCGAGGTGGTACACCTTCGGGTCTTTGACTCGCCCAGCCACGTGGACCGTGATCAAAGCGTCCT
>PEVN01000054.1:3835-17906 GCA_002779825.1 Armatimonadetes bacterium CG06_land_8_20_14_3_00_66_21 | reverse complement strand
GGTTGCCGTGCGCGCCCGCCAAACCCACAGACCGGCACAGAGCGTCAGGAGACCGCCGCAGAGTCCAAGCACAACCACTTCCTGTCGGGAAAAGAACATGTGCAGCCACCGGTACCAGCCGCCGGAACGCCAGCGGGTCCTGTCTGGGCTATGGCAGTTGGCGAGACCCAACCCAGTCGCGCCGACTTGGGAAGACCGAGCGCGTTCCGTCGGCACGCTCCGTCAGTCGTCGGCAGGCGGGTCGCCGAAGTAGCCCAACTCGTCAATGGAGGCAAGGAGTCTGCCGACGATCGCCAGCAGTTCGGAAGGGTCAAATGGCTTCGTGAGATAGCAGTCGTTCCCCAGCCGCGCCCCGCGATCCATGTGCTCCACGTCGGTCAACGCAGTCAGCATCACTACGGGGATGTCTGCGGTCTCCGGCTTCGCCTTGAGTTCCCGGAGCACGCCCCAGCCGTCCATCCGGGGCATCATCACGTCGAGAAGGATGAGGTCCGGCCGAGAGGCATGCACCTTTTCGAGCGCCTCGATACCGTCGTGCGCACAGGAGACTGTGTAGCCTTCCGCCAGGAGATTGGTCTGGATGATTCGGACGATTGGCTTCTCGTCGTCAACGACCAGTACATGGTGCGCCATGGCAGTTACCCTCCTTCGGGTGAAGAGACCTCGTCGGCGTCGACAGCTCCGGCCGGTGCCGACTCCTCGTCCTCCGGTACCTGCTCACCCGCGCCGACGGTCGCCTCGGTCTCCTCCGGCGGCTTCGGGTTTTTCAGGTCATCGATCTTCTGCAGGAGATCGGCTTCGGCCTGCCGGGCTTTCTCAAGCCGCTGCTCGGCGCGACGCACTTCCTTGTCCGACTTCTTCCCGGATTGGGCCAGACCGAGCTGCCGGTCCATTACGCTCAGTCCATGCTCAGCCCGAACGCGACGGATTCGCGCCAAACTCAGTTCCGATTCTAACCTCTCCAACTGCGTATCTTCAATACTGGTCATTTCGGACACCTTCCTGGCCGTCAGCTCCGCTTGGGAGTCGGGAGGGCGCGAACGCGCGCCGTGGCTATCTGACCACAATGTTGATCAGCTTGTCCGGCACGACGATCACCTTCACCGGCGATTTGCCAGCCAAGTGCTTCTCTACCGCCGGTGACTGGAGCGCCAATCGTCGCAGCTCTTCTTCCGGTGAGCCGACCGGGACTTGCAGCCGCTCCCGGACTTTGCCGTTCACTTGCACCACCAAAGTGATCTCTTCCTCTCTGGCGAGGTCGGGATCACAGTCCGGCCACGGCTGGTCGCAGACACTGCCCTCGCAGCCGACTCGATGCCACAGCTCTTCCGCAAGGTGCGGCACGAACGGGGAGAGCAGCCGCAGCAACACGTCCGTCGCCTCGGTCAGGACTGCCGCGTCGGCCGGCGTGGGCTGGCCGCTCCAGCTTTCGCGGAATCCGTACAGCTCGTTGACCAGCTCCATGATGGCGCTGATGGCGGTGTTGAAGTGGAAGCGCTGGTCTATGTCGCGAGAGACACGCTCGATAGTCTGATGCGCTTTCCGGCGGACGGCGCGTTGCGCACTGGACAGCTCGCCGGGAATCGCCTGACTCAGGCCGCGTTTGAGCAGCTCCTCTTCGGCGCCGACCAGTCGCCACACCCGGCCGAGGAATCGGTAGCTTCCTTCGACGCCTTCGGCGCTCCACTCGGCATCCTGCTCCGGCGGCCCGACGAACAGCACAAACAAGCGGGCCGTGTCTGCACCGTACTGCGCGCAGATCTCGTCCGGCGTGACGACGTTGCCCTTGGATTTGGACATCTTCGCCCCGTCTTTGTAGATCATGCCCTGGGTAAACAGCGACGGGAATGGCTCGGGGAAGTCGACCATGCCCAGGTCCTGCAGCACCTTCGTGAAGAAGCGCGCGTACACCAAGTGGACCGTGGCGTGCTCGATGCCGCCGACGTACTGGTCCACCGGCAGCCAGCGCGCCACCGCTTCGCAGTCGAACGGGGCTTCGCTATGGTGGGGACTGGCGAACCGCAGGAAGTACCAAGAGGAGAAGACGAAGGTGTCCATCACGTCCGTCTCGCGCTTGCCCGGGCCGCCGCACCTGGGGCATGTCGTGTTCACAAACTCAGCGCACCGAGCGAGCGGCGGCGGATAGCCGGGGCTGAAGTCGATGCCCACAGGCAGCAACAGCGGAAGCTGGTCGTCCGGCACCGGCACCAGCCCGCAGCCCTCACATGTGACCACTGGAATCGGGGCACCCCAGTACTTCTGCCGCGAGATGCACCAATCGCGCAGGCGGTAGTTCACTTGGCGTCTGCCGACGTTCTCTCGCTCCAGATGGTCGGCCAGGGCGTCTTTCGCTGCTTCGCTTGTGAGCCCGTTGAACGAGCCGGAGTTGAGCATGAGGCCCGGCGCGACGTAGGCCCCGGTCAGCTTTGGTCGGGGCGCGGCGAGGTCTGCCTCGGGCGGGGCGATCACCTCGCGGACGGGCAGCCCGTACTGAGTCGCAAAGGCGAAGTCGCGGTCGTCGTGCGCTGGCACAGCCATAATGGCACCGGTGCCGTACTCCAGCAACACGTAGTCTGCGATCCAGATCGGCACCTCTTCGCCGGTCATCGGGTGGACGGCGTAGGCACCGGTGAAAACGCCCTCTTTGGGGGTGTCGGCTGAGGTGCGCTCGATATCGCTACGGGCCTGTACCTTGCGGCGGAACTCCTGTACCGCTGTCTCGTACTTGGTGCCTGCGGTCAGCTCAGTTACCAACGGATGCTCAGGGGCCAGCACCATGTAGGTGACCCCGAACACGGTGTCGATGCGCGTCGTGAACACCGACAGCTTGTGCGGGGTGCCCGTGACCTCCAGGTCGAACTCGACGCCGGTGCTCCGGCCGATCCAGTTCTCCTGCATGGTCTTGACGCGGTCGGGCCAGTTATCCAGCAGAGACAGGTCGTCGAGCAGCCGCTCGGCATACTTGGTGATGGCGAAGAACCAGTTTGCGAGGTCGCGTTTCTCGACTTCCGAGTCGCACCGCTCACACTGTCCGTTGATTACTTGCTCGTTGGCCAGCACGGTGGAGCAGCTCTCGCACCAGTTCACGGGCCACTTCCTCTTGTAGGCCAGTCCGGCTTCCAGGAAGCGAAGGAACAGCCACTGGGTCCAGCCGTAGTAGTCCGGCGAGGAGGTATCAAGCTCGCGGTCCCAGTCGTAGCTGATACCCAACCGCTTGAGCTGCTTCTTCATCGAGGCCACGCACTGGGCATTCCAGACGCGCGGGTCGATCTTGCGCTGGTGCGCCGCGATCTCGGTGGGCAGGCCGAAGGAGTCCCAGCCCATCGGGTGGAGCACCGCGTCGCCGCGCATGCGCCGGTACCGAGCCACCACGTCGCCGATCACGTAGTTCTTCACATGCCCCATGTGCGCCTCGCCCGAGGGATAGGGGTACATCTCCAGTACGTAGTACTTGGGCTTGCTCGGGTCCTCGGGCGTCACCGACGCGCCGGTCTCTTCCCAGTGGTGCTGCCACCGAGTCTCGATCTCAGCGAAGTTGTATCTGTCGTCCAATGGCATTTTCTTCTACGCTTCCCGTCAAGGAGCCTCAGGTGTGGGCGGTTGCCGGCCGACGCGGGGCGGTGCGTGAGCTGGCTTCGGCAGAGCGTGGTGGATCCAGACCGTCGCCAAGCCCAGGCAGACCATCAAGAACAGGCCGCCGTAGAGCAGCGCGAACTTCTCGCTCCGCTCGAAATGGAAGTGCCGAACATTGGGCAGCAGCACTCCCAGGGCGATGAATGGTAGCCCGGGCATCGGCAGCACCAGCAGGGCAATGGTCAGCCCCACCAGCGCCAAGACTGCAGAGCAGATCGCGGCTCCGCCGAAGTTCAGGCGGAATCGGTGAACGCAGGCAAAGAACAGGGCAAGGAACACGAAGTCGCCCAGGCCAATAATCGCGACGAACTGCGGCGCGCCCACTTGGGGCGGGCCGAACGCGGGCACGTGCGTGACAAAGCGGTGTGCCGCCTCTGGAGCCTTCTCCATGATTTGCGAGACTGGACCATGGAGATTCACTCCCCACACATCGACGACGGCGGCGACCGCGCCGATGGGTACGAGCAGGTTCGGATCGCGGATGCCGCGCGAGATGAGCCGGCCCAGCGGGAGGGCGCTAAAGAGCAGGGCGCAATCCGAAAGCAGCCCGGTTCTCTCGCTTCCGCCGAGAAACCACAGGCACGCGCCCATGGCCATTGCGGCAAGCTCAGCCTGCCACGAGAGCGGGACGCGCGACGCAGTCGCCACGGTTGCCAGCGACAGCAGCAAGAACACCACCGTGCCGACGAGCGTGGCGGCTCCGGCCGGGCCTACGCGCAGGTGAGGCGCCAGCAGTCGCAGTACCACATAGGCTGCGAACAGGATTGCCGCGGTCAGCGCCGCGCCGCCGACCGGTCCATGCTCTGCCGGTGGGGGCGGGGAAGGCGACACACTCTCGCTCACGGGTTGGCCTCAACGCAGCAACTGCGGGGTAGACCGATCCGTGCGAGAACGCGCCTTCCCCGACGCTATTCAGACCGCCATTTGCAGGCGAACGGACAGGCATTATAGCACATTGCCGGTACCAGAGAACGGTTTGGGCTCGCGACCTTCGGCGCGTCCGGCCGCCGCTGGCAACTCCGCCGCCGGGAACTGATTCTGCTGGCGTATACCACGACTCGTTTGGTTGCTCAGGGCAGCCGCGCCCAACAGTCTGCCGCACACGCTCCGCGTCGTCTAACACCTCGGCGCCACGTGGCAATGGACACCGCGGCCGCGCAAATCGAGCACACTTGCAAAAACATGTCCAAGAGTGTTGACAGCCGCGCGTTACCCAAGCTATGATATACGCCGCTGGTCAAGGGCTTGCTTGCTGAGTAGGCCAACGCCACGCCAGTTTCGGTCCTGCCTCATCCATGGTTCATTCCCAAGCGCAGGCACAATCAACATTCGCTTCTGAGGCCTCGGCCGGGGTGTCGGCACGCGCGGCAATCGCCCAGGCACCCCGGCAAAGAGAATTGCAGCGCGAACACACTACACCACCTCAGCGGAGCAAGGGACCTGCAATGAAGGTCAAGTTCTGGGGCGTGCGCGGATCACTTCCCTCCCCCTTCACCTCGGCGGATCTTGAAGACCGCCTGGCGGAGGTTCTTCGGAGAGCCGAAGGGGAGAGGTTCGACGGCGACGCTGAAGCGTGCCGCTTTGTCCAGGCACTGCCCGCGCCTCTTCGCACCACCGCCGGCGGGAACACGCCCTGTGTGGAGGTCCGCACTGCGGCGGGGGACCTGATCATCTTGGACGCCGGCAGCGGGATTCGCGCTCTGGGAAGTCACCTGATGCGAGAGGGCTTCGCGGAAGGCAAGGGGCAGGCGTGGCTGCTCTTCTCGCACACGCACTGGGATCATATCCACGGGTTCCCCTTTTTCGCGCCGGCTTACGTCAAGGGCAACGCACTTCGCCTCGGCGGCTGCCATGACGGTCTGGAGTCCCGCCTGCGCGACCAGCATGATCCCAGGTTCTTCCCGGTGCCCTTCGATGCGCTCTCTGCGGCCATCACATTCAAGCAGATGGGCGGCACGAACTGGCTCTGCAACCGGCGCGTCAAAGTGAGCACGGTCAAGCTCAGCCACCCGGGCGACAGCTACGCATACCGGCTCGAAGCCGAGGGCGCCACCATCGTCTACGCTACCGATGGTGAGTACAAACGGTTGGACGCGGCGTGCATGGCCAAGTACGTGGAGTTCTTCCGCGGCGCGGACCTGCTGATCTTCGATGCCATGTTCACCGTGATGGAGAGCATCGAGAAGGCCGATTGGGGGCACAGCTCGGCCGTAGTCGGGGTGGAGCTGGCCACTGCGGCAAACGTCGGCACGCTGGTTCTGTTCCATCACGATCCCGAGTCCTCCGACTCCAAGGTGGCTGAACTCGTCCGCCGGGCCCGCGAGTACCAGAACATCATCCCGGCGCAGCACCGTAGCGAAGTGGTCGTGGCCCGCGAGGGTCTGGAGATCGAGCTGTGAACTCGCTGAGCACTGAGCGGTCAACCTTTCTGGCGTTGCTCGATCGGCTACTCGTAACGAGTTCGCCGGGCGGTCACGAAGATGGGATCGACGCGGTGCTGGTGGCTGAGATCGAGGCGCTCGGGTTGGTGCCCGAACGGGATCCAGCGGGTAATCTCCTGTGCACAGTCGCGGGCAGTTCGCCCGAAGCCGTCTGTCTTGCCGCGCACAAAGATGAGATCGGCATGATCGTGAAGCGCCTCGAAGACGACGGCCGCATGCGGGTGGAGCCCCTCGGCGGTTGCACGCCATGGAAGCTCGGCGAAGGCCCCGTCGAGATCCTGACCGACGACGGGTCAGTGGAGGCCGTGCTGTCCTTCGGGTGCACGCATGTTAGTGAGGAGACCAAAGCCGTCCATCAGGCTAAGACCCAAGCGCTCAACTGGGAGTCCGTGCGTGTGGATGCAAAACGACCGCGCGGCGAACTGACGAGGCTGGGCGTCCACGTCGGGTCGCGCGTCGCAGTTCACAGAATGAGAAAGAAGCCGCTGCACCTGGGCGGGTACGTGTGTTCGTATGCGCTTGACGACAAGGGGGCCCTGACCATTCTCCTGACCGTACTGCAGGAGGTCTCGCAGGCCGCCCAGCCTCCGTCGAGGACTGTGCACTTTGCGGCTACCAGCGAAGAGGAGTTGGGTGCCGCCAGCGGGGCGTTTGCCCTGCGGTACACGGGCTCCGATGCGCTGATTGCGCTGGAGGTCGGCCCGGTCGAGAAGGAGTACGACACGGTCAACGACCACCGGCCGATTCTCTGGTACAAGGACAGCTGCCACACCTACAGCCGCACACTCAGCGACAGCCTGTGCCGACTGGCGGGCGAGTTGGGCTTCGGCGCCCAGCGAGCCTGCTATTCCTCTGCCGGCACAGACGCCAGCGCTGCGCGTAAGTACGGGTGGGCCGGCACGATCGCCTGTGTCGGATTCCCCACCGACAATACCCATGGGTACGAGATCGCCAACGTGGAAGGCATGCTCAACACCGCCCGACTGTTGAGCAAGTACCTGTCTGGAACCCAGGCTTCCTGAGTTCCGGCGCAGCGCCCCCTGTTGGCGATTGTCGTCCGGCGATCACGGCCCTGGCCTCAGGATCGCCATCGCATCCTCTAAGAGAGGAGGTGACCGTACGATGGCCGCAAAGAAAGCAGCAAAGAAGGCGCCCGCCAAGAAAGCGCCAGCGAAGAAGGCGCCCGCCAAGAAGGCAGCCGAAAAGGCTCCTTGCGCAAAGAAGCCCTGCGCCCCCAAGGCGCCGGCAAAGAAAGCGCCAGCCAAGAAGGCGCCTGCGAAGAAGAAGTAGCGGGTACGGTCTGACTGCACCAACCGTCGGGGCGCCGTTCTTCTCGTTCTACGCACTCTCGAGTGCCAATTCGGCGAGGTTCCCGCCGTAAGGCGGCCTCGCCGTTTTTCTTTTTCCGGCGCTGACCGGCCGTTGCGGCGGGGCGCCGAGGCCGCGTTGTCCGGGCAGGTGTCTCCAGTTGCAGGCTGATCGAGCCCGTCTCCATAAACAGATCGCGTCGCTGCTCCGGCGGAAGCCCGACGCCTTCGCTACGGCTGCACCTGCGGGTGTAGCGCCACAGTTGCGGGCGCCGAAAGAGCCCGGGCTTGTGCGCACGCTCACGACGATCCCGGTTCCGCCGGTAGAGGCGGGGAGCACCCTCGCCGAGGCGTTCCCCGGGGAGGAGCGCCTCAACGCCTTCGGTGCATACTACGTGTGCCGGCCGTCGGTCAGGCAGTGGATTGCCACCGGGGAGTCGATGGTGCTTGGGCTTCGGCAGGCATTCGACGCGGTGGACGCGGAAGGGCACTGCGCGCGCGCGGACCTGTTGGCACTCCCCCCTAGGGCAGTCGAGGACCTGCTGTTTCTTGACCTGGAAACGGCCGGACTGACGGCGGCCCCGCTGTTCCTCGTGGGCACCCTCCGGGTCGAGGGCTGCGACTTGATCGTTGAGCAGTTTCTGGCGCGGGACTACGCCGAAGAGGTCGCGCTACTGCAGGACTTCGGGGAGGGCGCCGGGCAGGGGCCGGTGTTGGTGACGTTCAACGGGAAGAGCTTTGACGTTCCCTTCCTCCGCGACCGCATGACCTACTACCGCCTCCCCTGGTCGGAGGCGCCTTGCCATCTCGACCTGCTAACGCACGCGCGACGGCGATGGAAAGGCCGGTTCCGCGACTGCCGGCTCCAGACGCTTGAGGAGGAGCTATGCGGCCGCCGACGGCTCGACGACTGCCCAGGTGACCGCATCCCGGAGCAGTACCACGAGTTCGTGCGCACGCAGAACGTGTCGCTCTTGGCACCCCTGCTCCATCACAACTGGCTCGATCTGGTCACGATGGTCCAGGTGCTGACGGAACTGCTGCAGCCTGACGGGCCCAGCGGTGGAAGGGGAGCCGCAGCATGAGCGGCCAGGGCGCCCGAGAAGCTGTCAGCCATGCCGACCGCGGGAAACGAAAGGGGCTCCTTCTTGGCGCCGCCGCGTGCTTACTGTGGAGCGCGACTTTTCCCTGTCTGCGGTGGATCTTCACGCACCACGCAGGAGACGCCGTCAAGGTCGACCCCCTCGTGCTGGCGTGTCTGCGCTACGTATTCGGCGGAGTCACGCTGCTTGTGATACTGCTGTGTCGCGGGCGCGTGCGCGAGTTGGCTGTCGTGCAGCGGGAGCCGTGGACGTTCCTGTTCCTGGCGGCCACCGGTGTTGCGGGGATGGGAGTCTTGGTTGCGCTGGCGAATGAGTTGACCAAGTCTATCACCGCCGCGGTGCTCATGAACGCAAATCCGGTGCTCATCGTGCTCCTTGGCGCGTTCGTCGGCGAACGGCTGACTGTAGGGCGACTGGGAGGCGTTGCGGTGGGGCTGGCCGGCTGTCTGCTGGTCGTGGTGGGCAATGCACCCCTTGCAGGGAGCCACGGTCCGGGCGATCTCCTGGGTTGCGCCGTCGCGCTGATTGGCGCGCTTTGCTGGGCAGTGTATACTCTCGCAAGCAAGTCGGTGGTGCGTGCGCACGGCGGCCTGGTGACTACCAGCGCGGCGATTCTCCCGGGTGCGGTGCTCCTGAGCCTTGTGGTGGTGGTGTTCCACAGGCCCGTGAATCTGCACCCAGACATCCTGCTGATCATGGCCTTCGTCGGTCTCGTCCCCACCGCCCTCGCGTTCACGCTCTGGAACGCTGCACTCAACTACCTGGATGCCGGTGCCGCCGGTCCCCTGCAGTACCTCAGTCCTGTCGGCGCAATGATCCTGGCAGGGCCCACGCTTGGCGAAGTGCCCACGGGGTCGCTGCTGGCCGGGCTGGCGCTGATTGCCTCCGGCATCATGCTCTGCACGCGCGACGAGTTGCGTCGGCAGCCGGATCGCGTGTGAGTCGGTCCGGGCGCAGCCGCCGCCGTCACGCTGTGCGTTCCGCACTTCGGGCTTCGAGCTCGAGGCTTAGAGCGGGCCCTTCAGGAGAACCCAATGATCCGCTCTCCACACGACCGTCACTATGGTTGTCGCGTTTCCGACGAATACAGCTACCGCGGCCTGCGCCTGGCGGTCCTCGAAAACGAGGTGCTGCGCGTTGTCGCCGTGCTGGACAAAGGGACGGACATTGTCGAGTTCCGCCACAAGCCGACGGACACCGACTTCCTGTGGCGGTCACCAACCGGGCTGCGCCCGCCAAGTCCGTATCCGCCGTCAGTGGGCACGCCGCGAGGCATGTTCATGGACCATCTCGAAGGTGGCTGGGCGGAGCTTTTCCCGCACGGTGGCTCGCCATGTGAGTATCGCGGCGTTGCCTTTGGGCTGCACGATGAGGTCTGGCACCTGCCGTGGGAAGCAGAGATCGTCGAGGACTCACCTGACCGAGTGGCGATCAAGTGCTGGGTCCACACTGTGCGGACGCCGTTTCGGCTGGAGAAGACGCTCTCCGTGGAGCGGGGCAAGGCCGTGCTGTTCCTGGACGAGACGATCACCAACCTCGGCGGCGTCCCGATGGAGTACATGTGGGGACACCACCCCATGTACGGCCCACCGTTTCTTTCCGAGCACTGCGTGCTCGAGACGCCGGCTCGCCGCATGTTGACCGACACGGTTGAGGACCCCGACAGCCGGTTCGTCGCGGGGCACGACGGCCCTTGGCCCAACTGCGTCGACCGGTCCGGCAACGCCGTTGACGGACGCCCGCTGCTGTCGGGAGAGGCTGGCGTGTCGGACATGATGTTCCTTACCGAACTGGACGCCGGCTGGTACGCCCTGACCAATCAGGCGCTTCAGGTCGGCATCGCCATGGCCTGGGACAAGGACGTCTTCCCGCACCTCTGGTACTACCAGCAATACGGCACCAAGGGTGGCGCTCCTTGGTGGGGTGACGCCCACTGTGTCGCCATCGAGCCATTCACGACCAAGGTGCCGATGCTCGCAGAGGCCGCCAGAGCGGGCGAGCACAGGACCCTTCAGCCCGGTGAGTCACTGAGCACTCGCCTTGTGGCAGCCGCCTACAGCGGTCTGACAGCCGTGAGCGCCGTGTCGCGCGAAGGCGAGGTTTGCGGCTGAACGGAAGGAGTCGGAGGACCTCACCGACTGCAAAGTCAGCAGCGACGACAAGTTTGCCGACGTAACCGCAGTCGCCTTCAGTCATTGGTGTCCCTGTCGTCCTTGGAGTCCCTTTCCATTGCTCACTCCCACGTCCATGACTTGGTCAACCCTCCGCCAAACCGAATTCCCAATCTGCGCGCGCTGGGTCTTCCTGAACCACGCCGCCGTTGCGCCGCTGTCGAATCGCGCGCGGCGGGCGATGGAGTGGCTGCTTGACGACGTGACGCGCAACGGCACGGCGAACGCCGGCCAGTGGCACCAGTGCTACCAACGCTGCCGCGAAGCCGCCGCGCGATTGGTTGGCGCCAAGCCGACCGACATCGCCCTCCTGAAGAACACCACCGAGGGGCTCGGTGTGGTCGCCAACGGCCTTGACTGGCGTGAGGGCGACAACGTGGTCTCGTGCAACGTCGAGTTCCCCGCCAACATCTACCCATGGATGAACCTGGCGCGGCGTGGCGTGGACCTGCGACTGGTGCCGGAGCGCGACGGACGTGTGCCATTCGAGGACATTGAGGCGGCCCTCGACGCCCGCACGCGCGTGCTGGCCCTGAGTTTCGTCGAGTTCGGCAGCGGCTTCCGCCACGACCTCGAGCGCTTGGGCGCGCTGTGCGCGTCCCGCGGGGTGCTCTTTGTCGTCGACGCGATCCAGGGCTTGGGTGTTTTCCCGGTGGATGTGGCTGCCCAGCAGATAGACGCGCTTTCGGCCGACGGACACAAATGGCTGTTGGCCCCCGAAGGCTGTGCCCTGTTCTACTGCACCCCGGCCCTGCGGGAGCAACTCGAAGTTGTCAATGTGGGCTGGTGGGGTGTGGTCAACGCCTCAGACTACCTCAACTACGACTTCACGCTGCGTCCCGATGCCCGTCGATTCGAGAGCGGCACCCTCAACACAGTCGGCGTCTACGGGCTGACGGCCGCGATTGAGCTGCTACTGGAGCTGGACCTCGACCGCGTCGCCGCGCGCGTGCTGGAGCTGACCGACCATCTATGTGAGGGTCTTCTCGGCAAGGGCTGCGAGTTGCTCAGCAGCCGGGTGGCGGGCGAGGCGTCCGGCATCGTTTCCTTCGTTCCTCCAAGCGAGGACCCGCGCGCCTTCGTGACGCGAGCCGAAGGAGAGGGTATCATCATTGCTTGCCGGGACCGCCGTGTCCGCGTGTCGCCCCACTGCTACAACGACGAGAGCGACCTGAACGCACTACTCGCGCTTCTCTGAGCCAACACCGGAGGGCTGGGTGGTCCGGTCACAACCTGCCGGGAACATCGACAGCATGAGCCAAGACACGACCAGCGACCGCGCCCCGAACGAAGAGGCAGTGCCGGGCGCCGACCCCGCGCTTGCGGCACCGCTCCCGAGCCTCGACCCCGAGGTCTACTTCGACAGCCTCATGGGAGTTGCGGAGGAGCACTTCCGCGACCGCCGCCGGGCGGTGGAGGCGGTCAACACAGTCGCCGAGTGGGCCGAGCGCCGCCCAGCCTTGGCCAGTTCGCTGGCCGAGATGATGGGTGGGCTCCCCGAGCGTACGCCGCTCAACGCGCGCGTGGTCGATCGCACCGTCCGGTCGCAATACCTCTTGGAGCGGGTCCTCTTTGAGAGCCGACCGCGGTTCGTGGTTACGGCCAATCTGTACTTGCCGTTGGAGCAGGACGCCCCGGCCCCCGGCATTCTAATCCCGTGCGGCCACGCTGCTGAGGGCAAGGCGTATGAGACCTACCGCCGGGCGGCGGTCCACTTGGCGATGAAGGGGTTTGCCGTTCTCGTCTACGACCCCGTCGGTCAGGGCGAGCGCGTGCAGTACTGGACTGACGACGGCAGCCGCCCGCTCTTGGGCGCCGGCACAGCGGAGCATTTTGCCGACGGCAACCTCTGCTACCTGTTGGGCACCAACCTAGCCCAGTTCCGCGTGTGGGACGGCATGCGGGCGCTGGACTATCTCTGCACACGGCCCGAGGTTGACGCCAACCGGCTGGGCTGCACCGGCAACTCCGGCGGAGGAACGCTGACCACCTACCTCGCGGCCATGGACAACCGGCTGAAGGCCGTTGCGCCGTGCTGCTACGTGACTACGCTGCGCCGGCGCTTCCTCTCACGGCAGATCGCTGACCCGGAGCAGAACTTGCTGCCCCTCGTGGCGGCGGGGATGGAGATCGCGGACCTGCTTGCCCTGTTCGCCCCTCGGCCGCTACTGATCGGCGCCGCGCGCCAGGACTTCTTCCCCATCGAGGGCGCTCGGCACGTTCGGCGGGAGTTGCGGACGCTGTACCGGCTCTTCGGCATGGAGGACCGGCTGGCAATGGTCGAGGTCGATGAGCCCCACGGTTGGACCCTCGGTCTCCGGCAAGCGGCGTGCGCCTGGATGATCCGTTGGCTGGGCACGCGAGACGATTCACCTCTCGAGCCGCAGTTCGAGTTGCCCCCCCAGGAAGCTACTTGGTGCTTTCCCAACGGCAACGTGTACCTACACCTCCGCGGTACCTCCGTGTCGGACATGCTGGCAAACCGCATGCGCGAGCTGCAAGGCGAGCGTGCCGGACAGCTTGCGTCGGTGCTGACCCCCCACGACTGTGCGTCGCTGCGCGACCGCGTCCGGCGAGCGATTCGGTGCCCGGAGCCACCGCCGGCCCCGACGGTCGTTCGGGGACCCAGACGGGAGCGAGAATGGGGCACGGCCGAGGAGTTGCACCTCCATACCGAGGCAACCGTCGTGGTTCCCGCTACGCTGTGCCTTCCGGCCAATGCGGAAGGGTCGTTGCCTGCAGCCGTTCTGACCCACGCCTCCGGGCGCTCGGAGCTGACTGGTGCCGACGGGCTCGGCGCCCGCTTGGCCGCAGCCGGCGTCGCGGCATTGTGCGTTGATCCGCGCGGCGTTGGAGAGACCCGCTCGCAACTCGACGACACCCCCGGCCAGTGGCGCCACGACCGGGATGCAGAGTTAGCGTACGTCGCTCTGATGTCCGGCGTTGTGCCGGTTGGTCGTCGCGTCCAGGATCTCTGGTCGTGCCTGGGGTTCCTCCGCACACAGGAAGCCATCGACCCCGCCCGCGTGGGCCTGGTCGGCTGCGAACGCGCCGGCCTCTGGGTCGCCCACCTCGCCGCCTTGGCCGGCAACGTCGCCTTCGCGGCCCAACTCGACACGTTGGCCTGCTACGAATGCCTCTTCTCCCGTCCCGACTACCGCGCCCACATTGCCGACTTCGTGCCTCGGGCGCTCCTCGAGTATGACCTGCCTCACCTCGCCGCCCTGCTGGCCCCGACCCCCCAGCTCCTTCTCAACCCCAAATGCGCCGATGGCGAGAACGCCAGCGCGGACGAGATCGAGGCGTTCTATGCGCAGGCCCGGGGAACGTACGAAGCGCTGGAGAGCGAAGCGCAGCTCACCATTGGGTCAACCCCGGCAGCAGCTGCAGTGCAGATCGTAGTGGACTGGGTCTGC
>PEVN01000054.1:0-3811 GCA_002779825.1 Armatimonadetes bacterium CG06_land_8_20_14_3_00_66_21 | reverse complement strand
AAGGGCTCTGGAGACCTGTCGGTCCGGGGAGCGGCGGGGTCAGGAGACCCTCGCCGAGCACATTCGCGCTAAGTACGGTTGTAGTATTAGGTAGGGTTCGGCCGGCTACCGGACTGTTGAGAGCAGCCGTTGCCACAGTCGGTTGTCCACCGCGCGTTCGAGACGGCCCAACACGACGTAGGCGAGGAGCAAGGCGATCAGGTACCAGACCTTGTGGACGTGGAAGGCACTGAGCACACCGAAGGCAAACAGCAGCCCGGCCCCGGAGAAGGTACCGAAGATATAGCCGATGAGGTCGCTCTTGCGGACCCACTCTTGGCGCAGCGGAGAGGGGAGCATGACGGCGCGGGTGACGAACATCTGCAGCTCTTCCCGGCCGCGCAGGTGGATTTGCGACAACACCCCCACACGCAGGTCCCGCGCCTGCGCCGCCGCCCGGCCGAGTTGGTTGTCACGCAAGGACTGGCAGACGCTCAGCCCGACGCGGGCCCGCCGCAGGGCGCCCAGGTGAGCGGTCACTCCAAGCAGGAACGCCAACGAAAAGACTGGCAGGTACCAGAGCAGCCACCCGAATCCCCGTCGGTAGGCTGGCCGAACAGAGAGGGTCGCCGGCAGTGCCTTCGCCCATAACGCAACGCTGTCGCCGACGCGAGGGGTCAGCAGGTAGTCTTTGCGCTTCAGAAACGACACTGGGAGACCGAGAATCTCACCGGCTTGGAGGAGCTCCCCAAAGACCTGCCGATCCCCCACGGCTTTGGCCGCCGCCAGCCCGAACCCACTGGCCGAGACGCCAAGGCCGAACAGAACGGGCGCGCCGTACCGGTCGCGCAGCCCTATCGGTCCGAGCCGACCACGGAGTGATTCCCGGAAGGCCCCAAGCCCGCCGCGGTGGACGTAGAAGTACTTAACAAAGCCCTCATACTGCTCCCGAGCGAAGGCTGGGTCGAGGTCACAGAGAAAAGAGATCGCCAGGGCCAACGTGCTGCCGCGGGGCGGCTGCAGTTGCTCGCCCGTGTCGGCGTCGAGGCGGGCCGGCAGCAGGTGGGTCTTGCTGTCGAGGTTGCCGCGCACACGGGCCACCCACGCGTGGGCGACGTCGCTGAAGTGCGTCCCATATAGGTCGTCGTGTGCCACCAGAGAGGCCAGCGCCACGGCTTGGTCGGAGGTCCAGCAGACGCCGGGAGAGGACTCGAGGCAGAGGGTCGGACTGCGCTCGAAGTCGCGATGCAAGGCGATACTGAGCCGGTGACACAGGGTGTCGTAGTGAGCGTCTCGGGTCAACTGGGCGTACCGTACGAGCATCAGGTTCAGATGCCCCAGGTACACCACGTTCCCGCTCAGGGCAGTCGACTCCTGCAGCGGGTCGCCCCAGGACCGGCCGGTGGACCCATACGTTCGCCGCCGCAGGGCCTCGTCCAGGCACTTCGCAATCAAGTCACCCGCGGCCCGCGTGAAGCGGGCGTCTTGCTTGCCCATCTCGAAGGCGGCTGCGCTCAGAAACGACAGGGAGAACAGGGGCCACTCGGTCGCCATGACGTCGTCGGGCCGCGCCGGGCGAGGGCGGTAGTTCGGGGTCGCGTCAAGCCAGTTGATTCGGTGCTCGAGCAGGGCGAACTGAGCATAGCAGTCTCGCGGCGGCCGGTCGCGGAAATACGCCATCGGATTGACCAGAACGACATGCCCCGCCAGCGGCAGCATGACCGCAACGAACGCCAATGTGGAGGCGGTCCTGATCCAGAGGCGGCGTACCCGCGCCGGAGTGCCGCCACACACGACGACGGGGAGCGCCCCGGTCGGTGTGCCGTTCTCTGTGGAGGGAGTGAATTCCATGCCGCTTCGCTGATATGCGCCCTCCGGAGGTGTGTAGATTCTATCCCCTCGGCGCTTCCCGTGGCACTCGACGCGGACGGGTGAACCCGGTGTGCAGGCACAATCGACGGGTCGGCAAGCGAGTTGACCTGGGTGTCGGCGTCCAGTACAATGCCCGCTCAAAGCAAGTGCGGCTCTGGGCAAGCACAAGGACAGGGCTTCATCGCTGGAACGGCGCCCCGCGGCCGGGACGAGCCGCGCGACCTGATTCGCCCCTTTCGCCAAGGTGACAGCCAATTGAAGCTCCTCAAGATCGCGGTAGTCCTCATTGTGGTTGCTGGTGCGGCGGTGGGCGGATTCCTCTGGATGCGCTCACGAAAGAACGGAGACGGCCTTCGCTTCGCCACGGTGAAGCGCGGCGACCTCGCCGTGAAGGTGTCTGATGTCGGCACGGTCGAGCCGCGGCTCAAGGTTGAGGTCAAGTCCAAAGTGGCCGGCCGCATCACTGACGTGCTGGTCGACGAAGGGAATTGGGTGGAGAAGGGCCAGACAATCGCGCTGGTGGACCGCACGGAGCTGGAGCGCAACCTCGAACAGACGCTGGCGGACCTCGAGGGTAGTCAGGCGCGGCTGCGCGTGGAATCTGCACGAAGGCGGTACGGGACCCAGGTGGCGCAGGCCAAAGCCCGGCTGGAGGCGGCGCGGGCCAACCTGGAGAACTTGCAGGCTGGTCCCCGCCGGCAGGAAGTGGCTCGTGCAGAAGGAGAGGTCGAGTCGGCGCGCATCGCGTTGCGGGATGCCGAGAGCTCGTTGGCGCAGCGGCTCTCCCTGCTGAAGCAGGGGGTCCTCCGTCGGCGGCAGGCCGAGTCCGACGTGAAGGCCGCCAAGGCGGCGCTGGCGCAGCTCAAGGCTGGCACGCGGACGGAAGAGGTTCGCTCCGCGGAGGCTGCAGTTCAGCGCGCGGAGGCCACGAGCGAGGACGCCGACAATGAGCTGAAGCGGCAGCAGCAACTCCTTGAGAAGGGGTTCGTACCGCAGCAGCGGGCGGACACGGCGCGGACGCAGGTGAAGCTTGCCGCCGCCGACCTCAAGCGGGCTCGCGAGCAGCTTGGCCTGCTGAAAGCGGGGAGCCGGCAAGAGGAGATCGACGCAGCGCAGGCACGCTTGGATCGGGCGGAGGCCGAGCTGGCTGCTGTACAGACCACCAACGATCAGGAGATTGCGGGCTTGAAGACCAAGGTGGAGCTGGCAACGGCGGATGTCGGCCGAGCTGAGGAATCGCTGTCGCTCCTGAAGGAGGGTTCGCGCGCCGAGCAGATCGAGGCTGCTGCTGCTCAGGTCCGGGAGGCGGAGGCAGCTTTGACGGCAGCGAAGGACGGCCAGACAGAGATCGACTTGGCGCAGGAAGATGTCACGCAGGCGGAGGCGGCCAGCCGTCGGCTGGAGCAGACGCGCGACAATGTGCAGACGCAGCTTGCCGACACGGTGATCCAGGCACCCATGGCAGGCACCGTCATCGACCGCGCCATCGAGCCGGGCGAGTTGACCACCTCGGGCGTCTCTGCGTTCGGCCAGGGACAACCCATCGTCACCATCGCCGATCTTTCGGAGATGCGCGTCGAAGCGCGAATCAACGAGGTGGACGTGGCCCGACTCAAGGTCGGCCAGACGGCACAGGTCAAGGTCGACGCCTTGCCCGACAAGAAACTGAAGGGAATCATCCGCCAGATTTCGGTTCATCCGACCAATGCGTACTTCGTGAGTTTACCGCTTCTGGCTACCGGCAGGTTCAGACCCTTGACTTCTCTAGGACGTTCCGGCTATTCTTCTCGGGTGCCGGACGGAGGATCGGGCAACGCTGGAGAGCGACCTGAGCGCCGTTCGGTGCTATACGGCAGGCAGGACCGGGTCCGTGACCCGGTCCTATTCTCCTGTGCCCGACGAGACCCTGCCGGCAGCCCAAAGCGGCAAACTCAGACTTCGAAGCCTTGGCGACACCGCT
>PEVN01000556.1 GCA_002779825.1 Armatimonadetes bacterium CG06_land_8_20_14_3_00_66_21 | reverse complement strand
GGTCGACCCTCTTCACGAGGAGGGTGCGTGCCCGTGGTTGGCGCAGTGCCACGCACTGCGCGAGGCCAACCGCGAGCTGCGTCGGCTGCAGTCGCTCACGGATGCAATCGTCAGCTCGATTCCGGCCGGCACTGCTGTGTGGAACGAAGACCTGCACCTCACGTACGCGAACCCGGCGTTCTGTGAGCTCTTTCGGTGTTCACCGGAAGCAGTGGGCTCCCCGTTGACCGAACTGGTGTCTGGGTCCCACGGGGAGGCTTGGGCCGACAGCGTGCGCCACGTGCTGCAGACCGGTGAGACCGTGGTCGAGCACTCTTTCCCTCACCCCGTCAGCGACGAGCCGGGCGCGGCCGTGAGCCTGCACCTCAGCCGGGTCGAGGCCGCCCGCGGCGAAGGCGGCGCGCAGGTGCTGATGGTGGCGGAGGACGTGAGTGAGCGCGAAACGCTTCACCGGCAGTTGGTGGTGTCCGAGAAGCTCGCCGCCATGGGGCTGCTGTCGGCCGGCGTGGCGCACGAGTTGAGGACGCCGCTGAGCGTGATCCGGTTGGCTGCGTTCGATGTGAAGGACATGCTGGACGACGCTGTGCCGGATGCCTCGGAGCAGATGGACCTCATCGAGAAGAACGTCCTGCAGTGCAACCACACCGTCGAGAGCCTGCTGAACTTCGCCCGCGAGTCGCCGCTGGAGCCGCGCCAGTTGGACCTGAACCAGCTCGTCCGCGACTGCCTGAACATCGCGCGGCGGCAAATCGCCGTTCAAGACATCGTCGTCGAGCGACAATTCGCCCAATTGCCGCCCATCCGCGCCCCCGAGGAGGACCTCAAGCAGGTCGTCTCCAACACCATCCTGAACGCCGTGCAAGCAATGCCTGACGGCGGCTACCTGACCATTACCAGCAAGCGGCTGGACGACGAGCGGGTACGGGTGGAAGTGGCCGACACCGGAGAGGGGATCCCGGCCGAGGATCAGGACCGCATCTTTGACCCGTTCTTCACCACCAAGGACCCGGGGGAGGGCACCGGTCTGGGGCTCTCGATCTGCCGCAGGATCATGAGCAAGATGGGCGGCTCGATCGCAGTGCGGAGCACCCGAGGCGAGGGCTCGACCTTCCGGATCGACTTCCCATTGGAGGCGCGAGGGGACGGGGGCTGAGCAGGGCGGTAGCGGTTCTCCGCCTCAGAACGCGGCGAGGATCGCGTCCACGTCGACGTGCCGTTCCACGAGCCGGCGCGCCAACTCGATCTTACGTTCGTCGTTGGGCCGGATCTTGACCATGATGTCGTGGATCGTGGAGGCGGTTGAGTAGCTGTCGCTCTCGACGGCGATCACTGGGATGGTCGTCCGCCGGATGAGCCGCATGATGGTCTGGTGCGGACGCAGGCCGCCGGTGAGGACCAGACCTGCTACGCAGTAGGCCTTGCTGACCCCGACCACGCAGGAACTCATGGCTGCCAGGATCAGGTCTTCGCGGTCGCCTGGGGTCACTGCCAGCACGTTGCCGCCGAAGTGGTTGAGCGCATTGTGGGCCGACATGGCGCCGATGACCACGCGCTCGATGGGCGACTCGAGGAACTCCTCGCCGTTGATCAGTTCGCCGCCGATTTCCTCCATGACCTGAGCGATGGTCGGCGTCGACAGGCGGTCCGCCACCGGGATCGCGCCCAACAGCTTCATTCCGTTGCTCTCCAGAGAGCGGGAGCAGTAGTCTTTGACCTGGTCCAGCTTCTCGCGGAGGCATCGGTTGATGATCGCCCCGATCACGGGGACACCCTCCGTCTTGAACAGGCAGTGGTTGAGCATGATCTCGTCGAGGGGGCGACCGATGCCGCCACTGCTGATGACGATTGCCTTGGCGTCCAGCGTCTTGGCGACCACGGCATTCGACAGACCGAAGACCGACCCCACTCCGGCGTGTCCCGTGCCCTCGATGACCACTACGTCTTTGTCGACCGCTACTCGGGAGTACGAATCGACAATGCGGGAACGCAACCCGCGCTGGTCGGCCTGACCGTCGATGTACTTGCGGGTGAAATCCCGCTCCACCGCCACCGGGCTCATATCGCCCAGCCGGCAGTCGACTCCGCAGACCTGCTCGACCAGCAGGGCGTCTTCGTCCACCTTCATGCCTTCGTGCTTCACATAGCGTTGGCCGACGGGCTTGATGAAGCCGACCTTCAGCCCTCGCTTCAGCAAGGCGGCGATGAGCCCCAGGGAGGTGGTGGTCTTCCCTTCGTTCTGGCGGGTCGCGGCAACGAACAGTCTCTTGGGCATGAGGCTACCTCCGTTGTCTCGGCACCGGCGACTGTCCGCGGTGCCGTCCAAAGATACTCCCTCGATAGTGCGCCGGCCATCCGGGCCGCGACCGTGAGAAAGCGCGTGACACGTCGGCGTCGCGGACCAAGTCACCGTGTCACGCGCTCCCTCACGGTCGCGGCTCGGATGGGCTCGCGCTTGCCCTCCGTTGGGGTGCCCCCGCGGAGGGCAAGCGTGAAGCTCCCTGGGTGGAACCGGCTACTCGGCTGCCAGCAGCGCAGTGATGGCAGCCACGTTGACGATGTCCTCGACGCTGCAGCCGCGGGACAAGTCGTTGGCGGGCTTGCGCAGCCCTTGGAGAATGGGGCCCAGGGCCTCGGCGTGGGCCAGCCGCTGGGTGAGCTTGTAGCAGATATTCCCGGAGTCCAAGTCCGGGAAGATGAGGATGTTGGCCTTCCCGCCCACGGGGCTGTCGGTGCCGGCCTTGGAGGCGGCAATCGCCGGGATGAGCGCCGCGTCGGCCTGCAACTCGCCGTCGATCTTCAGGTCGGGGCGCATCTGCTTGGCCAGCTCCGTCGCTTTCACCACTTTGTCGACCCGAGGGTGTTTTGCGCTGCCCTTGGTAGAGAAGGAGAGCATGGCCACCCGGGGCTCGCCGCCGACCAACAGGCGGTAGCTGTCGGCCGTGGTCACCGCGATGCACGCCAACTGCTCTGCATCCGGATCGGGCATGACGCCGGAGTCTGCATACATGAGCACCCCGTTGTCGCCGAACTCGGGCGTCGGCAGCACCATCACGAAGTTGCTGGACACCACCGGGGTGCCGGGCTTGGTCCCGATGACTTGGAGGGCGGCGCGGATGACGTTGGACGTCGGGCTCATCGAGCCGGCAACGAACCCGTCGCCTCGGCCGGTCTCGACCAGCAGCGCGGCAAAGACGAGGGGATCGAGGACCGTCGCGGCCGCCGCCTGGCGGTCGACGCCCTTGTGCTTGCGTTTCTCATAGAAGACGTCGGTGAGTTCCTCCTTGAGCTCGCCTTCCGCCTCACGGTCGGAGAACGCCACGTCGGGTACTGCGAGACCCAACTCCTTGTACTTCCCGGAGAGCTTCTCCTCGTTGCCGACAAGGATGACTTGGGCGAGGCCCGACTCGCGGATCTGTGCCGCCGCTTGGAGCACCCGCTCGTCATGCGTCTCCGGCAGGACGACGGTCTTGTTGAGTGCTCTTGCGCGTTTCTGTAGGTCGCCAATGAAATCGGTTGGCATGCAGCATTCCCTCTCACGGACAGCTTGGGCTCAACTGCGCAGCCTACGCCGTTGCCCTGCCGCCTACGACTCCCTCTGCTGAGCTACTATCAGCCGGGAGTCCCCGAGAAAATGCAACCGACTTGCCATGCGTGCCCACGCCATTGCCCCTCCGGTTCAGCAGCGGTATCATGAGGCCTCCCTCGAACCCGGACGTGCGGGAGGCCCCCCATGACCCCTCGGAAGCGAGTCGAAGCCGTTCTCCGCGGCGAATCGGCCGACAAAGTACCGTTCACCATCTATGAGTGCATGCTGCCTCAGTGCACGGTCGAGCGCCAGTTGCGGGACGACGGCCTGTGCATCGTGAACCGGCACCCTCCCGTCGTGCGCACGCGGACTCCCAACGTTAGGTCGGTGACCAAGCCGTTCACGGAGAACGGCATCCCCTACTCCCGCACGGACATTCACACCCCGGCAGGCGACTTATACA
>PEVN01000105.1 GCA_002779825.1 Armatimonadetes bacterium CG06_land_8_20_14_3_00_66_21 | reverse complement strand
TCCCCTCCTGTAGCTCGAAACGGGTCAGTCGCCCCTGCTGGCGCCGCGAGGCTCCGCCGGGCGTGTCATTCGTTGCTACAGGAGGTTCTCAGTGAAGTCGTTTGCCCCGCTATTGCTCGTCGCTCTGTGTCAGGTGGCGGTGGACGCAGAGCCGTCAAGCCAAGTTGCCCCGCCAATTGCTGCGCCCGCGCCGCAGTCGCCCCCTCGCCTGTCTCTCCAGGAGTGCCTGCAACAAGCCTTGCAGGGCAATCCAAGCCTTCAGGCGGCCCGGCAGCGCATGGTTGCCGCCGGCGGGCGGCTTACGGCGGCGCGGGCGTTGCCCAACCCCGAGGTGCAGGTGGTGCCGGTCGGGTCGGCCAACGACAACCCGGTGATCGTCACACAGGTGTTCGAGGTCCTCGGCAAGCGGAAGCACCGGGCGAGGACGGCGGAGTCGGAGAAGCAAGTCGCAGAGCATGAACTTCGGGCCGTCGAGCTGGCAGTGCTGGCAGCGGTAAGCGCCGCGTACGTGGACCTGCAGGAGGCTGAGCGGGCGCAAGCGCTGGCGGAGGAGGCGGCGAAGCTGGCTCGTAGCCTGCACGAAGCGGCACAAAGGCAGTTCGACCTGGGCGACGTGGCGCGGGCGCACGTAGTGCGAACGCGGCTGCAAGTGGGCCGGGTCGAGCAGGAGTCGGTGACGGCGCGCGGGGAGGTCGCCGTGCGCGCCGCCGCGCTCAACTGGCTGCTGGGCCGCGAGGCGGCGACGCCGGTCGCGCCTGCCGAGGAGTTGCAGTACGCCGAGCTTGAGCCGGCGCCGGAGCTGAAGGCGCGCGCGCTTACCCAACGCCCGGAAGTCCAGGCAGCGGAGGCGGGGCTGTCCGCCCGTTCTCAGGCTGTGGAACTGGCCCGCGCTCAGCGGAACCCGGATTTGTTCTTCCAGACGCGGCTGGGTCACGACGACGGCGGGGGGCGCTCCGGACTGACTGCCTTGGGACTGACTGTTCCCGGCTGGGACTGGGGATCGGTTCGCGGACAGGTCCGGGAAGCGCAGGCCAACCTCGCGGAGCAGAGAGCGCTGCTGACCGCGGCGCAGAACGCCGTCTCTCTGGAGGTCGAGGCTGCGCTCCGCCGGCTGCAAACCTCCCGCGAGATCGTGCAGCGCTACCAGACGCAGGTGGTTCCTGACGCCGAGGAACTGATGAAGATGACTCAGGTCGGCTACGAGCAGGGCGCCACCGGCTACCTGGAAGTGATCGACGCCCAGCAGTCGCTCACCGACGCCCGAACTGCCCTGGCTCGGGCTGTTGCCGAGCACCAGCGGAACGTGGTCGAGCTGCGGCGAGCGGCGGGCGAGCCCTTCGCTCCGGCGGCTGCCGGGGCGCAGACGGTGCAAGGAGGAGAACAATGAAGAAGTCCATGTTTGCCTACGCGGCTGTACTGGTTGTGGTTGCGGCGGCCGGCTACCGAGTGGGGACCCGCGCGGTGCGGCCGGGCGAGACGACCGAGGAGCACGCCGCGCAGGCTGAGCGCGGCGAGGCGGGTGGTGGCGCGGAAGTCATCGCGCTCGACGAGGCGAGCGCCCAGCTTGCCGGCATTCGGACAGCCCCGGTGGAGCGGGGGACGGTCAGCACCGTGCTGTCGGCAACCGGGGAAGTCGTCGCCAACACCAACAAGGTGGTGAAGGTCGGTTCGCTGGTCTCGGGTCGCCTCTCGCGACTGCACGCCAACGTGGGCGACACGGTGAAGGCCGGGCACGTGCTCGCGGTGGTGGACAGCACCGACGTGGCGCGGGCGCGGGCGGCTCACGCCCAAGCGGCGGCAAACCTGCGCCTGACGGAGAAAAAGCTTGCCAACACGAAGCGGCTGGCCGCTGCCGGCGTGTTCGCCCAGAAGCCGCTGGACGAGGTCCGGCGCGAACGGGCGGAGGTCGCCAGCGAGTATGCCAGTGCCCGCGTCGAGTACGACGGCGAGATCGCGTCCGCGGACTCGGCAGTGAAGACGGCGGAGGCTGCGTTCGGGCGTACCGAACCCGACCGCAAGCTCGCCCAGGCGGAGGTGGAGCGCCGGAAGCAGCTTGCCGCCGCCGGCGCGTACCAGTACAAGCCCCTGGAAGACGCGCAGAACGAAACGGCGGAAGCCAAGGCGACGCAGATCGCCGTTCAGAGCGCTGTGCGCGTGGCAGACAGCCAGTTGGCCCGAGCGGACAAGCTGTTCGAGGCGGGCACCGCCTCCAAGCGCGACCTCGAAGCCGCCCGGGCCGCCGCGGCAGACGCCCAGGCGAGCGCCGAGCGAGCCGACGCGCGCCTAACCATCGCCAAGCAGGCGCTGGCGCGCGAGCAGAAGGTCTTCGACCAGAAGGTCTATGCCAGCCGCGAAGTCCAGACAGCAGAGAACGAGCTGATGCGGGGAGAGCGCGAGGCGGAGCAGAAAGCGGCGGAACTGGCCCAGGCAAAGAAGCGCGCCGAGTTGGCTCGGTCGGAGCAGAAGCGGGCGGCGGTCGAGCAACTGAACGAGCGACTCCGGGCCCTCGATTCCATGCTGGCACGGGAGACGCAGGTGACCAAACAGAACCTGGCCGGCGCCCGCGAGGTCGTCGAGGCGGAGAGCGCTGTGGAGCAGGCGAAGGTCGAGCTGAAAGCAGCCGGTGACGCGCTGCGGCTGCTCCGGGTAAGCGCGGTGTCCGGGACGTCGGCGGGGGTAGCCATCGTCGCTCCTATCGCCGGGCGGGTGCTCGACCGACCCGTGAACCGAGGCGAGGTGGTGGACCCGACGACCACGCTGTTCACCTTGCTGAACCTGTCCACGGTCTGGGTTGACGCCAACGTCTACGAGAAGGACCTGCGCCGGATCTCCCTCGGCCAGCAGGTGACGGTCACGGCCACGGCGTTCCCCGACGAACCATTCGCCGGAAAAGTCACCTACGTCTCCGACACGCTCGACGAGAAGACCCGCACGGTCAAGGTGCGTTGCGAGATCGCCAATCCCCGCCGCCAGCTCAAGCCCGGTATGTTCGTGCAGGCGCAGCTCACCGTGGGCAAGCGGTCCGGCCTGCTTGTGCCGGACGCCGCCGTCCAACGCGAAGGTCAGACGGCGGTCGTCTATGTGACCGCAGGTGACGGCAGGTACGAGAAGCGCCGGGTGAAGTTGGGCGCCACCAGCGACGGCTCCCACGAGGTGCTGGGCGGCCTGAAGGCGGGGGAGAAGGTCGTCACCGAGGGTTCATTCCTTGTCAAGTCCCAGGAGAAGAAGGGCGAACTGGGGGAGGCGGACTGATGATTGACCGACTCCTCGACTTCTCGCTCAAGCAGCGTGTGCTGGTGATCGTCCTTGCCGTCGTGCTCACCGGCGCGGGGGTCTACTCGCTCACCCGGCTGCCGATCGACGCCTTCCCGGATGTAACCAACATTCAGGTCCAGGTCTTCACTGAGGCTGCCGGCCTGGCTCCGGAAGAGGTGGAGAAGCTCGTCACCTTCCCCGTCGAAAGCGTGATGAACGGCCTCCCCAGCGTCACTCAGGTGCGCTCGCTCTCGAAGTCCGGGCTCTCCATCGTCACGGTGGTCTTCACCGACGGGACCGATATCTACTTCGCCCGCCAACTGGTGCTCGAACGGTTGCAGACTGCCAGGGAGCGCATCCCGGAGGGCCTGGGCACGCCGGAGATGGGACCCCTCTCCACCGGCATGGGGCAGATCCTAATGTACGTCCTAGAGGACCGACACACCCGGCGTGGGGACCTCACCCCGGAGCAGCGTGACGCGTGCCTGACGGACTTGCGCACGGTACAGGACTGGATGGTGAAGTACCAGCTTCGGACCGTGCCAGGGATCACGGACATCCTCAGCTTCGGCGGGCTGGTGAAGCAGTACCAAGTGCTCGTAGATCCGGACAAGCTCACGGCGTTTCACATCCACCTCCGCGAGGTCTTCGAGGCGTTGGCGAAGAACAATGCCAACGCCCCCGGCGGTTTCATCGAACACCACGCGGAGCAGTACATCGTGCGCGGCATCGGCATGATCAAGACGCTGGACGACATCCGCAACATCGTCCTGGCGGCAGAAGACGGAACCCCGATCCGCGTGAGGGACGTGGCGGAAGTGGTCGTCGGCCCGGAGGTGCGGCAAGGAGCGGTGACGATGAACGGGAGGGGCGAAGTCGTCTCGGCCATCGTCCTGCAACTGAAGGGCGAGAACAGCCGCGCCGTCATCCGGCGAGCCACCGAGAAGATCGCCGCCATCAACAAGAGCCTGCCCAAGGGCGTCCGCGTGAAGACCTACTACGACCAGGCCGACCTGGTGGAGAAGTGCATCGGCACGGTGCGTGACGCGCTGCTCGAAGGCGGCGTGCTGGTGGTGCTGGTGCTGGTGCTGTTCTTAGGCAACCTGAGAAGCGCCCTCATCGTCGCGGTCAACATCCCTCTGTCGGTGCTCATCTGCTTCATCCTGATGCAGCGCTATGGTCTCTCGGCGAACCTGATGTCCTTGGGCGGTCTGGCCATTGGCATTGGAATGCTGGTGGATGGCTCAGTGGTGATGGTGGAGAACATCTTTCGGCACCTGGCGGAAGGCGGGGGCGCGCGGCGCGATGTCCGTGGGAGCGTCTCCAGCGCCGCGCGCGAGGTGGGGCAGCCGATTGTCTTCGCCATCGCCATCATCATCGTCGTGTTCCTGCCGCTCTTCACCCTGCAAGGCATTGAGGGGAAGATGTTCAAGCCGATGGCGTTCACCCTCAGCTTCGCCATGTTGGGATCCCTGGTGTTGTCGCTGACCCTGGCGCCGGCGCTCTGCTCGCTGCTGTTGCGCGGGCCGGTCCATGAATGGGAGAACCCGGTCCTCAGGCTGATCCGAAAGGTGTATCCGCCGCTGCTGCGAGCCGCCATGAAGCAGCGCGCGCTCACCGTTGCCCTGGCCGTGGCTGCGCTGGTTGGCAGCCTGCTGCTCGTCCCTCGATTGGGCAGCGAGTTCCTGCCGGAACTGGACGAGGGTTCCCTGTTGATTCGCGCGACCATGCTGCCGAGCGTCTCGCTGACCCAATCCGTCAAGATCGCCACACAGTTGGAGCGCCTGGTGCTCTCCTTCCCGGAAGTGGAGAGCGTGGTATCGAAGATCGGCCGTGCCGAGGTCGGCGGTGACCCGGAAGATGTGAACAACGACGAGATCCACATCATGCTGAAGCCGCCCACCCAATGGAAGACAGCAAAGACGAAGGAGGCGCTCGTGGAGGCGATGAACGAGAAACTGTCCACGATGCCCGGCGTCGCCCTCAACTTTTCGCAGCCCATTGCTACACGCGTGGACGAGCTCATCTCCGGCGTGCGGGCGCAAATCGCCATCAAGCTCTTCGGCGAAGACCTGGACACGCTGGTGGCGAAGGCCGACGAAATCCAGCGTGTCGTCTCCACCGTGCGCGGCGTCGCCGACCTTGCCGTCGAGAAGGTCGCCGGCTCAGCGATGCTTGAAATCGAGGTTGACCGAACCGCCATCGCGCGGTACGGCATCAACGTCGCCGACGTTCAGGAGACGGTCGAGACCGCCATTGGCGGAAAGGCCGCCAGCCAGGTCATCCAGGGCGAGAAGCGGTTCGACCTCTTCCTCCGGCTGCCCAAGGGAGTGCGCGAGGACGTTGATCGGATCAGCAACCTGTGGGTGAGCGCTCCGGGAGACGAACACCTCCCGCTCAGTCAGTTGGCGAGGATCAGGCTGACCGAAGGCCCCGTCATGATCAGCCGCGAGAATGCCCAGCGCCGCATTGCCATCCAGTGCAATGTCCGTGGGCGCGACATGGGGAGCTTCGTCGCGGAGGCGCAACGCAAAGTGGCGGCGCAGGTCAAACTGCCGGCAGGCTACCACCTCGAGTGGGGCGGGCAGTTCGAGAACCAGCGACGCGCCATGGCGACGCTCTCCGTGGTCGTGCCCGTCACGCTGCTTCTCATCTTCCTGCTGCTGTTCATGAGCTTCGGGTCGCTTCGGCACGCGGGGCTCATCATCCTGAATGTGCCGTTCGCGCTCGTGGGCGGCATTCTGGCGCTCTACTTGCGCGACCTGCACCTCTCCGTCTCTGCCTCCGTGGGCTTCATCGCACTCTTCGGCGTGGCCGTGCTCAACGGGGTGGTGATGGTCTCGTACTTCAACCAGTTGCGGCAGGAAGGAGCCTCGGCGGAGGAGGCCGTTCTGCGAGGGGTGCAACTGCGCTTGCGTCCCGTGCTGATGACGGCCCTCGTGGCCGGCCTGGGACTGCTGCCGATGGTGTTCGCCACCGGCACTGGTTCGGAGATCCAGAAGCCGTTGGCGACAGTGGTGGTCGGGGGACTGCTCAGTTCCACGCTGCTGACGTTGCTGGTGTTGCCAACGCTCTATCACTGGTTCGAGGAAGGGCGCGAAGAAGCGGAAGTGGAGGTCTGACCATGAAGGAAGTAAAGGCGATCATCAAGCCGTTCAAGCTGACGCAAGTCGTTGACGCGCTGGCAAACATCGAAGACCTGCCGGGATGCACCGTGTCGGAGGTGCGCGGGTTCGGCAAAGGCAAGTTCCGTCATGCTCCGGGCAAGCTCATCGACGGCTCCGTGGCCTCTGTCGAGCGGGTGAAGCTCGAAATCATGGTGGGGGATGACCAGGTGGACAAGGTGGTTGCGTGCATCGAGGAGAACGCTCGCACTGGCAACACCGGCGACGGCAAGATCTGGGTCATTGACATCCAGCAGACGGTGAAGATACGGACGGGGGAGCGAGGGGAGGCGGCGGTGTAGCGAAGAGGCGCGGATGATGCCAGGCACGCTCTGGAGTCTGATCGCAGCAGCCGTCGTTGTCTCGGCAGCCCACGCTGCCTTGCCCAGCCACTGGCTTCCCTTTGTGCTCATGGGGAGGAGCCAGGGCTGGACTTCGCGCCGCGTCGTGGCGGTCGCCGCCCTGGCCGGGCTGGGCCACGTCACCCTGACCAGCGCTCTTGGCCTCCTCATCGCCCTGGCGGGGATGGGGTTGCTCACGGCGGTCGGGGACTGGGGCCAGCCGGTCATGGCCGGAGTGCTGCTGGCGACCGGCGCGGTCTACCTCCTGTCGGCGTGGCGCGGCGGGCAGGGACACCCTCACCACCACCACCCGTCGGGCGACCACAACCACAGCTCCGAGCACCCGCGCCACGGCCGGGAGCACGACTGCGCGCCCCCCGGCCAGCCGAGTCAAGCGCTCTCGGACCGGGCTGCCTTCTGGTCGCTGTTCGCAGTGCTCACCTTCTCGCCCTGCGAGGGGATGGTTCCCTTCTTCTTCGCCTCGGCGCGGTTCGGCTGGTTCGGACTCCTCCTGCTGGCAGCCGTGACGGCCGCGCTGACGGTGCTCGGCATCGTCGCGCTGGTGAGTCTGACCCAAGCCGGTCTCGAGCGCGTGCGACTGCCGTTCGGCGAACGAGGGGAAAGAGTCCTGACCGGCGTCGTGCTGGCGGCTTTGGGCGCTGCGACGTTCTTCTGGCACTGAGTTTGGAGACCTCCTGATGGGATGTGAACACGACCACGACGAGGACCACGGTCACGACCACGACCACAGCGGCGGTGTGAACCGGACAACGCTGCTGCTGACAGCCGCTTCCGGTCTGCTGTTGGCCGCGGGCTTCGCCTGCGGGCATCTGCTGCACCGCGAGGACGTGGAACCGGTGCTGTTCATCCTCGCCATCCTCGCCGCTGGCGCGCCGTTGGCGCCCGAGGCGGTGAAGGCGGCCCTGCGGCTGCGGCCCGACATGAACTTGCTCATGGTCATCGCCGTCATCGGCGCGGCGGCCATTGGGGAATGGCACGAAGGCGCAACGGTGATCTTCCTGTTCTCGGTGGCGGAGGCGCTGGAGCAGTTCAGCCTCGACCGCGCCCGCAACGCCATTCGCAAGCTCCTGGACCTCGCCCCGACCGAGGCGACGGTCAAGCGCACGTCCGCGGCCGGCGAGAGGGTGGAGGAGCGGGTGCCGGTGGAGGCGGTGCAGGTGGGGCACACGCTGGTGGTGAAGCCCGGCGAGAAGATCCCCTTGGACGGCGAGGTCGCCTCGGGCGCCTCGGCTGTCAACCAGGCGCCCATCACCGGGGAGAGCCTGCCCGTGGCGAAGACCGTGGGCGACACAGTCTTCGCCGGCAGCCTCAACGAGCACGGCGCCTTGGAGGTCCGAGTCACCCGGTTGGCACAGGATACGACGTTGGCGCGTATCATCCACCTGGTAGAAGAAGCGCAAGAGCAACGGGCGCCTTCGCAGCGGTTCGTCGACAAGTTCGCCCGGTACTACACGCCCAATGTGCTCTTCGCTGCCGTGGCGCTGATGGTCATCCCGCCGTTGGCGTTCCACCAGCCCTTCGGCGAATGGTTCTACCGAGCGTTGGTGCTGCTGGTGATCGCCTGCCCGTGCGCGCTGGTCATCTCCACCCCCGTCGCCATCGTCTCCGGCTTAGCCAGTGCAGCTCGACAGGGCGTGCTCATCAAAGGCGGCGTCCATCTGGAACAGGCGGGCCGGCTGAAGGCGATTGCCTTCGACAAGACCGGGACGCTGACCAAGGGTGTTCCCGAGGTCAGCGACGTGATCCCGCTGAACGATCATACGCCTGCCGACGTGCTGCGCGTCGCCGCGGCCCTGGAGTCCCGTAGCGAGCACCCGCTGGCGCAGGCAGTCCTGCGAAGAGCCGCTGCCCAGGGCGTCGCGCCTGGCGTCGTTGGGGACTTTGAAGCCTTCCCCGGCAAAGGCGCCCGCGGCAACGTCGAAGGTCGTCCAGATGGCAGCCTCGCGTAGGGACACCGCGTGGGCCTTGCGGTGGAACACCCCCAAGTCCAGAACCATGACTGTCACGACGAACAAGCCAAAGCCGGTCCAGAGTAGCGTGCTGTTGGTCACCAGTGGTTCTCCTCACGTTGCTGCGGCGCCCCAAGCGAAGGACTGTGCACGGCGACTTGGTGCCCGTTCTGCGAGCCTGCTCCGGCGCGATGGACCGGGCATCGTTGCTGAGCTTGGTGCAACCAGGAGCCGGCGCTGGACCTGGCACGGCGCGCCAAGTCCAGGAGTCGAGGGGTGCCAACGGAGTCGTGGGTTGGGCAGTGTTCACGCTCGCCACCTTTGTTGACTCAGCCGCTGGCGCGCGTCGCGAGTTGCTGAACCGGACCCGCGGAAGGCGCGTCTGCCGGCGGACCCAGACTCGGATGGCGTCCGGGCCGACCTGGCAGCAACTCGGGCAAGAGCCATCCGCGGGAATCACTTCCTGCGGACACCGCACGATTCGCGGGTGACCTCGGAGCGGAGAAGGGACGACGCAGAGAGAGCGCATTGGTCGCAGCGCCCTCGTGGGCCTGCAGGTCGCTCACTGGCGGAGGAGGGGCCCCGTTGCTCACGAACCGCGGGCCGGGGTGTGCCAGGTAGCGATGCTGTGCAGGGGAGGACCTTGAGGGAGTCTAACAGAGGAGGGGAGCGCCGAAGCCGTTCCGACCCGGGTGTTCCTCGGTGCAGTTACGGGAGCAGTGTGGACCATTGGCGGGGGAAAGAGCCCGGTCCCGCGCGCCATTGGCGCCTGTAAGCGTGACCCGGACGCGACCGCCGGCCGAGCGGGAAGCAGAGCGCGACGCCGACTCACGCAGGGGCGCTGCCAACTTGTCGGTCTGTGGCTCTTCCGGCGCTGACGCGTGCGAGAAAGAGGACGCGTGCGATGCCACTGGTTCGCAGCCACCCGAGTAGATCTGCGGAAGTAGCAGCGCCAGTACCACAAGCAGCAACTCTGTCCGGACGGTGGCGGACCGCCTTGGGACCCTCTTGGCTCGTGGGATCGGGCTGTGAGTGCCTCGGTTCATGTGGTGCCCAGGAGGAGCGGACAACTGACTGCGTCTGGGGTTCGTCCACTCTCCGCAAACGCCATTGTGCCTCGCAGCGAAGCTGCTGTAAACGCGCGCGATTCGGGGAGGCCGAAGCGCTCCTGCCGGACAGCCGATCCGAGAACGCCGCTGCGGACGCCTTGGCGCAGTGAGGCGTCAATACCCTTCAATCCCAGATCCAAAATCCGAAATCCCAAAGCCCAAATCCGAAAGCCCTACGCCACCTCTACTGCCTCACTGGCCGCCTCCCCGCCCATCGTGTCCACCGCCACCACGCGGAAGTGCCTCGGCGGCGGGACGGGGAGGGGGGCGCCGGTCCAGTTCTGCGTAGTGGAGTCGGGGAGGGTGACGCGGGTTTGCCACGTGCCCATGCCGTCCATCTGTTGGACGGCGAAGTGGTCGAAGGGCGGTTTGGGGCCCTTGTCTTCCCAACTCCACACGCTGTACAGGTCGCCGCCGGATTCGTAGATCTCGGCGTGTTGGATGACTGGTGCTTGGAGCGTGCCAGAGCCTTGGAGGGTGATGGGGAGTTCGTCGCTCGCTTGCCACTTTTCGTCCATGTTGTAGACCACGACGCGGACGGTCTGGGCGGGGTCCATGCTCAGCGCGGGACCGATCCACGCTTGCGTTTGCGGATCGAAGATGGTCGTGAGGTTGATCCACTCGGCCATGAGGTTCTTCTGCTCAACCTCGAACCGGTGGAAGCCGGTGGGGCCGGCCCAGAACCAGATGACGTGGATGTTCTCCGCGCTGACTTGGGTCACAGCCTGGAGTGTCGGCGGGTTGAACGGCATCGGCGGCGGGGGGTCGGGGGCGCCGGGGGGATCATCGGGGGGATCGTCGGGCGGTGTGTCCGGTGGTTCGTAGGCGGCGGCGAAGATCTGGATCACCGGGCTCGTGGCCAACTCGTTCCCGGCCGCGTAGGCGCGGACGGCCACGTAGGCGGGTTCACCTTCGGCGACGGCTGGAGCCACCGACGCCCCGCGCTGGTCGGGCGTCACCGTCGGGCCCAGGTTGTCCCCAGCGAAGCTGGTCGAAGCCACTGCTGTGCCCAGCGGGAAAAAGCAGTAGCCCAAGCTCTCCCCCGCAGGCCCTCGGCGTTGCTTGCGAGAGGCTCCCGCGGCAAGCTTGCGGGAGTCTTTCTTCGTAGTGATGGGTGAATACGGCCGGTCCTGTGGTAGACGTGTGTCCGCAACTGGAGGTCTCAGTGACCTCGCGACGGGAGATTAGTCGAGACGTACCGAGAGCTACGTTCTATGCACCTGCTGTGTGCCGTTGGTGCGCCTTGCGTTCTGTTTCTGAGTCTGTCCACAGTCAGTGCGCAGGTTCCCAACCCGGGCATGTACATGTCCATGCGGCCACCCGTCGCGCTCACGCCGATGGAGGTGACGGCGCTGCTCAGCAAACACGAGGTTGGCGGGTTCGACATCCGCTACTGGTACGACCCAATCCCGGGGCCGCTGGCGTACGCCGCCCTCTACGAAGTAACGCAGCCGAATGGCGGCCCTCTGGCGGTTCCCTACATGATGACGCCAGACCAGCAGGACTACCGGCTCGATGAGCTCGACACGCTCTTCCGTCGCCCGCTGTACTTCTCGCCCGACGTCTTCCGCGATTCTTCGACGCTGGACGGATCGATGGTCGATGGCTACGTGTTCGCGTACGGTGACGTGAAGATCAACAAGCGCACAACAGTTACTGGCACCGTCTACTACGCCAACGGCGATGTCCGTGGGAGAGGGGACTACGTGGCCGGCGGCGCAGTGCCCACCAGCCTGTCAACACCGCTGGACTTGGTCGCGTCCTACTCCGACGTGTTGCCGCTGTTCGCCGAAGCGGCGAAGGCGCCCGCCAAGCGTGTCACCCGCACCGACAAGGTCAAGCTCTCGGCCCTCCCCGGACAGACCTGCTATACCCGCGAAGGTTGGCGGCGAGGCAATCATCTGGGCGATGGGGAAGATCCTGATCGATAGCGAGTCCACCCTCGCCACAGGCTCACTTCTCAGCGTTGGCAACATCGAGATCGGGCGCGGCTGCGCCATCCGCAGAAGCCTCCTCGCGGCAGGCAAGAAGGTGGAGGTTGAGGTAGGCGCGGCGGTGCAGGGAGCCATCATCAGCCTGGATGATGTCGCGCTCGGCGAGTAGGCGCGGTCCGCGGGTGTTGCTCTTAGGTGGGGGGCATCACCGTCGCTGAATACACCGTCGCTGAATAGGTTGCCGTTGAAGTGCGGCGTGCGCACCTGCCGCTGGAACCGAGTGGGGTCACGTCGCTCGGACGCCGCCCAGCACCTTCTGTCAGTACGTCCAGCCGCCGGTGGTCTCTACGTGGTACCCGAGTCCACGGAGCCGCCGGCACTTCCTGCCTCGAATGAAGCTGCGCGCAAACCCAGAGCTTGGAAGCGTGCCAAGCTTCCGCCGCAGATAGCGCAACTGGTCGCCGGTGATCCGCCGGCGCTCGGCCTCGGTCAAGTGATTCCACCGGACCTCGATGCCGTAGTCGTGCGCCACCCTCGTGAGACTCCAACTCGGCACGCCCCCTCGCTGTGCGAGTTCGGCGCACGTCCAACCGGAACGGAGTCGGGCCTGCAGCCACTCCGGACTTGAGAGCCGCTTCCTCCACACGGCTGACAGGCCTCGCGCCACACGGTTTGCATCCCGTGGCCCCTGGTCTGGCCCGCAGCCGGAAGCAATTTACGCACGTGTCCGACGCTGAGACCCAGCTCGTCCGCGATCTGCTCGTAGGCCCCCCCTCCCGGAGCCGTTGCGCGATCTTCCGGCGTCGCGCTTGCGCGATCTCTACGTTGCGTGCGGCACGCCGGTCGGGGCGGCGGTACCCCATGCCGTTCATGTAACGGATGACGGTGCGCGGCGAGAGCCCGAACTCCTCAGCAAGCGCTTCGGCCGATTCGCCACGGTTCCAGCGACGAGCCATCTCTTTGTTCCGAGACGGAATCTCAGCCCATTTCATCCGCATTTTCTCCTGAGTGCCAAGGAGTCAGCCTCTCCGCTGTCCGCTCCTGCGTTTCAGACTGATCGGAGCGTTGTGCGCCGCACCGCCTACGCCCGCTCCAGGTTCAGTGCCAGCAACTTCTCCAGGACCTCTTCGTCCGTCATGTCCGGGTCCCAGCCGTCGCCGCCACCACGCCTGGCCGCGCCGCGCTCGAAGGTGAACCACTCCCCCTTCGGATCAACCGCCGCCGGCTCAGGATGCCCGACGACGTCGCACAGGTCGAGGAAGTGCTGCTGCGCCGCCGACTGCTCGGTCAGCGCAACGTCCTGCCACTTGGCGACGAACTCGGCTGCGTTCAAACGTGCTCTCCCCAAGGGTGCGCCCGCGAGGCGCGAGGTTGGATGGGGTGTCAGTGTAGCCGATTGCGGGCGGGGGAGGGAGAGGCGGCTGTGGAGGCGGCGGGGGATGTAGGGCGGTGTGCGTTGGGCGTTGCGCTTTGAACGCTCAACGGGCAACTGCCAACGGCCAACGTCGAACAGTCAACATCGAACAGCGAACATCGAAGAGCTAACGGCCAACTGTCAACGCGCAACGCCCACGCGCCGGCTCGGCCACGCGGGCCCTCGCGGCGCTACCGCTTCTCTTCCTTCTCTTCGGCGCCGAGGACCTGCACCGTCGGGGACACGTCCCAGGGGACTGGGATTGGCTTGTGCACCACGTGGTCCACTACGTCGCCCTTGCCGCTGCTCAGGAGTTCGACGCGAACGAGGATGGAGCCGGTGGCGGGGGCCAACAGGAGGGGGATCGACAGCAACTGGGTCCCGGAGGCCAAGGTCGCTTTGCGGAGCGTGTAGGTCTCCGTCTTCAGCAGGTCCAGTTCCTGCCGGTCGGGGTAGGCGGCCTGCACAATGACTTTGAGCTGTGCTTCGCTCAGGTAGTCGAGGGTGTACCCGATGTCGCCGACGACTACGACCTTGGTGGGGTCTTTCTCGTCGACGCTCTTCAGCTCTACCCGAGAGAGCGAAAGGTGGTCCTCATACTTGCGGATGTCGTAGGAGATGTAGTCGACGATGGGGTAGCGGGCATCGTTCTCGGGCAGGAGCACCACCGCCACGAACAACTTCCCCGAGACGCGGTCGGGGATGTCGATCTTCTGCACGAACGGAACCACGGGGTCGATTCGCGTGATGATGTGCCCGGGAGGGTCGCGCAGCAGAGGGTTCTCGTTCTCGTCCTGGACGGTGAACCGGATCTTGGCGTACGAGCAGTTCCGGAGGACGCACCGAGCCGTAAGCTCCAACTGCACCGTTGTCCCCGACTTCAGGACGGAGCCGGGCGCGGGCTTCACCTTCTCGATGGTGATGGAGTCGGCGACGTAGGTGGGGTCGGTATCCAGGGCGAAGTCGATCCCCTCCAGCCGCTGGTCCTTCGCCAAGTCGAGGTTGAACCGCGTGTCCCGCGTGAGCCCGGGGTAGCCGGCGACGAGGGTGTACATCCCCGGTGGCAACGGCCCGACCGAGTAGCGCCCCTTGGCGTCGGACGTGACGTGCACGCCCACTCCGTCCACCAAGACCACTGCGTGCGCCACGGGCGCCTTGTCGGCTCCGGTGACGGTTCCCGAGATCCAGGCGCCTTTCCGGTCGCGCGCGTCGTCCTTGCAGCCGGTCGGCACGACCAACGGGGTGAGAACGCAAGCGGCAAGCAGGGCGAGACGGAGGGCGCGGACGCGTTTCCCGAGCATGGCTATTCCCTTCAGGGGCCGGTCAACGAGGCTGCGGTGCGGTTTGCGCACCCTCACAGGTCGAAGACGACTTTGACTTCCCACCGGCCGTGGGCCTGCACGATCCGGAGGTCATGATACGTCACGGCCTTGACGGCTGTCAACGGCTCATCCGCCAACAGCGCGCCCATCTGCGCCACCCCAACCAACTCGTAGCACCCCTCGACCCGGACGGAGAAGTCGGTGAACACGCAGTGCTCCGTCTCCTGCAAGAACAGCAGCTCCCGGAGCCACGCAAGCAACAACTCCTCCTGCTCAACCGCCTCCAGTCGGATCTCAACCCGCTCACCGAGCGGCCGCTCCTGGCTGAGATCGGCAATCTGAGCGAAGAGCCCGCGCGCGGCGTTCTCGCACAACTCCGCAAGCGTGCCGCCGCGCGCCACAATCGCCAGGTCAGCAGTGTGGTCGACAACCTCGAACGGAAGCATTGCCATTGCAGGTTGCGGATTTGGAACTTCGGATTGGGAAGAATGCGACGACGTCCGGATTCCGGGTTTCGGATTTCGGGTTTCGGACTTCGAGCTTCGGACCTCGGACCTCGCCCTCTACTGCCCTTCCGTCTCGACGGCAGACGCGGCACCGCCGCCACTGTCCTCCGCAGGTGCGACGATGGGGGCGACGGCGCCGACCGCGTCGTCCTCGGACAGGCGGATCAGGCGGACGCCTTGGGTGCTGCGGCCGACGACGGAGATGTTCGCCACCCGCTGGCGGATGATGATCCCGCTCTTGGTGATGACCAGCAGTTCGTCGTCTGCCTCGACCACGCGCAAGTCGACTACGGGGCCGTTCTTCTCGGTGACGCGCATGGTGATGATGCCCTTGCCGCCGCGCGACTGGACACGGTATTGGTCGAGCTTCGTGCGCTTGCCGTAGCCGCGCTCGCTGACGACCAGCAACTCCGCATTGGGTCGGACCACGTCCATGCCGATGACGCAGTCGTCTTTCCCGAGCGAAACGCCACGCACTCCCGCCGCAGGCCGCCCCATGCAACGCACGTCGGAATCGGGGAACCGGATGGACATGCCTTGGCGCGTCCCCAGGATGATGTCGGAATCCCCCTGGATGAACTCGACCCAGCGGAGCTCGTCGTCGTCGTTCAGGTTGATGGCGATGATGCCCTTGGACAGCCGGGTGTCGAACTGAGCGAGGTCGGTCTTCTTCACCACCCCCCGGCGGGTGGTCATGAACAGGAGCCCTTCGCGCTTGAAGTCCGGCACCAGCACGGTGGCCGTGACCAGCTCATCCTTCTCGACCAGGAGCAAGTTGACCATCGCCGTCCCGCGGGACTGCCGACCGGCCGCCGGGATCTGGTAGGCCTTGAGCTGGTACACCCGACCGCGATTGGTGAAGAACAGGATGGTGTGGTGCGTGGTGGCCACAATCACATCGGCCACCGAGTCCTGTTCCTTCTTCGTCAGCGCGATGACGCCTCGACCGCCGCGCCCCTGCGTGCGGTAGGTGTCGATGGGGAGGCGCTTGATGTAGCCGTCGCGAGTGATCGTGATAATCATCTCTTCTTCGGCGATCAGGTCTTCGATGGAGATGTCGGCCGCCTCTTTGGCGTGGATCACGGTGCGGCGCTCGTCACCGTAGTCTTTCTTGATCTGCCGCATGTCTTCCTGGATCAGGAACAGGACCTTGCGCGGATCGGCGAGGATGCCGTTGAGGTACTCGATCTTCTTCAGGAGTTCCTGGTACTCGGCCTCGATCTTGTCCTGGTCCAGCCGCGTCAACTGACCCAACTGCATGTTGAGCACGGCCTGCGATTGAGCGTCGCTCAGACCGAACTTCTCAATGAGCCCCTTCCGGGCTTCCTCGCGGTTGGCGGACCGGCGGATGAGCGCGATCACCGCGTCGAGGTTGTCAAGGACGATCCGGAAGCCTTCCAGGATGTGCGCCCGCTCTTCAGCCTTGCGGAGCTGGTACTGCGTGCGGCGAACGATGACCTCCTGCCGATGCTTGACGAACTCCTGCAGCAGCTCCTTGAGCCCCATGACCTTCGGCTGCCGGTCGACCAGCGCCAGCATGATGATGCCGAAGTTCTGGCGCATCTGGGTGTGCTTGTAGAGCTGGTTCAGGACGACATTCGGGTTCGCGTCACGGCGGAGCTCGATGACGATGCGCATGCCCGACTGGTCGGACTCGTCGCGCATGTCCGAGATGCCCTCGATCGCCTTGTCCCGGTAGAGCTTCGCGATCTGTGCAACCAGAGTGGCCTTGTTGACCTGGTAGGGGATCTCGGTGACCAAGATGGCGTCGCCGCCGCGATCCATCGGCTCGATGACGGCACGAGCCTGCATCGTCACTGAGCCGCGACCGGTCTCGTAGGCTTCCCGGATGCCGCTGGTACCCAGGATGAGGCCGCCGGTGGGGAAGTCGGGGCCGGGCACGAGTTTCATCAGGTCGGCCCACCCGACCTCGGGGTTCTCGATCAACGCGATCACGGCGTCGCACAGCTCGCCGATGTTGTGCGGCGGGATGTTGGTCGCCATGCCGACGGCAATGCCCTGCGAGCCGTTGGCCAGCAGATTCGGGATCACGCACGGGAGCACGGTTGGCTCTTGGGTGGAGCCATCGAAGGTGTCGGCAAAGTCCACCGTCTCCTGCTCGATGTCGCGCAGGAGTTCCATGGCGATGTGCGACAGCCGGGACTCGGTGTACCGGTAGGCAGCCGGTGGGTCGCCATCGACAGAGCCGAAGTTGCCCTGACCGTCGACCAGCGGATAGCGGAGCGAGAAGTCCTGGGCCATGCGGACCAGCGTGTCGTAGACCGCGCTGTCGCCGTGGGGATGGTAGCTCTTGATCACCTCGCCGACAGTCGCCGCGCACTTCTGGTAGTTGCGGTCCGGCTGCATCCCCTGGTCGAGCATGGCGTACAGGATGCGCCGATGAACCGGCTTCAGCCCGTCGCGCACGTCCGGCAACGCGCGGCCCACGATGACGCTCATCGCGTAGCGCGTATAGGACTGCTTCATCTCGGAATCGAAGTCGATCGGCCGGACCGATCTCGCTATGTTTTCCATTGAGGAAAAGCTCCTCCTCCGCTGGGTCTGGCGCACGCAACAATCGCCAACTCAACCAGGCGGGGATATTTCAGGCGCCCGGAGTATCACCGGGGTAGGGCAACCAAACCGCTTACCGCCTCCGTCCGCACCGGCTCAGACCGGCGTGCCCAAACCGGTTAAATGTCGAGGTCGCTCGCGTTCTTGGCGTTGGCGGCAATGAACTCTCTGCGCGGCTCGACAAGATCTCCCAAGAGCATGGACACCGTTGCGTCGGCTTCGGCCACATCTTCGAGGCGGACCTGGAGGATCAGGCGCTTCTCGGGGTCCATCGTGGTCTCGCGCAACTGGTCGGGGTTCATTTCGCCGAGACCTTTGAAGCGCGTCAGGTGGTGGTTACGTCGGCCCAGGCCGCGCACAACCTGCTCGCGCTCCTCTTCGGTGTAGCAGTAGTTGATCTGCTTCCCGACTGTGATTCGATAGAGCGGCGGCTGCGCAATGTAGACGTGCCCGCCCTCGATGAGGGGCCGCATGTAGCGGAAGAGGAAGGTCATGAGCAGCGTGCGGATGTGCGAGCCGTCCACGTCCGCATCCGTCATGATGATCACGCGGTCATAGCGCAGGCGAGACAGGTCGAACTGCCCACCGTTTCCGTTCCCGTTTCCGTTGCCGGTCGCGCTGCCGTTGCCTTCTTCCTCGCCGTCCTCGTGGTCGTCATCCCCGTTCCCGTTGTCGCCGCCGGACACGCGGTCTGTGATGCCGATGCCGAAGGCCGAGATCATCGCGCGGATCTCGGTGTTGCCGAGGATCTTGTCCAGCCGGTTCTTCTCCGCGTTGAGGATCTTGCCGCGGAGCGGCAGGATGGCCTGGTAGCGACGGTCTCGCCCCTGCTTGGCCGAGCCACCGGCGGAATCGCCCTCGACGAGGAAGACTTCGCACAGTTCGGGGTTCTTCTCGGAGCAGTCGGCGAGCTTCCCGGGCAGCGCCGCGTCTTCCAGGGCGGACTTGCGCCGCACCAACGCGGCAGCTTCGCGCGCCGCAACCCGAGCGCGCTGCGCCTCTTGAGCCTTCATGACCACCCGCTTGGCGATGCTGGGGTTTTCCTCGAAGTACTCCGCCAGCGATTCGCCCACCACGGAGTTGACGATGCCTTCGACGTCGGTGTTGCCAAGCTTGATCTTGGTCTGGCTCTCGAACGTCGGGTGCAGCACCTTGACGCTAATGACAGCGGTCAGACCGTCGCGCGCGTCATCGCCGCTGAGATTCGGGTCCTTCTCTTTGATGACGTTCTGCTTGCGCCCGTAGTTGTTGAGCGTACGCGTGAGTGCAGTCTTGAAGCCGCTCTCGTGGGTCCCGCCGTCGATGGTGCAGATGCTGTTGGCAAAGGAGATGATGGTGGCGTTGTACCCGGTGTGGTACTGGAGGACCACCTCGACCTCGGTGTCGTCCTTACTCGCCTGGAAGTAGATCGGCTTGTGGACGGGCTCCTTGGTGCGGTTGAGGTACTTCGCGAACGCCTCCAACCCGCCCTTGTTGTAGAACTCCTCCTGGTGGTCGTTCACGTGATCGGTGAGAACGATGCGCGCCCCGCCGTTGAGGAAGGACAGCTCCCGCAGCCGCTTGGTGAGCATATCGCGGTCCAGCTCGAACACCTCGAAGATGGTGGTGTCGGGCTTGTAAGTGACCTTCGTGCCGGTCCGCTTGGCTTTGCCGATCACGGTGAGCTTGGTGACCGGCTTCCCCGCCTCAAAGCGCTGGTGGTGGATGCTGCCATCGCGGCAGACCTCCACCTCAAGCCACTCGGACAGCGCGTTCACGACCGAGACACCCACGCCGTGCAGGCCGCTGGCGACCTTGTAGCCCCCCCCGCCGAACTTGCTGCCGGCATGAAGCATGGTCATGACGACCTCGACCCCGGGCTTGCGCTCCTGGGGATGCATATCGACCGGGATTCCACGGCCGTTATCGGTGACGGCGACGACGCCTTCGGGGAACAACTCGACGTCGATGCGATCGCAGTGCCCTGCCAGAACCTCGTCGATCCCGTTGTCGATAACCTCGCGACAGCAGTTGAAGAGCCCCCGGAGGTGCGTGTCCCCGATGTACATGCCCGGTCGTTTGCGGACCCCGTCGAGCCCCTTCAACACTTGAATCTGCTTCGACCCGTAGGAACCATTGCTCATTAGGTGAAGACCACCTCTGCTGGTGCGATATGAAACCGGCTGCGACAGGCTTCCCGCCGCCGATTTGTGGCTGTTTGTGGGCCTGCGTTGCGGATCACAAAGAGCGAGGGGAACAGGTTCTCAGTATAGCCCGAATCGGATCTCCAGTCAATCGCCAAAACGCCCGGAAATCCGCCAAAACGGCGCCAGAACGGGCTTTTTCCGTGCGCTCGCCGAACCGTTGCAGAGGGAGGGCTTTCGGCGACAAGAAGGACCTGCCCCGGCACCGTCCAATTGCCGGTTCCAGCGTGGTTCGTCGCCAACGCCGAGCGCGGGCGAACCGTGCCACTGAAGCCGCCGCAACGAGGCCCTGACCATATGACTGCACAGTCCCTGCTAAGCGCCTTGCAGGCTCGTTCCCCTGCGCTGACGGAGACACTGCGAGGGCTCTATGGCGACGATCCGGCTCTGCTGGAGGACCGCCGCCGCGCGTATGAGCACGCGGTTCAGGAGTTCTGTGTCGCGTTCGATCCGGGCGCCGAGGTCGTCGTGTCCCGGGCTCCCGGCCGCGCCAACTTGCTGGGGCGGCACGTGGATCATCGGGGTGGTTTCGTCAACCCGATCGCGCTCAACCTGGAAGTCGTCCTGGTGGCCCAGGCCCGCGACGACGACCGGTTCGTGGTGCGCAACTGCGACCCGGCCTACCCGCCCAGGGAGTTTGCACTGCGCGACGAGCTTCCCCCAGCCAAGATCCGGGACCTCGGCGAGTGGGATGAGTGGACCCTCGACCGGCTGCGGCAGCGGCAGGAAGAGGGACTCGGCGGGCACTGGACTGTCTACGTGCAGGGCGCCGCCGTCAGCTTCCAGGACTTGCTGCGGGCCGAGACAGGTGAGTTGCGGCCGCCCCTGAAGGGCATGAACGCGGTGGCGACAGGCAACCTCCCCGCGTCTGCCGGGCTGAGTTCGTCGTCGGCGGTGTTCGTCTCGGCCGCCGAAGCCATTCTCCACTTCAATGGCGTGCGCTACCCGCCGAGCGAGTTCGCCGACCGCTGCGGTCGTGGCGAGTGGTACCTCGGCACCCGCGGCGGCAGCGGCGACCATGCCGCGATGAAGTTCGGGAGGCGGGGACAGATCTCGCATGTGGGCTTCTTTCCGACGACGATCAGCCATGTCGGTTTCCCGGCGGACTACCGGATCGTCATTGCCGACTCCAAGGACCAGGCCAAGAAGGCGGAAGGGGCCCGCGACCGGTTCAACCAGCGGGTCGCGGCTTACGAGTTCGGCTTGATGCTGCTGAGGGAGCGGTTCCCCGCACACGCGGACAAGCTCGCCTACCTTCGGGACGCAAACGTGGAGACGTTGGGCTGCGACGAGGGCCGGATCTACGAGATGCTGAAAGCTCTGCCGGTAACCGCCACCCGACAAGAACTGCGAGCAGT
>PEVN01000179.1 GCA_002779825.1 Armatimonadetes bacterium CG06_land_8_20_14_3_00_66_21 | reverse complement strand
CCCTGACACGGATAAAGTCGAGCTTAGCCTTCGTCTCCCCCACGGTCAAGTGCTCCATGCTCTTGGTCACCGCAATTCGCACGGAGAAGGAAGCAAGGAATGGGCCGGCCAAGGTCGCCACGAGACGACGCCAACGAATGCGCACGAGGGCAAGGAAGCCAAGCGCGCGAGTGCATGACCTGTTCCCCGTCACCCAGTCGCCAAGTCACCCCCTCCCGATCCGAGGCGACACCAGCAGCACCACACTCGACTTCTCCGTGCTCACCGACTGTTTGGTGAAGAAGATCCCGAAGAAGGGCAGGTGGCCAAGAACCGGAGTCTTGGAGATCTCCTCGACTTCGCGCGCCGTCAGCACCCCGCCCACGACAGCGGTCTCGCCGTCGTGGAGCCGGAGCGTCAGCTTCGCTTCGCGGCTGGCCAGAACAGGGCGGCGGTCCGGAGTGTAGCCGGAGAGCGCCGTCAGCGTCGCGGTCACGCTGAGGGTGAGCTGTTGGTCTCGGTCGACGGTGGGCGTGACTTCCAGCTTGAAGCCGGTGCCGGCGGAGTCTGCCTGCTTGCCTGCGGCAGCTCCGCCTTGGGTGTTGCCCACTGACAGCGCGGCGGCCTTGCCCTCGATGGTGTCCAGCCGCGTCCGGCTGAGAACGGCAGCCGTCGGCTCAGCCTCGATGGCCTCGAGGATCTTGGCGAACGTCACTCCGGCGCTGGCGACCCCCTCCGGCTTGGGCGCGTCGTCGGTGCCCTCGCTGCCGAAGACCGCGGCCAACGCGTCGGGCAGCTTCTCCGGCAGGCTGACCAGGGCGAGGTCCAGCCCAATCTGCAGCGGCGCTTCATCCAACTGCGTGGTCAACCGGGCGGCGCTCTCCACCAAGGCCTCGGGGCCGCTAAGGATCAACTGCCGGCTACCTGCCACAGGGGCGACTTTCAGCTTCTCGCCAAAGGCTGCGGTCAGCGCGCGGCACACTTCCTCGGGGGAGGCGTACGACACCAGCAGACGGCTCGCGAGCTGCGGGTCTTCCACCTTCTGCGGTGCAGGCTCAGCCTTGGCAGGAACGTCGATCTCCTTGAGGATCGCCTTTGCCTGATCGATCAGCTCGGGTTCGCCCCTTAGCGTCAGGACCTGCACCTGCTCGTCCACGGCGACCTCGACTCCCAAGCCCAGCCGGGTCAAGAACGCCTGCAGCAGGGGCAGTGTCGCGTGCTGTGGCTTGTAGGCGGCCGTGATCTTCGCCGGCGTCGTCGGCGGAGCCGGCTGCGGGATCTCGGGGAGCTGGCTGTCGAGCTGCGAGACCAGTTGCTGCGAAGCGGCGACGGCCTCCTTGCCACCACTCAGCAGGACAGCGCGCCCCTCGGCGCCGGGCGTCACCACGACGCCGGGATGCGCCGCGGCGACTGCGCCCGTGATCGTCTCAATGGGTGCCCGCGAGACCTTGACCACCTCGGTGACTACGCCCTCGGGAAAGGCCTTCTCGATGGCGTCCCGCGTCCCGATGACGTAGGTATCGTGCACCTTGCGGAAGGCAAGTTCGTTCGCGCTGGCGATCAACTCCAGGGCGGCCTCCACAGGCTTGTTGGTCAGGTGAACCGTGATCGAGGTGCCCACCCCGCCGGCGACGACCACATCGAGGCCGCTCTGGACGGAGATTGCCTTCACCACGTCCACCAGATCCGCCGCGACGAAGTCCATGCTGAGCGTCGCCGGAGCGGCGGGTTCCGCTGCTTGCCCCTCGACCGGCTGTGACGCGGCTGCCGGCATCTCGGCGGGCTTGGGGGGCGCGGGCTTCTTGGGTACCGGCTTCTTCGCCGCGGGAGGCGGGGCAGTCTTCGCTGCGGGGGGCTGCTTCTCGGCGGCCATAGCGAAAGGCAGGCTCCCGAGCAGGACTGCCCAGAGCGCGAACCGACACCCGCGGCGGCGGGCAGACGTGGGTTGCTGTGTCATTTTCGTTGAACCTCCGCTCCGGTCCGGAGCAGGAGCACGCGGCGCTCGCCGTCCTTCTCCAGCGTCACGGAGTCTCCGGATATCTCAGCGACCGTCCCGGCGTCACCGACCGCGTCGCCTTGCTGCACGATGTAGCGCTCAGCGCCTCGTCGCAGCACGGCGACTCGTGGCTCGGAGGTGAGGATCCCCGCGAGCGTCAGCGGGTGGTCCACTTCGCCGTTTGTCGCGGTCACCACCGGCTGCACCTGCGCCGAGGGGACCGGCACCACCGGCAACGGCTGGGGCGCAGGGGGCGGCGGACAGGGGGGGCAGGGGGCCGTGTTGACAACAATCGGCTCCGGCTTGGGCTCTTCCGCCGGCTCCGCGGGCGGCGGCGGCGTCACCAGCGGCTGGAACGGATCACGGTCGAGCCGCGCTGGCTCTGCCGTGGCCTCGCTGGCGGGCCGGACTGCCCCACCCGGGAGGCGAGTCGAGGGGAGCCGCTGTGTCCGAGCCGTCGTGTTCGCTTGGTTTGTGGGCGGACGAACGACTTCCGTTCGTGGGGTCACCCGGCTTCTCAGCAGGAACAGGCACAGCGTGATTACTGCCGCCGCCGGAATCCCCCCCAGAAGGAGCTTCGCCCGGGAACTGAGCTGCATGGCTTGGCTCTGCTTTCGTCTCCTGTTGTGGCGCCGGGGGCGGCCCGCTTCCTGGCTGGTCGGTCGGCGCCTGTTCGCCCTCGTCAGTGTACTCGTCTTTCTGGCCCGGCTGCAGCGGGAACAGGTACGCCAGAGCGTGCAACTCCATACGCACCAAGTGCTCAGCGGGTTCCGGGCCCTTGGGCTTGACTGTCGCAACCGCAGCGCTCTGGACAGCGACCACTTTGGGGAACTGGGCCAGCTTCTCCAGGAAGGACTGAAGTGCCGCAAAGCCGCCTTCAACGGTGATCGTCACAGGCACGGTGCTGTAGCCGGGGCCGCTCGCAATCGTGCCCGGCTCGAAGCCAGCAAGCTCGCAGCCGGTGTCGCCCGCCAAGCTGCCGAGTTGTTCCAGCAGAGACGGCACGTACCGCTTCGGGGACTGAGCCAGCTCGAGTTCGCCAAACTGCTCCTCGGCCTTGGCGGCGAGCTTCTCGTAGTCCTCCCGCTGCGACGCCTGGTCGCGGAGGGTCGCCAGCCGAGCACTACTGCGCGCAACTCGCCGTTCCAGCCGGGCCCACTCGGGGCACCGGGTGACAACCAAGTGGACGCACCCCGCCGCAACCATCGCGGCGGCTCCACAGGCCAGCAGCAGGGAACGCACCTCGAACCTCGGCGGACGCACGGCGTCCGTGCGCGGTGGCCAGGTCATCCGGGACCTCCCGTCAGCCCCAGAGGAGTCCTGAGCGCGCCCGTCGCCGCGAACTCGTACACCGGCGTCTCCCCGATCGTGGTCCGCTTCATCTTCGTCAACTGCAGCTCTGCCGCGAACCAGTCGGTGTAGTTCAGCCGCGTCAGGTAGGTAGAGACACCCGCCGGGCTCTGTGAGACGCCCGCGAGGACCACCGCTTGCTCCTGTGACGACCGGCTGACCGTAGGGTCCGAGCGGCTCCCCGAGGCGTGGTCTTCCGCCGACCGAATCTCGGTGAGCCAGGTGTCCGCGGGCAGTTTCGCGCTTACCGCTCCCAGGAACTGCGCCCACCTTTCCTCCGTCTTGCGGCACTTCCGCACCAGGGCAGCGTGCGCAGTCAGTTCCTCGTGCCGCTTCCGCAGCTCCTGCATGCGCTTGGCGTCGGACTCCACCCGGCTGAGAGCCAGCGCCAGCCTGTCTTCCTTCTGCTTCAACGCCGAAACGCGCCGGCGGAGGCCTACGTGGGCTGCGCCTAGTCCAACCATTAGGGCGACCAAGGTAGCCACCACCAGGCCACGCCAGAGCCGGTTACGACGCACCTGTGCCAGCTCCGACGCAATCAGATTGGCGTGGCAGAGCGGTCTACTCATGGGGTGACTCCACGCGCGTCAGCCGCCCGGAAAGGAGCGCGCCACGCAGAGAGAGCCCGGCGGCGACCGCCAACAGTGGGCCGGACTCACGGGCACCGGCCGCGCCGCTCAGCCGGTCTCTCAGCCGACCTCCTCGAAACACGTCGCCGCTCTCCACCGGCAGACCCAGTTCAGCTTCGAGCTGGGGCGCGACCGACTGCGAACCCGCCAGCCCGCCGCACAACGCCACTCGCGTGGGTTGCCAGGGATGGCCGAGCGACGCCTGGTGTTCGCGAACCGACTCCACCATCTGCCGCAGAGTGGCGCAGGCTTCGGCTGCCTCGCCCGGAGCAGGTGCTGTCCGCACAGCCACGAGTCGGCCCGATTCAAGCGCCAGCAGATCGAGGGTCGCCGCCCCCATGTCAACAACAATCGACGGGCCGGCCCCCAACGGGTCTTCAACAGACTCAACCAAGCTGCACAGCAGCGCGAACGGCTCCACCTCAAGGGCGAGGGGTTCGAGGCGTGCTCTGACCAGGACTTCGGCGCGCGGGTGGACACACTGAGCAGAGGCTGTCACAAAGGCCACTTCAGCCGTGCCGCCAGCCGGATCGTGGTCGAGGACCGTGCAGTCGCCGACTGCCGCCTCTCCAGCCTCGCCCAGCTTCGTTGCCAGGGCAGTCGCCGCGGCCCCGCCGGCTGTCTGCCCGGACGGCACGGGGATCGACTCGTGCTCGATCCGGGCGCACTGCGTCGGGATTGCCGCACAGGCCGGTTGCCCGGCAAGGCCCTTCTCGTGTACCAGGCGACGAAGGGCGTAGGCGACCTCTTCGGAGTCGCGGACCATGCCGTCAACAATTGCGCCGTCAGGCGTGGGCACCGTCCCCCAGCAGACAACCTCTGCATAGTCGCCCAGCGCCCGAACCTGTACGAGCTTGATCAAGCCGCTCCCCAGATCAACGCCGACCGCCTCCGTATCAGCTCCTCTTCGGCCCAATCCGATCCCCTCAAGTACTCGCTCGAACATGGCAGTGCCGACGGTAGCGGTTCCTCAATCTCGGCTGTGGCGTGGTGTATGGTCCGGTAGCGCTCATTCGGCCAGTAGGTGGATTATACAAGGCGGCAGAGATTTGTCAATTGCCCGACGAGGCCGGAGGCAGCCGAGCGACTGCCCGCTACCGGGGGGCTCGACGTGACCAGTGCTCCCGCAGCAACTCCAGGCGGTCCGTCGTCGCGTGCCGCTCCTGGCAGTTCCCGTCCGAGCACCGTTCCAGGTCCCAGAGGCCGGACTCGCGGAAGGCGTGGTAGGCCCACGACCACCCGCGCGCCTCGAACAGCTCCAGCACGTCGCGGAGGTACCGGCAGGCACTGCCATCCGGCGCGTCCCGGCGGGCGCTGAACTCGCCGACCCACACGCGAGCCCTGGTCCGCTGCTGGAACTCCGCGACGGGCTTGAGTGACGCCTCCAGCCATTGCCGGTCTACCAGCGTCGGCGTCTTGGCGTCCCAGCCAAGAGCAACCTCGCCCGGGTACTGCTGCCCGAAGGGCCACTGCGGGCGCGTGCCCTGTTCGGTGAACTCGTGAGGTTGGTACATGTGGAAGCTGTAGACGACGTTGGCGTCGGCCACTGGATTGAGCTTCGCCATGCCCGCGGGGTTGGCGTAAGAGGCGCACTCGACGATGACCGTGTGGAAGGCGTCCACCTCACGGATCGCTTTCACCGCCGCCGCCGCCACCTCGTTCCACGACTGAGAGCCGGCCTCGGTGTACGGCGGTACTGGCTCGTTCAAGAGGTCGTAGCCCAAGACGAGGTCGCGGTCGGCGGCAAACCGCTCTGCGAGACTGCGCCACAACGAGGCGAGCCGGCCGCGTGACGCCGGATCGTCCCAAGCGCCTTGCGCCTCGGCCTTCCAGTTCTCGGCGGGGAAGAAGGCGCCCTGTTGATGCAGGTCGAGAACCACCTTGAGGCCGGCTTCCCGCGCGCCCGCCAGAAACGCCTCCAGACGCTTCCACGCCTCGTCCGTGAATGTGCACCGACCGTCTCTGTCTTCGACCGGCATGTTCTTGGCCAGCAGTTGCGCGCGCACATGGTCGGCGCCCCACGCGCGAAGCACCTTCAGGTCGGCAGCCGCAAGCCAGAGCCCGACATTGGCGCCGCGATGGACGGCTGTGCCCCACGAGTCGGCAAGGCACGGCGCCGCGACAACGGCCAGAGCGGCCAGCACGGCGAATGAGGCCCTGACGGCAAGCGTGCGGCGCCAATAGGTCATCGGCATTTCGCAACTGGTTCGGGGACTCAAGGCTGAGATCAACATGCGCACAGCGCTGCGGATCCGTCTCATGTTGGCCAGCACGGGTGCAGTTCCTGCCGGCGACCGCGGTTCCGCACATGCCACGGACATGCCCGCGAAACCACTGCGGGAACGGTCAGACACCCCAAAAACACCGAAAATAGTGGGGTCTGCGAGCTTCCGACCCCATTTCACCCCTGTTTTCTCGGGTTTTCGCTTGACTCTGGTGCACGGAAGGGATATCATGCGCTCCGAAAGCATAACTTTCCAAAGCCATTCTTGAACAGAATGGCGGCTCCTCAGGAGGGATCACCGCACCATGGCAGCAGCCCCGAAGAAACCAAAGACGAAGTCCGAGATCATGGCACTGCTCGTAGAGGAAACCGGTCTCACCAAGAAGCAGGTGGCCAGCGTGTTCGAGTCGGTGGCGGGCATCATGAAGAAAGAGCTCGCCAGCCGCGGGCCCGGCGTCTTCACTGTCCCCGGTTTGGTCAAGCTCACCGTCCGCAAGAAGCCCGCCGTCAAAGCGCGCAAGGGCATCAACCCGTTCACCGGCGAAGAGCAGATGTTCCAGGCCAAGCCGGCCAGCAAAGTCGTCAAGGCGAACGTCCTCAAGGCCGTCAAAGACATGGTCTGATCCTGCCGCCCTTCGGTTGAATATGCATTGCGAAGCAGCGCCCCCGGGGGGGGGGGCGCTGCTTTTCTTTTGGGTCTGGACCGTTCGCCATGGTCGTGAGCACGCGCCGCCATCGCTCACGATTGGAGGAAGACTTACATCCGGGCACTTGTTGGAGTCTTCCGCAACTGGTAGACTTCGTCATACTTATCATACATTTCAGAGGAATCGAGGAGCGGGAGAGCAACGCCATGTCAGAGCCGAACCCGGCCACCAGGAGCGGCGACGAGTCTCCTCCCTTGTACGGAGTCGTGACCGTCGGCGAACGGGGGCAGATCGTCATCCCGGCAGAAGCCCGGAAGGACCTCGGGTTGAGTTCAGGCGACAAACTCGTCGTGCTGGCCCATCCCTTTGAAGATGGTCTCGTCCTGTTCAAGGCAGAGAAGGTGGAGAGCATCCTCCAGCGGACGCTGGCGGGGCTGACCCGCCTCCAAGACGAGATCCCGGAGTAGCCCCAGGCGCTCCGAGACCAAGCGGAATGGAGGGCATAGGTGCCATGAGCAGTCGGTTGCGAAGTATGTCCGTCACGGGGCTCGCCCTGTGGTTGGCCTTGCCATGTCTCGGCGAACCAGCCAAGCCGGAGGAGCCGCTTACGCTCGAGCAGGCCGTTGGGCAGGCGTTGGCGAACAACCCCAGCCTCCCCGTCGCGGCGCGGAAGATTGAAGCGGCCAAGGCACGGATCGGCCAGGCAGCAGCGCAGTCCAAGGCCACGGTCGACCTCAGTGGCCGCTACACCCGGCAAGGGCCCACAGTCTCGTTCAACATCCCCGGTGGCGGGTCCTCGCAGATCGTGCCGCCGGACAGCCACAATGTCAACGTCCACGCCCAGAAGGTGATCTACTCGGGAGGGCGCCTGCAGCGGGCGCCGGTGGCAGCCGAACATGCCGCCAGCGCAGCGGAGCACGACTACGAAACCGCCCGCGAAGCAGTAGCGCTGAACGTGAAACAGGCCTACTTCGGGGTCCTCAAGGCCCGCCGGTTCCGCGAGGTGGCCGAGGAGGCGGTGACGCAGGCTGCGGAGCACCGGCGGCTTGCCGGCGTTCGTTTCGAGGCGGGCGCCGTGGCGAAGTTCGACGTGATCCGGTCCGAGGTCGAGGTCGCCAACGCGCAACAGCAACTGGTCGAGGCCGACAGCGCTGTGGGTGTCGCAGAAGCGGCCTTCAACAGCGCGCTTGGCCGGCCGCTGGAGACGCCGGTGGTGCTGGCGGCAGCGGCGCCAGCACCCGAGTTCACGTTGAAGCTCGACACCTGCCTCTCGGCCGCCGCAGCGAGTCGGCCGGAACTGCAATCCCTGGCAGCCACCACCCAGGCCGCCGAAACCCAACTCGAGATCGCGCAGGCGGGGAAGAAGCCCACAGTGGCGGTAACCGCCGACTACAACCGGAAGGTCGCCACGGCGTTCGGCAGCGACTACGACTGGAACACAACCCTATCCGTGCAGCTTCCCATTCTGGACGGCAAGCTCACCCGGGCGCGGACCGAAGAAGCCAGCGCGACGGTGGCGCAGTTGGCGGGATCGCGGGAGCAGCTCCTTCAGGGGATCGCGCTGCAGGTCAAGAGCGCCTACCTTTCCGCTGACCAGTCCTTCCGCCGCATCGCCACCGCAACGAAGACGATTGAGCAGGCCCAGGAAGCGCTCCGCATCGCCCGCGTTCGGTATGAGAACGGCATGGGCACCAACATCGAGGTCAGCGACGCCGAACTCGCACTGACCCAAGCGAAGACCAACGAAGCGCGGGCGCTGTACGACTACTACGCAGCACTGGCAGACCTGGAGCACGCCGTGGGGCAGGACCAAGCGGCGCTGCTCCAAGCACAAGGGGAGAAGGCGGGATGAGATTGCAGATTGCAGATTGCAGATTGCAGATTTGGTCCCCACCTCGCCGGTCGGGAAAGTCTGGGAACGCGGAGGCAATCCGAGTGTCGGTCGCGTTCTTGCTCGCCGTGGCCGTACTGACCTCCGGCTGCGGGCGGCGCCCGGGCGCGCCGGGCGGTGGCAAGGGCGGGAAGGGCGGCAAGGCCCCGCAGGCCGAAGCCCGGGCAGTGGAGGCCAACCTCGTGAGCCGGGACACGATGATCAAGACGCTGGCCGTGTCCGGCTCGCTCAAGGCGAAGGACGAGGTGCGGATCGGCAGCGAGATCCCCGGCCGCGTCGTCCGCGTGACCGTTGACGAAGGCGACCGAGTCGCGGCCGGGCACCTGCTCATCCAACTCGACGAGGCGGAGATCCGCGCCCAGTTGCGGCAAGCCGAGGCGGGCGTCGCCGTTGCTGAAGCGCGGGTGGCGCAGGCGAAGGTCGGCAAGCCACTCACGTCGTCCGAGATCGACAGCGGCATCAAGCGCGCACAAGCCGCGTTGGACGGCGCCCGGGCGCAGCTCCGGCAGATGGAGACTGGCTCGGCCCTGACGGACACGCAAATCGAGACCGCCGTCAAGCAGGCGGAATCACAGGTGGCGGCGGCAAAGCAGCACCTCGAAGCGCTGAAGAAGGGCTCCCGCGACCAGCAGAAGGCGCAGGCCAAGCAAGCGGTCGCCCAAGCGAAAGCCAACCTGGACTTGGCGGACACGAGCCTCAAGCGGATGAAGCAACTGCAGGCCGGCGGCGCTGCACCGCAGGCGTCCGTCGACGAAGCCCAGCGCCAGTACGACCTGGCAAAGGCACAGCACGAGAGCGCGCGGCAGCAGGAGTCACTGGTCGGCGAAGGGCCCCGCACCGAAGAGATCCGCGTCGCCGAGGAGCAGGTCCGTCAAGCCGAAAACTCTCTGGCCCAGACCAAAGAGAACCGCGCACAGACCAAGGTCAGCAAAGACCAGATCGAGGGAGCCGTGCAGCAGGTGCGTCAAGCAGAGGCCGCGCTTGAGCTGGCCAAGGCTTCCCAGGTCCGCGACAGCATCAGCGACGAAGACGTGAAGGCCGCCCAGGCGGGCGTCGTGCAGGCGAAGGCCGGTGTCGCCTATGCGAAAGAGCAGTTGGCAAACACGCGGATCCACAGCCCCCTCGCCGGGATCGTCTCCACGAAAGACGTGGACGGCGGCGAGATGGTCTCTCCCGGCATGGCGCTACTGCACCTCGTGTCCCTCAACACCGTCTACTTCGAGGCAGCCATTGCAGAGGTCAGCGTCGGCGAGGTGCACGTTGGGCAGCCTGTGGACGTGACCGTCGACTCCGCTCCCGACCGCGCCTACAAGGGCCTCGTCAGCGAGGTCATTCCCGTGGCGGACGCCGCCAGCCGCACGTTTCGCGTGAAGGTTTCCGTCCCCAATGCCGACAAGTCGCTCAAGCCCGGTTCGTTCGCCCGCGGCGAGATCCAACTCGACCGACACGAGGGCGCCCTGGTGGTGCCCCGCACCGCCTTGGTCCGCCGCGACTCGCAGGACGTCGTCTACGTCGTCACCGACGGAACGGTCCGAGAACAGCCGGTGGAGATCGGGCTGAGCAATCCGGAGCGCGCCGAGATCCTGAACGGCCTCGACGGCAGCGAGTACGTCGTCGTGATCGGCGCGGACACGCTGCGAGACGGGCAATCGGTCCGAGTGAAGAGGGCGAATTGAGAGCATCTGCGCTCGGATAGGTCCCATAAGTCGTATGCGTCCTAGGGGGCTTGCGGCGCTGTGAAAGGCATCCCACTGTGTGGCTAACGAGTTCTTCGATTCGCCGTCCAGTCTTCATCGTGATGTTCTGGCTGGCGCTGATCGTCATGGGTCTGCGCTCCCGCATGGACATGAAGGTGGAGCTGAATCCCAAGATCGACCTGCCCTACGTCACGATCATGACCACCTACCCGGGCGCGGGGCCTGAGGAGATCGAGACCCTCGTCACGAAGCCGCTCGAGGAAGCGATCGGGGCAGTCAACAACATCAAGAACGTGACCTCCGTCTCGCAGGACAGCTTGTCCATCGTTACCGCCGAATTCTACGTGGGGATCGACCTCGATTCGGCCACGTCTGACATTCGCGAGAAGGTCGACTCCACTCTTCGCCAGCTTCCCCAGGACGCCGACCGCCCCACCATCAGCAAGCTGGACATCGGCTCCATGCCGGTCATGATGATCGGTCTCTCCAGCCACCTGCCGTTGGCCCAGCTCAAGCGGATCGCTGACGATGTAGTCAAAGACCGGCTCGGCAAAGTGCCCGGCGTCGCCGCCATCACCCTCACCGGTGGCGAGACCCGCGAGATCCGCGTCGCGCTGGACCGCGGCCGGCTGGAGTCGCTGGGGCTGACGGTCAGCGACGTGGCCCGCGCTGTCTCCGCGCAGAACCTGAACCTCCCCAGCGGCGATATCGACGAAGGCAAACAGCAGTTCTCCGTGCGCACCCTCGGCGAGTTCCAGACCGTGGACGAGGTCCGCGACCTGAGGCTGCAGTTCTCCGACGGCCAAGGGCCTCCCGGCGAGGGGGTCGTGGTGAAGCTGAGTGAGCTGGGGCGCGTGCTGGATACCGTGGCCAAGCCGGCGGAGATCACCCGGGTGCAGCGCAAGCCCAGCATCGGCGTGCTGGTCCAGAAGTCCGCCGACGCCAACACCGTCGACGTCTGCAACAGCGTCAAGCGAGAGCTCAGCGGCCTCAAGCAGGAGTACGGCGACGAACTGGAGTTCGTGACCTCTCAGGACGACTCCAAGCAGGTCAAGGCGGCCCTGGAAGACGTGAACATGAGCCTGATCCTGGGCGTGATCTTGGTCGTGCTCACGATCTACCTCTTCCTGCACAACATCCGCGGCACCTTCATCGTGGGCATCGCCATCCCGGCCTGCCTCGTGGCCACGTTCCTGCCGATGAAGGCCCTCGGGTTCACCATGAACCAGATGACCATGCTGGCGCTGTCGCTGGTGGTGGGCATCTTGGTGGACGACAGCATCGTCGTCATCGAGAACATCTTCCGCCATCTCCACCTGGGGGAGGGCCCTCGCGACGCTGCCTTGAACGGTCGAACGGAGATCGGGTTGGCTGCTTTGGCGATCACCATGACCGATGTGGTTGTGTTCGTCCCCATCGCCTTCATGGGCGGCATCGTGGGGCAGTTCTTCCGCCAGTTCGGCATCACTGTCGCAGTCGCCACGTTGTTTTCGCTGCTGTGCGCCTTCACGCTGACCCCGATGCTCGCCTCCCGCTGGTTCCGCCGGGGGGAGCAGACAGAGCCGACGGGCGGGTTCGGCCGCGCCTTCGATCGCTTCTACCGCTGGCTGGATGACCGCTACCGCGGCGTGCTCCGGCTGGCGTTGCGCAGACGCTTCTTCACCTTGCTGCTCGGACTCGGCGCCCTGGTGGGCACGCTGATGGTCTTCGGCCCTCGGCTCGGGTTCGAGTTCTTCCCCTCGTCGGACGAAGGTAAGCTCGGGGTGACGGTGGAGATGCCCCAGGGGACTACCCTCCGAGAGACCAACAAACTGCTCGGCCAGGTAGAGGAGATCGTCTTCGCGGTTCCCGAGGTGGAGAACGTCTTTACCAACGTCGGCCGGATCACCGGCGGCTTCCGCGGCGTCGGCGAGCAGGGACCCGGCTACGGTCAGGTCAGTCTCAAGCTGGTGGACAAGGTCCAGTTGAAGGAGCGCGTGCGGCATCCGCTCGATAAGTGGGAAGGGCGCCGACACCGCTCCGACCAAGAGGTGGCGCGCGAACTCCGCCAAAAGGTCGCCGCCATTCCCGGCGCCGACCTCAAGGTGTCCATCTCCTCCGGGTTTGGTGGCACCGAGGCGCCCGTCCAGATCGAGCTGCGGTCAAATGACATGGCCCAGATGCTCCGCACAGCCAACGCCATCAAGGGGCTGCTGGCAAAGACCGAAGGCATCCGCGACCCCGACATCTCGTGGCGGACCGGGAAGCCGGAAGTCCAAGTCCGCGTCGACCGAGAGAAGGCCGCTGCGTTCGACTTCTCCGTCGCGAAGATCGCCATGGTGCTCCGCGACTCCTTCGAAGGGAACACCGACACCAAGTTCCGCGAAGCCGGCGAGGAGTACGACATCCGGGTCCAGCTCGAAGAGGCCGACCGCAACGACGTGCGCGAGGTCGAGAACCTGGTCATCGGGATGCGGAACCACCAACCGGTGCGCCTCCGCGAGTTGGCGCAAGTGTCGCTCTCCCGCGGGCCGAACAAGATTGACCGGAAGAACCGCCAGCGGCAGGTCACCGTGTTGGCCAACCTGGAGGAAGGCTATCCGCTGGGCAACATGCAGCAGCAGATCCAGCCCGAGCTGGACAAAACCCCCATGCCCGGCATCCTGCTCCACTGGGGTGGGCGCGCCGAGGTGTCGGCCGAGAGCAACAGGTACCTCCTGGCCGCGCTGCTGCTGTCCGTGCTCCTGGTCTACATGCTGATGGCGGCGTTGTTCGAGTCATTCCTCAACCCGTTCATCATCATGTTCAGCCTGCCCATGGCACTGGTCGGCGCCATTGCTGCGCTGGCCATCACCGGGAAGACCCTGAGCATCATCGCCATGATCGGCATCATCATGCTCATGGGGCTTGTGACGAAGAACGCCATTCTGCTGCTCGACTACACCAACACCCTGCGGGCGCGCGGCGTCCCGCGCAATGACGCCATCCTGGAAGCCGGCCCCGTCCGCCTCCGCCCCGTCCTGATGACCACCACAGCCATGATCTTGGGCATGCTGCCCATCGCCATCGGCTTGGGAGAAGCCTCGGAGACCCGAGCACCGATGGCCATCTGCGTGATTGGCGGAATGATCGTCTCCACGCTACTCACGCTGGTGCTCATCCCCGTCACGTACACGCTCTTCGACGATCTCACGCGGTTCCTGCGGAGGCTGTTCCGCCCGGGGACGGCTGCGTGACGACAGCGCGTCCAGGAGTGCAAGTCCTGGACGCGCCGGAGGGGATCCCACCAACGGGCCGCGGAACCCCGGCAACCGCCTGGGCAAGCTCAAGGACGACGAGGGAAACTCGGTATCGGGCTGGGCAGCCCCGGTATCGGGCTGGGCAGCCCCATGGACGGCGAGGGAAGTCCGGTATCGGGGTGGGCGGCTTCGGTATCGAGCTGGGCAGCCCTGGCAACGGGGTGGGCAGGCTCGTGGACGACAGGGGCAGCCCGGTATTGCGCTGGGCAGCCCTGGTAACGGGCTGCCGCTTCGCCGCCCCGGCGGGCGGCGGATAGGAGGCGACTTCAGCGGAGGTCGCGGTAGTCCTCGACCGTCAAGCCTGCCAGTCGGAGGATACGGTGGAACGTCTTCTGGTTCATGTCCCCCGGATGGTCCGGAACCGGTATGACGACCGTGCCCCGCTTGAAGTAGCGGTGGGACCCTCTGGCGCGCACCTGGATGAACCCGATCTTCCGAAGTGCCCGGACCACGTTCCGGGGCGTGTCGGTCATGCTAGCGCCCCGACCAGCACGACGTCCTTCTCGGCCAACTGCTCGGATAGCAAGTCGTGATAGGTCGCGAGGACCTCGCGAACGTTGGTGAGGGCTTCTTCCCGCGTGCGACCCTCTGAGAAGCAGGTGGGAAGCGCGGGGCAGTACGCGGACCACCTGTATTCAGACGAATCGTCAGGGTCGTGCTCTATCACTACCGCCACGGGAAATCCGGCGTCGCTCCTCTGGGCAGAGCGTTTCGTTGGCATCCGTTTCACCTCGTCAGTGCAGAGTGTAGTCCATGCCGATCCGGAGAGCAACCGGATCGACCGGCATTGCGCTCGCTCGCTGTGTCGCGGTCTCCGACCGCGACACCCCTTCGACCGGAGGTCTCCGGCAGGGCAAGGAGACCAGACGGCCCGGCGGGCGGCGCGGTCAGGAG
>PEVN01000400.1 GCA_002779825.1 Armatimonadetes bacterium CG06_land_8_20_14_3_00_66_21 | reverse complement strand
ACCGGCCGACCGTGCGACGCTGAGGCGGCCGTCGGGTCGCTGCAGGAGATCCCGCTCGACCTGATCGAATGGAAGGTCACCAACAGCCACCGGGCCGACGTGGTGCCGGCCCCGCACGCAGGCCGGCATGGGGAGGGGCAGGCGCTCGTCCCCGTCCGCTGGCCGGAGCGCCGCCTGCACAAGTGGAACGGCAACCCGTACGAACTGGACGGCGGCAACGACCTCACCGAGGAGTGCGGAACGTTCTGGCTGCTGCCGTACTGGCTGGGGAGGTACCACGGGATCATTGGGGACTGCGGGGATCTGGACGGGGCAGGCAGGGGCCCAGAGATAGCCAACTGAACGGCCGTGGGCGCCGGACAGACTACGGAGGAGTGATGTCCTGTGAGAATGCGTTCAGGACGCCCCAACTTGTTGGGGGGCGCAGTGGCGGCGCAGCGGCCCGCGAACAAGTTCGGACGTCCCCGGGGGTACACTGTCATTTCGATGTGGTCCCCAACCAACGGGCGGGCATGGGTGATTCCTATGGCAGCTCTGTCTGCGATAGCCGCGCTGCTCCTTGCGCCTGTGGTTGCGCGCGCCGCCGGTGACCTCGCCGCTTTCTCGTACCCCGACACCGCGGAAGCGCAGCAGCACTGGCAGCCGCAGTTCGGCAGCAAGCCCGTGCGCGTCGAGAAGCTCGATGGTGGCGCCACGTGTCTCGCTCTGGACGCCGACTTCGCCAAGCAAGGCGACCGGGCGTGCTGGGACTGGCAGGCGCCGCTGGACCTGTCGCAGGTCGGCCGGATTGGCTTCGATGTTTCTGCGACCAACGGTAGCCTCGGCGGCACCGTCGGCATCTTCTTCGGCACCCGCGGCGGCTGGTACGCGCGGTTCTGGGGCGGGTTGCCGGAGGTATGGACGCCCAGGACGTTTCGTCTCGAAGACTTCGGCACCGAAGACAAGCCTGAGGGGTGGGACAAGGTGACGACCTTCCGCTTCTCCGTGTGGAGTACCGGCGCCGGCAAGTGCACGTTCCGCCTGCGCAACCTCAGCACGATGCCGAGCGACCCGGCGGAAAGCTTCCTGCCGAATGGCAGCTTCGAGATCATCGGCGCCGACATGCCCTACGGCTGGGGGAGCGGACACTGGGGCGTGGGCGACTTGCCGTGGGCGGCGGACATGGACCTTTGGCGCCGGCACTGGCATCTCGACCGGACCGTCGCGAAAGCGGGAGTCGTCAGCCTGTGCCTGGAGAATACCCCCGAGCTGCCACTGCTGAAAGCGCAGTCGGTCTGGCGCACGCCAGCCGCCTCCGTGAAGGCGTGCGTGCTGTCCGCCTGGCTCAAGTCGGACCAACCGAAGCTGCCGGTCACGCTGAGCTGCGGCGGGCGTGGCGTCACCGTTGAGGTCGGCACGGAGTGGGTGCAGGGCGCGCTCAAAGCTATCCCGCGGGCGGAGCGCCTGATCGCCGCCATCGCGCCCAGTCAGCCCGGGAAGCTGTGGATTGATGCTGTCCAGCTCCAGGAGTGTGAGGAGCCGACACCCGAGTTCCATGCCTCGTACGACGATGCCGGCCTCGCTGCCCGCGAGAAGCTGGTGGACTGGACTCCCCCGCGACGCACGCCTGAGACCGCCGCCGGGCGCGACATCACGGGGCCGGTCAAGGCCGCCAGGGCGACAATCGACGAGCACGGCCGCTTCCTGCTCGACGGTGTGCCTTACCTCCAGCATTCATTCGGCCTCGAGTTCGTGTCCGACCTCGACATTCTGGACTTCGTCGCCAAGTCGGGGTTCAAGGATGTCTGCGTTCAAATCCGGCCCGGCATCACGACTGACCAACTCAAAGGCTACTTCGACCGGTGCGCGCAAGTCGGTCTGCGGCTCATTCCGTGGTTGGACGGCCGCATCCCCCTCGAGCAGTTCCGGGAGCATGTCGCGACGTTGAAGGAGCATCCAGCGCTGCTCTGCTGGTACGTGTACGACGAGCCGAGCGGCGAGCGCTTTGCCGAAGCCAACGCGCGACTGAAGCTGGCCAAGGAGCTCGATCCGTCGCGCCCGGCGCTCATCAACTACTTGCCCGACAAACTCACCGACCATCTGGGCGACCTCTACTCGACGGATGTCTACCCGATTCCGCACAGCTCCCCGCTGGCTGCCATCAACGCAGTGGCGCAGATGAAGATCGGGGCGGAGAAGGAGAAGAAGCCCGTCTGGATGTGGCTCCAGGGCACGGGCTACGCCTACTGGATGGACCGCGAGCCGACGCCGCGGGAGCTATCCTGCATGGTCTACGGCTCGCTGATGGCCGGTGCGCGCGGCCTCTACTATTTCGCCCAGGTCCCGCGGACCAAGGCGTGCTTCGACGAGATGCGCGCCCTGCTCGTCGAGGTGGACGCGCTGGCGCCGGCGCTCGGCAGTCTCGACCCGGCGCCCGAGGTCGCATGCAGCGCACCAAACGTCATGTGCAAGGCGTACTCGCATGAGGGCGAAGTCCTCGTTGCCGCCGTCAACACAACGAGCGCGGGAGTCGAGGCGCGGCTTTCCCTGCCCGGCGCCAAGGGCGCGGCCGAGGTCATGTTCGAGGGGCGAGAGGTGCAGGCGGCCGACGGGCAGTGGACTGACCGGTTCGGAGGGCACGAGCGGCATGTGTACCGGTGGGCCGTGGGGCACGCGCCGGCAAACGGGGTGCCATGACCCGGGCAGACTGCCTTCGGCCTTCGGAAGGGAGCGGAAGCCCCCATCGCGGAACGGCAGCCATCGCGTTGCCGGGCGGTACAACGGCTGTGGGAGAGAGGGCGTGTCTTGCTTGCGGCCCCAGACGGGCACTCAGCCCTCGCGCGCCTGCTCTGACCACTGCGCCCGTGCTCGTGCCACAATCTCGTCGATGGACTGCCCCTCGTACAGGCGGCGCGAGACAGTCACATAGTCAGTGGGGTTGCGGTGCAGCAGGGAAAGGAATCGGAGAGCAGCAGTCGCACCGAGTCCCCGGTTCAGAAGCTCGATACCGGTGATCGCCAGTTCCGTATCGGTGGGCACGAGGGTCTCTGCCATCATGTGTACTCCCGTCGCCAGTAGTCAAGTGGGTTCATGGCCTCGAGGTCAGCCGGCGCTCGTTGCGCTTGGCGGACCAGCCTGTCATCGCACGTGAGGAACGCAGTGGCTCCCGCCACCACGGCACATGCCAGATGCAGTGCGTCCTTTGGCGAGAGCCCGGCATCGTCCTGTAGCTGCTTCGCTCGTTCGACTGCCTCGTCGTCGGGGCCGACCCGTACCCGGCACACATCGGCAAGGCGCAACGCCTCGACTCGTCGGTGCACGAATGGACACAGAGCGGTTTCGTCGGCGTGCATGAACGACCACACAAGCTCCACATCGCCGCGGTCGGCGCGGGCGAACAGGTCCTGGCAAGCCAGCGACTCCATCAGGATCCTGGTTTGGCTCAGGTCGTCGAAGCTGCGCTGAAAGCAGTTGTAGTCCAGGTAGAGTCGGTTCATTGAGGCGGACGCTGTTGATGCAAGTGTACAACATCCCCGCACCTGCAGGCACTTCGGATCGACCCGACCGGGGGTGCCCGACCGGCATGCCATCGCGGTCGGGCCGCCGGCGATCGGACGACCTGCTCGGGGCCCGGAGGCCCAGACTCCCTTGCCCTCGTCCCCATCGCTGAACTGAGGCAGCCCCCAACTGCCCCACTCCGACCATCTCCCGACGCTGGGGAAGTTGCAGAACAGCCCGCCGCCGGCGTCCTTCCAGCCGTTGAGGTACCTGGTGCAGAGCGCGCCCATGCGCGGGTCGGCGTTGGCCTGGTGGAAGAGCCTGGTGAGAGCGTCGCTGCTCTCCACACCCGTGACGAGCAACGCGGAACAGGGCAGCGGGTCAGCCGCCGCCACGAAGAGGGATGCCCTGTCGGTCTTTGTCGGCGGCAGTGCCAACTCCGGTTGCTTCCGCCCTCACGGCAGCAGCACGCATCCCGCTCCGAGCTTCTGCTGCGGGACCTTCCGGAACTCCATCTCGATCAGTGCCACGCCGGCGACTTTGTCCGGGCAGCTTGCTGGGAGGCCGCTGATCACCAGCCGGTCCTTCTTCTGCGTGAACGCCAGCGGCTTGCCGTTGGGCAGCACGCGGGCGCTCTTGAGCTTCTCGGTGAGCCCGCCGATCGCCAACTCTTTGCCGGGCCAGCGGGTGCACCAGAAGTAGAGCGTGTTGCCCTTGCGGGTCCACGTGCCGGTCGGGAGCCACTCCAGCCCCTCGACGCGATCGACCGGACCATAGACAACGTTGCCGTACTTCTTCAGCCACTTGCCGACGGCGGTCAGGCGCTCTGTGGCGATCTCGGGGACGGAGCCGTCGGGCAGCGGACCGATGTTCAACAGCAGGTTGCCGCCGCCGGCGGCGCACTGGCGCAGCATGTCGAGCACCTTGCGCTCTGAGTGCCAGTCTTCCGGCGGGGTGGGCTGCCAGCCCCAGGACCCGTTGAAGGTCATGCAGGCTTCCCAGGCGCGGCCGGCTTCCTCGGCGCGGATGTGCTCTTCGGGGGTGCCGAGGTCTTCGGGGAGTTGGGAGCGGTTGTTGATGATCAGTTCCGGCTGCAGCTCCCGCGCCCTCGCGTTCATTTCGTAGCTTTCCCACGCCTCGGGTGAGCTGAGCGGCCACGACACGTCGTACCAGAGGATGTCGATCTTCCCGTAGTTGGACATCAGCTCGCGCACACACCCCTGGGTGTAGTCGAGAAACCGCCGGCGCGCCTTCTCATCGTAGGCGCAGCGGGCGCCATCGCGGTGGTGCCAGTCCATCAGCGAGTAGTAGAACCCGACCCGCAGTCCGAACTCGCGCGCCGCCTCGACGTACTCGCGGACCAGATCCCGACCGGGACCGCACTTGGCGGCGTTGTAGTCCGACATCTGGGAGTCCCACAGCAGGAAGCCTTCGTGGTGCTTGGTGGTCATCACCATGTACTTCATGCCGGCCGCCTTCGCCAGCGCCGCCCACTCCCGAGCGGGCCGCGGCTTGGGCTTCCAGGTTGCCGCGAGCTGCTCGTATTCCTTCACCGGGATTCGCTCCCGGTTCATCACCCACTCGTGTCGCCCGAGTTGAGCGTACAACCCCCAATGGATGAACATGCCGAACCGCGCCTCATGCCACCACTGCATCCGCTCGGCGCGGGTGGCTTCGGCGGTGGCCAAGTATTCCTTCTGGGACTGGGTCTGGTCTGCCATCTCTGCTCTCCTTGAACGCGTTGCTTCCGTCTGTGTTTGCCGCGCCGGGGAGTGTACCGGAATGGCGTGGCGTCGGCAAGGGGCAGGGGACCACTCGCCTTTCTGGCGTAAGGCGGCCGAGGTACACTGGTGGTGGTCCGGCGGGCGCTGGCGCTGGCGTTGCGCACCCCGCCGAGTTCCCGTTCCGAAGGAGATTCGCATGACCGCCGCACAACTGTGGGAACGCTACCAACGGCACCTCTGCGAGTGCGAGACCCCCAAGCTGGCCCTGGACGTCAGCCGGATGCTCTTCGATGACCAGTTCCTGCCGGAGATGGAGCTGCCGGTGCAGCAGGCATATCAGGCAATGCGCGAGCTGGAGGCTGGCGCCCTCGCTAATCCGGACGAGAAGCGTCGGGTCGGTCACTACTGGCTGCGCGCTCCGCAACTGGCTCCACGTCCCGCTGACGAACCGGACATTCCGGAGAAGATCGTCAAAGCGCGGCGAGAAGTCGAGGCGTTCGCTGCCAAGGTGCGGGCCGGCGAAATCACGGCGCCCTCGGGGAAGCCGTTCGCCCACGCGCTGGTGGTCGGGATCGGCGGCTCGGCCCTCGGGCCGCAGTTCGTCTCCCAGGCGCTGGGCGACACGGGGACATCCGGAGTGGCGATGCACTTCATGGACAACACCGACCCCGACGGCATGTCACGGGTGTTGCGCACCTTGGCCGGGAAGCTGGGCGAGACGCTGGTGATCGTCATCTCCAAGTCGGGCGACACGCCTGAGACAGCGAACGGGAAGACGGTCACGGAGCAGGCGTACGCGGCAGCCGGGCTGGACTTCGCCAAGCACGCAGTCGCCATCACCGGCGAAGGGTCGACCCTCGACAAGGAAGCCGAGCCGTGGCTTCGGCGCTTCCCGATGTGGGATTGGGTCGGCGGCCGCACCAGTTTGGGCAGCGCCGTTGGGCTGTTGCCCGCCGCTCTGGAGGACATCGACACGGAGGCGCTGCTCGACGGCATGGCGGCGTGTGACGAAGTGACCCGCTGCGAGTTGACCGCGGAGAACCCGGCCGCGTTGCTCGCCCTGATGTGGTACTACGCCGTCCACGAACGCGGCAAGTGCAGCATGGTAGTGCTTCCCTACAAGGACCTCCTGGAATTGTTCGGCCGCTACCTTCAGCAGCTCGTCATGGAGTCGCTGGGCAAGGCGCTTGACCGCAAAGGCAAACGGGTCAAGGAAGGTCTCGCCGTCTACGGCAACAAAGGCTCCACCGACCAGCACGCCTTCGTCCAGCAGTTGCGCGACGGCCGCAACGACTTCTTCGTGACCTTCATCGAGGTGCTTGAGCACGGCGCAGAGGTGGGCACGGTGCCCGACGGCGAGGGGAATGCTCTCTCGCCCGGCGACTTCCTCCACGCCTTCCTGCAGGGAACACGCAAGGCGCTGACCGACAATGGGCGCGAGTCGCTGACGGTCACCATCCCCCGAGTCGATGCCCGCAACGTCGGGGTCTTGGTCGCACTTTTCGAGCGCGCGGTCGGCTACTACGCGGAACTCGTTGACCTCAACGCCTACAACCAGCCCGGGGTCGAGGCCGGCAAGCAGGCAGGCGCGGGAGTGCTCGCCATCCGGCGGGAAGTTGTGGAGGCGCTGGAGGCGAGCAGCGAGGTCTCCCTTGCCTGCTTGGCGGAGCAAGTCGCGCTGCGGCTGGGCTATCCATGCGCGAGCGAAGTCATCGAGCTGGTGGCGAAGCAGCTTGAGTACCTGAAGGCCAACGGCCAGTGGCCCCGCTGCCCCTCGGGCTGACTACCAGAACCCATACTGCCCCGTCGTCAGCACGTAGACGCCCAACAGCAGATTCGTCACCACGTGCGCCAGCGCGGCTGCCCACAGGTCGCGGGTGCGCACGGCCAGCCAGCCGTAGGCCAGCCCGGCGAGGATGCCGGCGAGCCAGCGGTTGTGCTCGAAGCCGAACAAGACGGCAGTGAGCACGAAGGCGCGCGCACCGAACACACCCAACCCCACCGACAGGAAGTCCTGTCGCAGCAGCCAGCGGTAGAGGAACCCGCGCCAGAAGAACTCCTCGATGGCGGCGATCACGAATGCAGAGCCGACGAGGCGGGTCACCGTGAGCAGCCAGCCGCAGTTCTCCGGCGCGCAGGGCGGGAACAGCACCGGCTCGGGCAGCTTGCCGAACGGCAAGACGCAGTACTTCAGGTAGAGACGCTGGACGCCCCCCCCGCCCCCGATCCAAGGACTCTCCGGCAGCACCCAGACTGCGCAGACCGCCACGCCCACCGCCAGCGCAAGCCACGCGTGCCTGAGCCGGAATGCCTCGTACCAGCGCCAAGGGCGCAGCCCAACCAGGAGCAGCAGGCACACCGCGGTGCGAACCGCGTAGCCCAAGCCGGAGGGAACCTCGAGAATCGGCAGCAGGAACAGTAGCGCCATCCACACTGCGAATGGCACGAGGTGGGCGCGGGCGGCGTGCCGCTGCTCAGGCACCCGTCAGCCTCCCGCCGCTGTTCGCGCGAGCTTGCCGACGGGTGCCAGGTACACCGTCAGCTCGTCCTTGCCATCGACGCCAAGCAGTGCGTCGACTTGCTCCTGGAAGTACGCGCCGATCCCACACGTCCCGGCGCCGATAGACTCGGCGGCCAGGTACAGGTTCTGACAGACGTGTCCGGCGTCGATTGCGATGACCTTATGCGACAGCACGCTGTAGCGCCACTCCATGCGGTACGGAACACTCGTCCAGGCGAAGACGACGGCACCCTCGCCGACGAACTTCTGCCCGCAGCACGCTTCGGCAAGCTGGCCCGGCAGGGAGGCGTCTTCGCGCAGCAGGCAGAGCTGGTGGTCAAGCGGCTGGTACCGCCAGAGCCCCGGCTTCAGTCCGTCAACTCGGTTCACCACTACATATGTCTCCAGCGAATGGCGCGCCCCGCCGGAGGGTGCCGTGCGCAGCGTGCCCGCGCCACCGCGGACGACCTCCTGCACGCCTTGAGTGGTCGAGAGCAAGAAGGACAGCTCCTCCAGCGTCAGGGACTCGTCGGTGTACGACCGTCGGCTGCGGCGCTGGTTGATCACCTGGCGGAGGGGCGCTGTGCCGAGGCTGAGCTGCTCGGGCGGCACGAGGTCGATCAGCTCGGCGCCGTCCGGGCACTCTTGCTGCACCGGCGGAGGCGGGACGCCCCTCGCCTGGTCGCGGTCGAGGGTGCGGAGGTCTGCCCACGGGCCAGACTTGAGGAAGTTACGGCCGGCTTGGATTGGGTCCATTTGCAGGCTCCTTTGGGAAGGGCGTTAAGCGCAAAGACGCCAAGGGGCAGAGGCGCGGAGAAGGGCAGTGCGTATGATCGGGGGCGGTCGAGAGGCGGGCCGTGCACTGTCTAGGTCAGTTCGCCGCTGCGGCGTGTACACATTCAAGCAACCAAGGAACTTGGTCGGTCAGCACGGTCTCCGCGCTATGCTGCGCATACGCGGGGCCGACGCCGCCGTACTCGAATGCCACCACCCGGGGTTCCGCCCAGTCGCCCAGGCGGGTGCGGTCGAGCGCCCAGTGGAGAAGCGTCCAGTCCTCCTCGCGCAGCGGGCGGTGATCGGTCCAGCCCTTCCAGTGAGGCGCGAGCCCGGTGACGTGCATCTCCTGGATTCTGTCGAGCGGCAGCGCGCGGAGGTAGTCCTTGGGCTCGACGCCGAGGCGGAGTGCCGCAATGGCTGCGTGCGCGAGGTCCAGCAGGAACCCGCACCCAGTACGCGCCACGACCTCGCAGATCACCTCTGGCAGCAGGGCCGGCCGCGGAATGTGCCACGGCGGGGTGGGGTCCCAGGGGGCGTTCTCAAGGATCACGTTCTCGCTACCGACTCTGTCTGCGACTGTCTCGACATCCCTGACCATCGCCTTCAGAACGGTCGTGCGGTGCTCCGCATCCTCCGTGTCGACGGACATCCCCTCGAAGTCTGTCGCTCGCGGTGAGAGGTGTATGTTGACGAAGGGCGTGCCGGTCAACGCGCGCAGACCGAAGAGCGACTCCCAGTCCACCTCGGCCGCTTCCCGAGTGCCGGCCCGCAGCGGCCAATGGACGTAGCACGGCCGCTGCGCACGAGCCGCAGTGACGAGGTCCGGCCAGTCGGGACACTTGTACAGGTCGAAGTCGATCTCGCCTCGATCGACCAGCCGCTGCGCCTCGACCGAGTAATTGACCGCCAGCTTCATGGGCGGAAGCGCCTACAACCGATTCGCCTGTCCGCCTGGCTCCGGCACTCATGGGGCGTCGGGTGGAGTAGACTGGTTGCTGATGGACTCGGCCAAGGCAGTTCTCCTCTACGACGGTGAGTGCGGCTTCTGCAGCGCTGCCGTGCAGCTTGTCTTGCGCCACGAGCGCCGGCACACGCTGCAGTTCGCTGCGCTGCAGAGCCAGTTCGGCGCCGCCGTCGCGCGCCGCCATCCGGCACTTCGCACTGTTGATTCTGTCGTGTGGTTCGAGCCGGAGCAAAGCGGCAAGCCGGAGCAAGTCTTCGTTCGTTCGGAAGCGGCGCTGCGGGTGGCGGCGTATCTTGGTGGCTGGTGGAGACTGGTGGCGTTGGCGCGATTGGTTCCGCCGCCGTTGCGCGATGCCGCATATGACCTCGTCGCGAGGCGCTTGCCTCAGAGATGCGTCTCGCGGCGGTAGCCGCGTGGTATGAGCAGGGCAAGCTCTCTCAGGAGATGGCCGCGCGCGTTGCGGGACTGGACCGCACCGACTTCCCGCTGGCGCTGGCTCGGCTCGGCAGGGACTCGTTCCGCGTAGACCTCGCCGATCTCGACAAGGAGTTGGGAGGACCAGCAGGCGTGACAATGGCTAAACGCGCGATCCATGGTGCCCGACTGACCGCAGTACTGGCTGCACTGGTGGTGTGCCAGGTCGCTGGCGAGGGGGCGGCACTCGGTAACGCACAACTCGAGGTCGCGGTCGACTCCCAGACCGCCTCGTGGTCCGTGACCGACAAGCGGTCGGGGCACACGTGGCGCGGGTCGTCAGCCGCTGACCGGGGCACTGCTGCGGTGCAGACAGGTGACGGTCGCCGTCTCGCCCGCACGCTACCTGAGCTCGCCGGCCCCGGCGTCACTGGAACCGCCACCTTCACCCTCGGACCCGACGCCCCGGAACTGCTCGTCACGCTCGACGGTCCTCCCGACGCAACGGCGAAGCCGTTCACCTTCCCGGACCCGCTTCTCGCCACCACGCCGGACGCCGCCTGGGTGATCCCCCAGCAAGAGGGTCTGCTTCTCCGCGTCCGTAACGACCCATTCCCCGAGGTTGGCTTCGACTCCATGATCTCCATGCCGTGGCTTGGGGTGACGGACCTGAAGACGGGTGCGGGCTACTTGATGATTCTGGAGACACCGGATGACGCGCGGTTTGCCAAGCGGGTGGTGACGGTCGACGGCGAGAAGCTGCCGGTGGGTGTGCCGGAATGGCTACCGCAGACGGGGAAGTTCGGGTACCAGCGGCGGCTGCGGTACGTGTTCTTTGACAGCGGCGGGTATGTGGCGATGTGCAAGCGGTATCGGGAATACGCTCGGTCACAAGGAACCGTGCGTACATTGACAGAGAAGGCGAAGGACGTGCCGGCCGTTGCGAAGCTGGCGGGGGCGGTGGATGTCTGGTACACGCGGAGCGGCGAGAGCCCGGTCCGGTTGGCGGAGCTACTGAAATCACTGGGCGTGGACCGGTGCCTGTTCCACCTCAGTTCGGTGGGAGACCACCCGCCGAGAGAGGTCGTCAAGGCGGTGGAGGACCTGGGCTACCTGGCAGGGCACTACGACATCTACACGGACCTCCACGAGAGCGGGCATCCGTGGGACAACTGGGACCGGTACAAGCAGTACCACTTCCCCGAGCCGGTGATCCGCGCCTGGGACGGCTCGCTGCAGAAGGGCTGGTACACGGTCCACGATCAGGGCAAAGCGCACCTCAGCTATGTCGTCTGTCCGCTGGAGGGCTTGCGGGCACTGCGAGCGCGCGTGCCGGTGGACCAGGGCGCCGGTGGGCAGGACGCGTGGTTCATCGACTGTGCCACGTCGTGCGGGCTGTACGAGTGCTACAGCGCCGATCACCCCGCCACGCGGACGCAAGACCGTGCAGTCAAGCTGGCGCAGTTCGAGTTCCTGTACAAACACGGTCTGGTGAGCGGGTCGGAAGGCGGCCGCGACTGGGCGCTGCGCTACGCCAGCTACTTCGAGGGGCTCATGAGTACGGCGTGCTGGAACGCGGCGCCGAGGAACCTCAGCAACCTGTCGGGGCCGTTGACCGTAGACGACAAGTACATGGCGTTCGACCACGGCCCCGGTCGACGCGTGCCCCTTTGGGAGTTGGTGCACCACGACGCCTCGCAGGTGACGTGGTGGTGGGGCGACGCCCAGTTGCGCGTGCCAGAGAACTGGTGGCGGAAGGACCTCTTCCAGATTCTCTACGGGACCATGCCGCTGTGGATGCTGCAAGGCGAGGGCGAAGCGCTCTTCCTGGAGAATCCGGAAGCGTTTCGTGACAGCTACGCCCGCTTCTCGCCGGTGACGCGGGCGGTGTTCGGCGTGGAGATGACCGACCACGTCTTCCTGACTGGCGATTGCTGCGTTCAGCGGACCGTGTGGGCGAATGGCTTGACCGTCACGGCAAACTTCGGGGCAACGCCTGCCTTGGAGATGCCCGGCTGCTCCTACCGGTTGGACGGCGACGCGACACGCTTCCCGGGTCTGTCCCTGGGCAAGCCCATTGTGATGCCGTACCAGTGGGAACCAACGAAGTCCGCAGGTCTCCTCAACGCCGACTTCCACGCCGGCACGCTCGGGTGGACGGGCACGAAGGGCATCGCCTTGACCGCTGTCGACAACGCCCGCGGAGGCAAGCGGGCCGCGCGTTTCTGCGGAACCAACGAAGACGAATGGCTGATCGGCGGCAGCGCGTCGCGGTTGCCGCTTGCGCCGGGGAAGCGCTACCGGTTCGGCGCGTGGGTGAAGCTAACGGCGCTGGACCCGAAGGAGCGGCCCCCGTGGGTGGCAGTCACGGTCACCGGCGAGGACGGCTGGATCACCAACATCCACACCCCGCGGTATGATCCAGGTCGGCTGGGTGAGTGGCAGCGACTGGAGACGAGCTTCGAGTGCCCGGCGGACGCAACGGCGGGAGCGTTCAACATCGAGAAGTTTAGCAGGGAGTCGGTGACGGTGGAGCTACTGTTGTTGGAGCCGTCCTTCGAGGGGGAGTGAGGCGCGACAGAGGGCGAACGGCAGGCGATAGCCGTTCGCTCCATTCGTTGCCGCCCTGAATTCGTTGGGGGCCGATGCCGGAGACAGCGCCCCAACGGATTCAGGGCGACAGCGAAGCGCGCGGGTTCCTCGGGACCAACCCGCGGTCACCGCTCGTTGGGTCGCGGCTGCCCCACAGCAAGCACACGGATCTCGAAAGGCGTCGGCGGCCCGCTCTCGGCAGCCTCGGCTGCGTCGCGCAGGATGAAGCTCAGTTCGGCGAGCTGCGTGTTTCGCGGCGCCTCAGCCAGTTCGCCACCTCGGTCCCAGCCGCTGGTGATGACGAGCCGGTAGCGCTCGACGGGTCCACCAGCCGGCAGCGGAATGTCCGCCAGGTCCGAGGACAGCCGGGCGCCGGCGACTTCTTCCCACACGCCGGCTCGGCGGACCTCAAGTGCCACTTCCCGTGGGCCGTAGAGCGGGCGGGGGACAATCCGTACCGCGCTCGGCAGGCCGGCAGTCTCCGGTAGGGCGAACTCGAGGACGATCGGCGCGTCGGGCGTCGGACCGTTGCCTTGCTGGTTCCGCAGGACGCCATACGTCGACGGATCGCCATCGGTCATGCCGTCCACAGGGAAGTGCTCCGCGACGGACCCCGCGACAGCGAGGTCCACCGGCGCAACGAACCGGCTGCCGCGCCCGAGGTCGAGAGTGATCCGGACCGTCGGGCCACCGATGCCGTCCTGGCACGTGACCACGTGCCGGCGCCCTTCGCGCGCGACCGAGAATGCGTCTGCAAGCTGCTTGGTTTCGGCCGCCGAGTAGCGCGGCGCGACCAGCAGGCATGTTCCCCGCTCTCCACCGAGGGGCCCAACGAGATCCTCCGCAGCCGAGCGTCGCGTGTACTTGCCAGCCGGCACATAACGGAACCCCGCCTCCGAGATCAGCCCGAGTTGATCGTCGATGTTGAGCCACGGACAGCCCGTGGCGAACGGCTCCATGGGCGTCAACGGCGGAACGTGTCTCGATCCGGACTCCCAACGAACTGTCCGGCCGGTGCCCGGCACCACGTTGTCGTTCTGGACGCCGAGGGGACCGAGCGCCTCGTTGGTGACCCACAGGACCACGTTGCGCAGGGCAACCATCGCGGAACTGGTACCGTTGGCGCAGCGCATGAGGAGCGCCGTGCCGAACTCGTGGTCGTAGCGGGAGCAGCTCTCGATCGCGCCGGGTGGCAGGAGACCGCCAACACGCGGCGTGGTGACGTACGGGTGATCGAGGTGCGCCTCACCCAGCGGGATCACCAACCCGGTCGGGCGGCCGCGTCGCGACACCGACGCGAAGTAGCGCGGCGTGCGGTGAAGGAGGATCTGTGTCGGCTCGGAGGCGAACGTCTCGGTGTAGTTTGCCAGACCGCCTTCAGGGGCAGGCGCAGGGGGATCGGCGCACAGCGCGAAGTGCAGCATCGCCGTGCAGAACCGCTTGAGCGCAATCGGCTCCCACCACCACTCGAAGTTGGAAGCGCCAAGGAACCGCCCTGCCGGAGAAGCGCGCTCGCCCCAGCGGGCAGCCGTGAACCCCCGCCGCTCGGCCAACGCAGCCACGGGGTCGTGCAGCGCTGTAGCGATGAAGGCGAAGTAGCTCTGGGCGGTGGGCAGATGGATCGCCCAGTCAGAGCCGCTGGGGAAGGCGAACTCGCCTTCGGGAAGAAGCAGTCGCCGGAGCACCTGCCACGTGTCCGCGACATGGTGAAGCGCGTAGGGCTTGAGCTGCTGGGCGAACGAAGTGCCATGCAGCCGATCCCCCAGCGCCGTCATCGCCCACGCCTCGCCGATCTCCTGTCCCGACACCTTGAGGTAAGACGGGTGGAAGAAGCCATGGTTGTCCAGCGTGAAGTCGTCGAACAGGTTCGCCGTCGTGACCACGTCCCGCACGCGCTCGTCGCCAAGCAGTGCGTCCGACGTGTGGTCGGCGCGAACGGAGTAGGTGTTCGCGGCCAACACCTGCGCTGTCCGCAGCCACTTCAGCGCATTGGGGTGGGTCGGGAAGAGCGCAACGGCAATCGCCGGCGCATGGGTGTCCCAGCCGTTCTCTTCGGCGGCGGTGTTGCCGGGCGTCGCGTCGCGCGGCTTCGCCTCGATCTTCTGGTCCGCCTCGTCGACGACTACCCGCTCGACGAGCGTGCGAACGTCGCCGTCCAAGTCGCTCCAAACCAGAAGCGCGGCCAGCCCCGACGCGCCGACCCACAAGGACGACTGCCACGAGCGGCCCCACTTCTTCTTGTCCGTGGCGGAGAAGCCGCCGCCGGTGACGTGGCACCGCGCGAGGTAGCGCCACGCGCCGCGCACGCGGTCCAGCCGCTCCACTCGGCCCAGCCCCGCTTCCGCGAGCCGTTCCCGCTGCGCGTCCGACAACCAGCCTTGGTCCTCCGCGTAGACCAGCATCGCGAACGCGAGGGTGAGGTTGCTCGTCCCGCGAATGCCGCCGTTGCCGCCGGCAAGCCCGTCGCCCCAGTATCCGCCGTCAGCGGCTCCGTGCCAGATCGTTTCGGCGTACGGCGCGTAGGCGACGAGGTAGTGAAGGTACTGCAGGACTTGCGGCGGAGGCTCCGCCGCAACAACGGACGAGTAAGCCAGCAATAGAGGAAGTATCCACATGGGTTGGCGGACCATCGGGTGGAGTCAACGACGGGCGCCCGGCGGCGTAGAGGTGCGGCTGTGATCCACTCAGCCGGGGGACCGCACGCTGGAGTCGATTCTGTCGTGTGAGCGTTGGCTCCTTGCACACCGTTCAGTGCGACGGACAGATCATACGACGCGAGGGAGGGCACCGCAAGGACCCTCGGCCGCAAAGGAAGCTGGTTTGAGGTCCCGTGTTTGCCGGACAAGCCGGACAGGGGAGACCCCAATCCCTTGCACCCACAGCCACTCGACGCTATCCTCCTGCCGTCGTCTTGAAAGCGATCTTCTCACCGTCGAGCCGACACCGTCAACCCGGTAGAGAGGCTGCGCCAACCCATGCTTGCCTTGCTTGCCCTGGCGACCGTCGCCCACGCGGCGGGTCTCGTCGATCACGTTACTATCACCGGCGGGTCGCCCGTCGAGTTCACCTGGCGCTTCGGTGACCGCCAGTTCCCGACGCGCGGCGTTCAGCTTGCGCCCGGCGCGTCGCTATCGTTCACCGTCACACCCGAGACCGGCCATCTGCTGACGCTTGAGCTTCGCGAGTTCCGCACCGCGCACGGTCAGTTCCCGGCCTACGTCGTCTCCGCCGACGGCAGGGACGTCGCCTTCCGCTGCCGCCAGTACGATGAGGCCGGCTTCAGCTCGGCGTTCATCGACCTGTCTGATTCCACCAAGCCCCTCGACATCGGCCTCCGCAACCTCGCCGACCATCCGCTCTGCCTCTCCGAGGCGTGCCTGTACGAGGACCTCGAGTCCTACGCGCGTGAAGCTGGGCTGATGCAGCCGATGCGCCTTGGGCCGACGGTCGGTGAGTTCACCCCCGCGCGCCTCCGCGAGATCAAGGCGCTGGTGCCAGCGTCGGACGAGCTCACGCCCCTGGTGGTGAACGCCACCTTCGCCATCGCCCAGTGGCCGCCCGAGGTCATCCAGCAACGCCTCGCCGGTACCCTCAGCGCCGCCGCCGAGGCGGGCGTGGCCGTCGCGCTTCACCTCAACACTTGGTGGGCCGGGACCCCCTTCGGCTTCGACGGCGCCGGCGGGCGTTGGTGCGACCCCGAGTACCAGCAGGTCACCTTCGATCCCGCGACGGGCCAATTCGGTCTGTCCATCCCCAACCACTGGAGCAGCGTTCCCTGGCTCACCACGCGCAACGCGCGCCTGAACGCGTTCAAGGCCCGCTGCTTCCGCACGTTCGGCCAGCTCGTGCGTGCCGAGTGGGACGCCTTCGAGGCCCGCCACGGCGTGCCGCCGAGCGACGCCTTCCCCCTGCGCACGATTGTGCTGGACAACGAGATCACCTACTGGGGCGCTGGCAACCCAGGCACGTCTGCGACCCTCCAGGCCGACTTCAATCCCGCCGTGGTCGCCGCCGCCCTTGAGCAGGGCGTCACCCTCGATCCTCGCGACGGCCTCGCCGACGCGGAGAAGGACTTCCTCCGCCACAGCCTTCGTCAGTGCAACCGCGAGATGGCGGCCGGCCTGCTCGGCGGCCTCGGTGACTGCCCCCTCACCGACCGCGTCTACACCCACACCTTCATGCGCGGGTGGTGCTTCGACAACGCCGTCCAGGCCACGGAGGTCGGCGTGCTCCACAACGTCCGCATGGGTGGCGAGTGGGGCGAAGTCTCCTCCCACGGGCTCAGCATGCTCGACGTGCACCGCGAACTCGGCGTGCCCGTCGACATCAACTGCGAGTTGGGCAGCGCGTCGACCGCCGAGGGCGTGGCGAACCTCGCCTATGCCGCCGGCTGCGCCGAAGTCGCGCTCTTCAACCTGAGCGACGACGGCGTCCGCGCGACGGTTGAGGCCGTCAGCAAGGGCTGGCAGTCTCTGCCGCCCGAGCCCTGGCGGCCCGCGGTCTTCCACCAGGACTTCGAGCAAGCCGACGCCTGGCGCAAGACGTTCGAGGTCGAGGGCGTCCGCCGCGAAGGCATTGGGGATCGCCACGCCCTTGCCGGCACCGAGGTCAACAAGTCCAGCTTCGCCCGTTTCCACGTGGCCGCCCGCGACCTCCTCGGCGCACCGACCTTCGACCGCCTCTGCCTGAACCTCGACGCCCGCGCCTTTCTCTTCCAGCAGGTCTCGGAGGACTCCTATCTCGCCATCCGTGTCGGGCCGGACGCAGCGTCTCTCACCGAGGTCGCCCGCTTTACGAACATGGCTGCGCGTCGCCGCGTCGATCTGACCCGCGTCGTGCGCGGGCAGACCGAGGCCCTCATTGAGTTCGAGTTCCACCCCCTCGGCCTGCCCGGCTGGGTCGCCGTGTTCGAGGTAAGCCTTGAGGTACCGTGGGCCGAGGAGACGCTGCTCGCCACCAATCGCAGCTACCGCGCCGACCGTCTCCGCGCCGAGAGCGCCCTCGTCGCCCATCGCGCCGAAACCGCCTTCCCCCTCCGCCGCGACCCCGTCCCCTTCGCGCCCTACGTTCCTCCAGCTCCCGACCGCGAGGAGGCCGGCGAGGCTCGCGGCCCCGTCGGCGCCGCCGTCGTCTTCGACCCCTACGAGGGCGGCTTCATGGACCGGCGCGTTCCCGTCGCCGAGGGCTGCAAGATCACCCTCGACGAGAACGGTGTCGCAAAGGAAGTCGCCGGCAACGCGATCCTCGGCGGCGACGACCTGGCGCTCACAATCCGCCGCGGAATGGTCACCAAGATCCACGCCCGCCGCTGCTCGGCCCTCGGCCGGGTGATCGCCTTCGAGCCGGCGACGCCTTTCCGCCTGGCCCAACTCCACGTCGAGGGCGCGCCGCTCATGCCCCTCGACAGCCGCACTACCGTGCGCGGGCGCCTCACCGACCGCAAGCCCGCGTCCTGCCCCCTCGTCGTCGGCTCACGCGACTTCCAGCCCGGCGACGTCGCCGCCCTCCGCTGGAACCCGACTCGGAGGCGAGTCATCGTTGCGGAGCTTCAGGCGCCGTGATTGCCTTCCCATACTCATCCACGAGGGATCCGGGGATGATGAAGCAGGACCGACGCCGCTCACGCCGCCGGTGCCGGCCCATCGCAGTGGCTTCGGCTTGCTCCCGGTGAGAGAGAGAGCACGATCCCGGTGTCCCCGGTGTCCGACTGCAACGACGGGTTGCGGGACCGGCTTGGGGGGGGGGCACGAACATTGCATCCCCACTTGCGCACCGCGCCACCACCGGGAGTACCGCCGTGCAACGCTTGGAGACGAAAGCGGACTTCGGCAACACCGGCCTGCAGATGCCGCCGATCGTCTTTGGCACGAGCTGCCTCGGCAACCTCTACCAGGCGCTGCCCTGGGAGACCAAGCTGGGCATCATGCAGGAGTGGTTCGACTGGGTTGCGCCGCCGGTGGTGCCGGACACGGCGGGGAAGTACGGTGCCGGGCTGGCGCTGGAGGTCATCGGGAGAGGGCTGCGCGAACTCGGCATCGCGCCTGCGGACGTGGTGATCAGCAACAAGCTGGCGTGGGTGCGCGCCCCGCTGCAGACGGCGGAGCCAACCTTCGAGCCGGGCGTGTGGGCAGACCTGGAGCACGACGCCCAGCAGAAGATCAGCTACGCCGGAATCCGGGAATGCTACGAACAGGGCTGCGCGTTGCTGGGCGGCGACTACCAGCCGCAGCTTGCCTCCGTCCACGACCCCGACGAGTACCTGCTGGCTGCCGCGTCTGCGGACGACCGGGAGAAGCGCTTCGACGATGTACTCGGCGCCTATCAGGCCCTCCGCGAGCTGAAGGCAAGCGGCCGCGTCAAAGGCATCGGCGTCGGCGCCAAGGACTGGCAGGTGATCCGCGAACTGGCTGTAGCGACGGAGCTTGATTGGGTGATGTTCGCATGCAGCCTCACGGTCATGACCCACCCGCCGGAGCTGCTGGCATTCATGGGCGAGCTGCACGCCAAGGGTGTCGCGATGATCAACTCCGCAGTATTCCACGCCGGCTTCCTCACGGGCGGCGCGTTCTTCGACTACCGCAAAGTCAGCCCCGACGTCGAGGCAGACAAGCTGCTCTTCGCGTGGCGCGACAAGTTCCTGGCCCTGTGCGGGCAGTTCGGCGTGGCCCCGGCAGAAGCGTGCGTGCAGTTCGGCTTCTCCGTGCCCGGCATCGTCAGCGTCGCCCTCAACACCAGCCAGCCCGACCGCGTGCAGCAGAACGTCGCCTCGGTGCGGGCGGAGATTCCAAGCGGGTTTTGGACGGCGATGAAGGAAGGCGGATTGCTGGACGTGGGCTACCCGTACTTGGGGTAGCTTGGGCTTCCCCCTCACTGGACTTATACCCGCGAAGGTTAGGAACACACCGAAGTCGCACCGGGACTTCGGTGTGTTCCTAACCTTCGCGGGCATAACACCTCCACCGGTAACCCCGGTGGAGGCGCCTCGGTGAACCCAGACCGCGATGCGACCATCCAATACAACGACCTGTCAGGCAACGGCAACAACGGCATCTACGTGCACCCGGGGGGGTCCGCACGATTGCCGACAATGACCTGTCGGACAACGACGGCGACGGCGTCGCAGTCATGGGCGGGACGGTCACCATCCGTAGGAACACTCTCGATGGCAACGGAAAGCACGGCACATACCTCGGAGGCGACACTGTCGCCACCGTTTCCGGTAACCACGTCCACGACAACACCAAAGACGGCGTGAGTGCTCACACCGGCGCCACCGTCGTAGTCTCCGAAAACAGCATCCACGGCAACGGCGCCAACGGAGTCTCAGCCGGCAGTGGCACGGTCACTGTGAAGTCGAACATCATCGTTGACAACGCGGACGACGGCGTGTGGGCTGGTAACGGTTCATTCACCGTTACCGGTAACACGATCCGCGGGAGCGGCATCGGTGGGATCGGCCTGTGGCAGGCGGAGGCGAGGATCGTGGACAACACCATCAGCGGCTCGCAAGGCTCCGGCATGTGCATAGTGGGCAACTCGCAGGCCACCATCGTTGGGAACGACGTCGCCGACAGCAGTTGGCTTGGCATCTCGGTCTGCGACTCCACGGCGAACATCACTAATGCCGTGGTCCACGACAATGCCCAGGCTGGCATTCGGCTGCGGTACGACAGTCACGCCCCGATTAGTAAGTGCTCCCTCTACGACAACGGCGGACTCGGGATCGACCTCGAAGGGGACGGCGTGACGCTCAACGACGCCGACGATAGCGACACAGGCCCCAACGACCTGTTGAACTTCCCCGAGTTTGGCGCAGTAGAGGTGAATGGCGGCTCCGCGACTCTGACCGGCACCGCCCCGCCCAACTCGACGGTCGAGCTCTTCGCCGCTGCGCCGGACGCGACCGGATATGGCGAAGGGAAAACGTGGCTCAGAAGCGTGACCGCCGATGGCGACGGGAACTTCGCAGTCGAGGTTGACGTATCGGAGTTGCCTGTCACGGCAACGGCGACTGACGCCGAGGGAAACACCTCCGAGTTCTCTGCGTACAACCTGCCGCCAGTGGCCGTGGCGTTGGCGAACGACGCGGAGACCGCGACGGTTGAGCAGGCATTGCTGGCCGGCACTCCCGTGCTGTTGGACGCATCGCGGTCCATCGACCCAGATGGCGACGACGCCCAACTTGGCTTTGCCTGGGACTTCGACAGCGACGGCGAGGTGGACTCGACTGAGGCGGTTGCTGAAGCGACCTACACCCTCGGTGCGCACACTGCGACCCTCACCGTAACTGATCCTCTGGGCGCCACCGCGACCGACACGGTGACGATCACGGTGGAGGACACCACGCCGCCAGTGGTGTCGCTGGATGCCCCTCAACCTTCGCTTCTCTGGCCGCCGAACCACAAGATGATCGAGGGGGTGGTGACCGGGACGGTCGAGGAAGCCTGTGACGCCCAGCCCGAGGTGGATGACGTTGGTGCGCGGGAACCGCTCAAGAGCGGTTCCCGCGTGCATGCCCTCAGGCTGGCGGTTGCGCGCATGCAGCGAGGGCGCCACGCAACTTGTGGCCACTATGAAGGCCCGGCAAGCGGTGTCCGTGGCCGAGGGGGGCGCCGGCATCTGCAGACGGTCGCCCCATCTGCGGAAGCCGCCGGGGCCACGACACGGCCAGACGAAGTGGCGCGGCGGTGAGGGGAGCGCGCGTTTGGTCTGCGGCTGCGGGGTGGTGGCTCACAGGCAGGAGGGCCGGCGGCCTCTTCGTCGAATACGTCTCCGACTTCCGGGTTGGCGATGCCCGACCCGGAGTGCTACGGCACCCCGATTGAATACCAGACGATGCTCGTTGCCTTGACTTGCTTCCTGTTGTTGACACTGCCTGCGCTTGCCGTTGCCGGCGCGCTTGGTGCGCCCAACGACATTGCGTTCACGGCAGCGGCGGACGGCTCGACTGAACACTACGTTGAGCTGCTGCCCGAGGGGTTCGACGCCGCCAAAGAGCACGCTGTCCTGATTGCCTTCCACGGCCACGGCTCGGACCGCTGGCAGTTCGTCCGCGAGGCCCGCGACGAGTGCCGCGCCGCGCGCGATGTGGCGGCGAAGCACGGGATGATCTTCGTGTCGCCGGACTACCGGGCGACAACCTCGTGGATGGGGCCCAAGGCAGACGCTGACACCGTACAGCTCATTGGGGAGCTGAAGAAGCGGCACCGCCTCGGGAGGGTGATCCTCGTGGGCGGCTCCATGGGGGGCACGGCAGTGCTGACCTTCGCCGCCATGCATCCCGACCTGGTCGACGGCGTGTGCAGCCTGAACGGCACGGCGAACCTGCTGGAGTACACCAACTTCCAGGATGCCATCGAGCAGTCCTTTGGCGGGAAGAAGGCGGACCTACCCTTGGAGTACAAGAACCGCAGCGCCGAATACTGGCCCGAGCGCCTGACCATGCCGCTCGCGGTCACCACCGGCGGGAAGGACACGAGCGTGCCGCCCGACAGTGTCCTCCGCCTCGCGGACATCCTCACGAAGCTCGGGCGGAAGGTGCTGCACATTCACCGACCGGAGGGTGGGCATAGCACGAACTACGAGGATGCGGTGAGGGCGCTGGAGTTTGTGGTGGGGAGCTGAGCCGCGCTTGAGCACGGGCGCTCATGCCGCCGCGGCCAGTTGATGGGAGAACTCCCCGACATCAGTCTGTTGCTTGGCATGCTCAATCGTCATGCTGACGACGCGACCCTCGTCGTCGAACTCAACGAGAACATCGTCATTCAGGTCCCGGGTATCGACGATTCGCCTGCCGCTGAAGCTAAGCAGCGACGTTGGCAGCCGGCTTCTACCCGGACGGTCACACGGCGCTGGAGCAGTGGGCGGATACGGTGATGGCGGTCAACGACCTTCAGCCGCCCAAGTTCCGCCCGTGCGGCTACAACTCGTGGTACTCGTACCGACTCGAGATCAGCGAGGACCTGCTGCTCCAGAACGCCCGGATCATGAAGGAGCGCTGGGCGCCGCTGGGGCTGGAGTACGTGCAGATCGACCACGGTTGGCAGTACAAGGAGGTCGTCGGCAACTGGGTGCCCAACGAGCGCTTCCCGCACGGGTTGCCGTGGCTCAGCGGCGAACTGGGGAAGCTCGGCTACAAGCTGGGACTTTGGCTGTCTGTCACCAACATCTCCGAGTTCGCGCCGTTCCTCAGCGAGCACCCCGAGGCGTTGATGCACAACGCAGACGGTAGCCCGGTGGTGTCGGCTGAGTACTGGTTCTGGGAGCCGCACGGCAAGACCTACAGCCTCGACCCTACCCATCCCGTGGGCGCCAGGTTCTACGAGGACACTGGCAAGGCCCTGCGTGACTACGGTTGCCGGTACGCCAAGAACGACTTCCAGACCAACATCGGGAGTGGCACTGCCGTGCTCCACAACAACGCCATGGTGCACGGTGTTCCCGTCTATCGCCTCGGCATGGACCTGCTGCGCAAAGGCATGGGGCCCGACGTGGCCTACCACTCCTGCAACGGTATGCTCAACGTCATCGCCGGCGCGTGCGACGTCGCCTGGACGCACCGCGACATGGGCAACCCGCGCGGCGACTGGGAGTCGCTCAGCGCGTGGGTCAACGAGTTCTGCTGCCGCTATCACGTCAGCGGAAAGTTCTACTGGAGCGACCCCGACTACCTGCAGGTCGGCCAGGGCACGCTGAACGAGACGCAGGTGCGGATGGCCATCTGCGCGCTGGGCGGCGGCCCCGTCACGATCTGCGACCGGCTGCCCGAGTTGAGCGAGGAGAAGCTCGCGCTGATCCCCAAGTGCCTCCCCGGACACGCCAAACCGGCCCGGCCGCTGGACCTGTTTACCCACCTGGGCTACCCGCAGGTCTGGGACCTCCCGGTGGAGGCGGCCTGGGGCAAGTGGCACGTCGTCGGTGTGTTCAACCTCGCCGATCAGCCCGAACGAATCGAGGTGGCCCTCAGCCGGCTGAACCTCGAGACAGGCAAGCCGTATGTGGTGTGGGACTTCTTCGGGGAGCGCCTTCTCGGCGAGGTCACGCCCGGGGGCGAACTGGAATTGGCGGTGCGGGTGCCGGCGCCTGCGATGTCTGCCCGGTTGCTCCAGATCGCCCCGAAAGAGACCAGACCCTTTGTCCTCTCGACCGACATGCACCTGACGCAAGGCGGCGTCGAGCTGCCTGAAGTGAAGTGGGAGGACGACACGCTGACGCTGCGCGGAACGGCTCGGCGCGCCCCGGGGATCACCGGCAAAGTGCTGATCTACGTGCCGCCTGGCTTCGCGCCGGCTGCGGCGGGCGCAGCATACAGCGCTCCCGTCCTCTCCGTGCCACTTGCGTTTGAGACCGAGCAGCAGCAGTGGTCGGTGCAGTTCCGCCGCCAGTGAGCCTGCGATCGCGAACAGAACAGGCGCACACGCGGCCTGGTGTCCGCACACCGCATCGGCTATCATCCCTCCCCGTCCTTGGCCAGAGCACCACGTCTGTCGCTGCGAAGCTGACGATGGGGTGGCGCACCTGTCTTGAGGCTCGACGCGTGGTACCCGTCACATGACCCATGACCCATGACTCCCGTTCTCATAGGAGCCCAACATGAAGAAACTCAGATTCGGCGTAGTTGGCCTTGGCATGGGCAAGGGGCACGCCCTCGGGTACCAGAGCCACCTCCAGGCTGAACTGGTCGCTCTAGGCGACGTTGACGAACAGCGGCTGTGCGCCGCCGCAGACGAGATGGGCGTTCCCGAGACCTACACGGACGTGAAGGCGATGTTCGCCAAGGCCAACCTCGACGCGGTCAGCCTCGCTACACCCAACAAGTTTCACGCCCCGCTCACCATTGCTGCCTTCAAAGCCGGGCTGCACGTGCTGAGCGAGAAGCCGATGGCGCTGACGGTCAAGGAGGCGGAGCGCATGCTTGCCGCGTCCAAGGCTGCTGACCGGAACCTGATGATCAACTTCTCACCCAATCCGAGCCGCGACGGTGACGGAGCGGCCCTTCAGGCGTTGTGCTCTCCGTCAGCATGGCGCGCGGGCCGCTCCGTCACCGTCGCGGCTCGGATTGGGTGCGCATACTCAAAGGAGCAGGAACCATGACCAACATCCCGATTGCACTGCAGCTCTACTCTGTCCGGGGCGATGTCGAGAACGACCTCGCCGCCACCCTCAAGTCGGTCGCCGACCTCGGCTACGTCGGCGCCGAGCCGTGGGGGTATGGAGGCGAATCGTTGGACTGGATGGGACACGCCTGCCAGGATATCCGCGCCATGTACGACGACAACGGGCTGACCTGTTGCGGCATCCACCTCGCCACCGGCGCGCTGATGGGCGACAACTTGGCGCGGACCATCGAGTTCAACAGAGCGCTGGGCAACAACTTCCTGATCATCGCGGCGGACAAGCCTCGCATGTCTGCCGTGGACACGATCATGGAGCTTGCCGGAATTTTGAACGCCGCCGCCGAGAAGGTGCAGCCGGAGGGCATGTTCGTCGGCTACCACGCGCACGGGTTCGACTTCAAGAAGGTCGCCGGGCGCGAGCCCTGGGACATTCTGTTCAGCAGCACCGGCGACGACGTGATCATGCAGATGGACATCGGCAACTGCATGGGCGGCGGCGGCGACCCGGTGGCCTACCTGCGGAAGTTCACCAACCGGGCGCGGTCGCTGCACCTCAAGGACCACGGCGCTCCGCAGGACGGCGTCATCGGTGAGGGCGCCGCAGACTGGGAGGAGATCTTCCGCCTGGTCGACACTGTCCAGAACACCGAGTGGTTTGTTGTCGAAGAAGGCGGCAGAGACGGCCACGGCTTCGAGGTGTGCCGGCGCAGCCTGGAAGCGTTGCGTGCCATGGGGAAGTAGCTCTCCGCTCAGCGCGCCGAGTTATTGGCGGCCGGTCGTCGCGGGCCGGCCGCCAGAGCGACAGGAACCAGTCCTGTTCACACTGTCGCCCGAGCACCCCCAAGGACGGAGACGCTGCCGGAGGACGCCCGAACTTGTTCGGGGCGCTCCCGGCGAAGGGATCCCGAACAAGTTCGGGCGTCCTCTGTACGATCTTTGAGGAGACACCGACATGCCGCTGCAAGCCCTCAACCCCGCAACCGGTGAACTCATCCGCGAGTACGCCGAGCTGACGCCTGAAGAGGTCGATAGCGCCCTTGCGGCGGCACACAGAGCGTTTGGCTGTTGGCGCGAGACGACCTTCGGGGAACGCGCGACTGTCGTGCGGGACGCCGCGCGGCTTCTCCGCGAGCGAGCGGACGACTACGCGACGCTCATGGCGCTGGAGATGGGCAAGCCGGTCCGGGACGGCCGCGCGGAGGCGCAGAAGTGCGCGTGGGTGTGCGAGTACTACGCGGACAACGCGGAGGCGTTCCTGCAGCGGGAGACCATCGAGACGGATGGCAGCAGTAGCTTCGTGACCTTCCAGCCCCTGGGTGTAGTCCTGGCGGTGATGCCGTGGAACTTCCCGTTCTGGCAGGTGTTCCGGTTCGCGGCGCCTGGGCTGATGGCCGGCAATGTTGGCGTGCTGAAGCATGCGTCCAATGTGCCCGGCTGCGCGCTGGCCATCGAGGAGGTGTTCCGCGAAGCTGGACTCCCCCAGGGTGTCTTCACCACGCTGCTCATCGGCAGCGCGCAGGTCGACTCCGTGATCGACAACCCCCTGGTCAAGGCTGTTACACTGACGGGAAGCACGCCGGCGGGCCGGGCGGTGGCAAGCGGGGCAGGGGAGAGGCTGAAGAAGACCGTCCTCGAACTCGGCGGGAGCGACCCGTACGTGATTCTGGAAGACGCCGACTTGCACACGACGGTACCGGCGTGCGTGACCAGCAAACTGCTCAACGCGGGGCAGAGTTGCATCGCGGCGAAGCGGCTCATTGTCGTTGACGGCATCTACGACGAGTTCGTGGAGCGCTTCGTGGAGGGCATGCGGTCGGCGAAGGTAGGCGACCCGCTGTGCGAAGACACGCAAGTCGGCCCCATGGCGCGGCACGACCTGCGGGACGAGCTGCACGACCAGGTCCGGGCGAGCGTCGCCAAGGGAGCGCAGTGCCTGTTGGGCGGCACAGTCCCGGGCGGACCGGGCGCCTTCTACCTGCCGACTGTGCTCGCCGAGGTGACGCGCGGAATGCCTGCCTACGACGAGGAGTTGTTCGGTCCAGTTGCAGCGATCATCGAGGTGCCCGATGAGGCGGAGGCGATTCGGGTCGCCAATGACTCGCCCTTCGGCTTGGGCGCAGCGGTGTTCACGCGCGACGTAGCTCGGGGAGAGCGGATCGCAGCGGAGAAGCTCGAAGCCGGCTGCTGCTTCGTCAACGCCTTGGTCAAGTCGGACCCGCGGCTGCCTTTCGGCGGAGTGAAGGAGAGCGGGTACGGGCGTGAGCTGTCGCACTACGGGATCAAGGAGTTCGTGAACACCAAGACGGTCTACGTTGCGTGACGCGCCAACCGTTCTCGGCAAGCCGCCTGCACTTGGTGCTCTGCCGCTACGGCTTCAGGAACAACATGTCGGTGGTGGCCAGTGGCAGCGTAACCTCCAGCACCTTGCCCCGGCGAGTCGCCTTGAGCTTCCCCTGCTTGAGCGACTCAACTGTCTTCACCGGCTGGCTGGGTTGGAGCGTGACTGTCAGCTTCTCGAGGGGCTGTCCCGTCCAGTTTGCCAGTAGCGCCACGGCGCCCTTGGGGGAGGTCAGCAGGTTGGCCTCCACCCGCGGCACCGAGCATTCGACCGGGCGAGCGACGTTGGCCAGGCGGGCTGCCGCGGTGATGACTCGGCGCTCATGGTCGAGGTAGCCTGTCACTACTTGCGTAGCGGACGGGCCGGCGTCCTTTGCATAGGCGAGCGCCGGGAGAAAGCCGAAGCGGATCACGCTGCCTTTTCCAACGGTGTTCCGCAACGCGGCGGGTTTGCCGTCGGCGAAGGTCGCGAGGACAGTGGCGGCTGCCGGCGTGAGCGCTTCCCGATACCCCATCACCGGTACCTGGCAGGCCTCGAGGGGCGCCGAGCAGGTGACGGTGTCGGTGGGCTGGTACGCCGGCAAGTCGTAGCGTTCCCGGTATCCCCGCTTGGGCTTCGTTACCTCCAACGAGGCGACGCTGAGCAAGTCCTTCAGCGTGTCGAGTTCCTCGTCGTACTCATCGCGTAGCCCTGCGCCGGCGCATGTGACAAGCGTGCCGCCACCAGTGACCCACGTCTTGATTGCTGCCGCCGCCTTGCGCGACAGGTCTGAGTCAACCAGGTAGAAGACGCGGTAGCCGGACAGCTTGCCTTTCTCGACCAGCGCCTCGTCGAGGAAGTCCACCGGGTAGTTCTCGTGCGTAAGCGCCAGGTAGGTGTTGCGGCGCTCCACCTGGATGGCCGTGTCCTGCTGCCAGATCTCGTGGCTCTTGAAGAACGAGACAGCCACCTGCGCGGGTGGCGTGTTGGCGTCGCGCAGGAGGTCCTCCGCCCGCGCAACCTCACGGGTCACTGCGGCAAGAGCCTTCTGTGCGGGGAGGCTCTCCGACACCGAGCCATCGCAGAAGGCGTACCACGGCCCGTAGCAGTAGAAGTTGAGGATCTTGGCGCCGTGCATTAGCGCCGAGTAGGTTCGCAGCGGCAGCGTCTCGGCGTTGTACGAGATCAGGTACATGCCCACAGGCAGGTTGTGCGGAGACCCGGCAGAGCGAAGCACGTCAACCGGGTAGCCCGTCCCTTCCGGTCCCATGCTCGTCCAGTCTTCCGACCACATCAGGCTTTGCGCGCGTTCGCGGCCGAACAGGAACCAGTCCGGTCCGTCGATGAGCCCGCCCGCCCAATCGGACAGACCGCCGTTGGTGAAGTTGGCGTTGGTCAGAATGCCGTCGCCCAGGTGCTTCTCAGACATCTCGGTTCCCAGCTTGAACACCCGCATCACCGACTCGTCGCGGAACTGGACCGACCAGTAGTAGAGCCGTCTCGACGGTGGGTCGGTCGCGGCGTCCCGCTTGAGGACGTTCACCTCAGTCCAGTCCTGTTTGCCGAAGTCCTGAGGAGTCAGCTCTTGCCGCCGGAGGTATTCCCGGAAGGCGGAAGAGCAGTTGGCGCATTGGGCGATGTGGTCGAGATTGCCGGTCCCCGGCTCGTCGTAGAGCTTGTTGCGGTAGGCAACGGTGAGGGCGTCGGGGTCGTCCCTGCGGATCTTCTCGGCAGCCTTCACGTAGAAGTCCTCGATCAGCCGAGGGTTACCCGGGTTGCACGGGCAGGGCAATGCCTGGTACGGGATCCACTGGTTCAGAAAGGTGCGCCGGACGCCCTGCTCCGCAGCCACCTGTCGGTTCACTCCCACCAGATCGGCGAAGGAGTTCGCCCCCAACAGGCTGCCGACTTCCATCTCCTCGGCCAGCATCCGCTTCGAGTTGTACATGCCGCCGAACCCGCAGATCTGCGTCTCCAGCTTGATGCCCTCCGGCCGCGGCGCCTTGATCGGCGGCAGCTTCAGCCCGCGGGCGTTCTCGACGTGACGGCGAGTGTTGGTCGAAGCCAGTTCGAGCAGGTCGGGATACCTGGCCAGATTGCCGGGGATCAGCAGCGTGACGATGTCTCCGTCGAGGTCTTCGTGCAGTGTGTGTGCTCCGGCTTCGGCCGCCACGGAGTTGACCTGGAAGTCCACCTTCGCCTCCGCCACCGGCTCGCCGCCGCTACGGAAGTGGAGGTGCACGGTAGCGAGGAACTTGTCGGTATCGACGACCTTGGTCAGCGCGCACCAGGGCGACCACTCGCCTGCCGGTATTGGGTCGCCGCCAGTGCCAAGGCCGGTCTGCGTCGTCCAGCCCAGGTTGTGGTAGTAAACTGGGCCGCGCCGGACGTACGACTGCACTTCGGCAGTGGTCGGCACTGCCGGTTCATGGAACTGGTAGCGGAAGAAGACCTGCGGCGCGAAGTCATGATAGTCCGGCGGCGTCTTCTCTCCGTAGTCGAGGCGGGAGGTGAGCAGCAGGCAGTCGATCCGCTGGCGGATGCCAGGCTCGTCGATGTAGAGCGTGAGCGTTGCCGGCCCCGCTTGGAGCGTCGCCGGGAACTTCTCCCAGGTCGGCTCCCACCCGGCGCCTTTGGGCCGCGTTCGGTACTTCTCGTTGAACACGGTCTGCTCGTTCTGGGCAATGCGCAGCCCAAACGACCCCTTGTACTCACCGATGCGCAGGTAGCGGACCCACACGTTGTAGGCTCCGGCCGTCGGGACCTCGACGGTCTTGGCAACTTCGTCCGTCCCGCCGCCGTCGTTGGCGAGGACGGCATCGCCCGACGTGGGCGAGTAGATGTCATCCGCCCACCGCGCTCCGGCGCGCCAGACCTGCGAAAGCGGGCCGAACTCCTCGGCCTCGACGAAGACGGAGGCGCTCCGCAGGGGCGCTTCGGCAGCGACGCCGGTGGTGAGGACGGCGATTAGGAAGGCGACGTGTACTAACATCGTGTTGGCTCCCTTGGGGATGGATCTCCTCGCGCAGAGGAGGCGTTCGAGAATGAGTTCTGTTGTGGCGAGGGTCATCGCGAAGTCCTCTTGTGGGCCGTGCGCCGCTGATAGAGCCGTTCGGTGAACCCGCCTTCCTGCTCGAAGGCATTGGACTGCGCAGTCAGTTGCCGGCTGAGCAGGGCACAAGCCACATCGATCAGAGCGAGCTCCCCATTGGCCATGATCTCGGCAGAGGTGGACCGAGTGGACTCACTGAACGTTGTGGACGATCCTGCCAGGCCCTGTCCACCTCGTCCACAAAGTCCACTCTGTCCACAATGCACCCGCCCCTCATGCACGTCCTCGGTCCATCGAGCCACGTCCTGCGTGTCGGCCGGCCGCCGGTCAATCAGTGCCTGCCTCCTTGGGTCGTTGCGCTCCCACTGCGCCAGCCCGTTCTGCCGCAGGAAGTCTTCGTAGTCCAGCTTCAGTTCCTCCAGGCTGGCCCGCGCCACGTTGGTCAACTCCGACTCCATCTTCCTCGACGTCCCGCTGGCCTGGCTGCCCTCGGCGGTGTTCTGCACCCCCGAGCGGGCCGCCTGCACCATCTGATCGCCGGTCCGGCTGCGCCGGTCCACATAGTGTTCGCAGAACCGGACAGTCACGTCATACACCAGCCGCGCCACCTGGAAGCTCTTCAGCTTCCGGTAGCCACCATGCTTCGGCAGGAGTTCCTCGGTCAATTCCGGTCTCCGGTTCGTCACTCAGGTTCGCCGCCTCGATCCTCGCACGCGAGGGTGGCAGACATCCGAGCCCCCTCCGGCAGCCGCTACGGCGACACCACCAGCCCGACGCGGGCGCCTCGCCCAAACGACTCGGCGGCCGAGCGATCGAGGTCTCCCGTTCCGGTCGCCAGCGCGAACCGGAAACGCAGTCGGCCGAGTTGGTACCCGGGGTAGTTGGTGTACCAGAAGTTGTTGGTGAGCCAGGAATAGAGGCAGGCGCGGTTGAGGGCGAGGTGGTCCGCCCACCGGCCGAATGTCAAGTCGCCAAGTTGGACCAGCGGGGCGTCTACAGGGCAGACGACCGCCCAGCCCGAGCGGCCCTGGAAGGCGGCGAAGTGTTCGACACCGTAGTAGTCGCGGCAGGTGCCGGGGAGCTGCTCCCGTTCGGCCTCGAATGTGGCCCCGCAACTGTGGATGAATGCCCGCGGCTCGTCGAGCGCAAACGGGAACGCCACGTACAGGCTCTCGTAGGCTTCGCACGGTTGCTTGTCCAGGCGGACCTCGACGTCGACGCGCTTGAGACCGTGCCACAGCCGAACTTCCGTTTCCAGTCGCCGCACGTATGGCAACTCGCTACGCCAGGTGAGACTGGCGAAAACCGGCCCGCGCTCGCAGTGCACGATCTCGGCTCCCGGCAACGCGCCCTCGCGACGGAACGGCGCGTCGGTACGGCGCTTGCCGTAAGGGATCTCGGTGTAGCCGCGCTCCCAGACCGCCTCGCGGTCCTGGTTACCGGTGATACGCTCATGTATGGTCTCGGCGAAGCCCCACGGTGCGCGAGCATCCAGGAGTTGCTCGCCGCTCCCGGTGTCGATGAACGAAGCCAGCCAACCGTTGTCGGCGAACTCCAAGCGGTAGAACTCGTTCTCCAGGACCAGTGGGGCTGGGGCGGGAGGCTCGACAGGCTCGTCCATGGCGTCGCCAGCGTGCAGCGCCCTCATCTCGCCGGGCGACAGCGACGCGACCGTCCACGCGACGCCTTCCGCTAGCGGCGTCGGCAGCGAACGCTGCACGGGCGCCGGCGGCCCGCCCGGCGCCAGCAGGCTACCCGCGTCGGCCACCAGACCGGGAAGGGCAACCGGCCCCGCGTATTGCTGCTCGCTCGGGTTGTACAGAGTCGCCAGTTGGGTGCCGACGGCAGGTCCGCGCACGGTGGCGTCGCGGTGGTCCGCAGCCGCGCTGTCTGGTTGCGCCCGCACGGCAGCAAGCCTTGCAGCCAACTCCCGCTCCACACGTCGGGCGCCGTCGTAAGCGCGATAGAGGTAGCTCGACTTGTGCGCCCACATGGCGCGGGCCTCGAACGAGTGCGGGTTCAGCGCCATGCTCTGGCAGCCCCAGGTGTGCTCATCGAAGAACAGCAGGTCTTCCCAGCCGGACCAGAGGTCGCGGGTGTCGCCCACTTGCCGCTGCAGGGACTCGATTCGCGCGAGTCGGCAATGCGTCTCGCGCGACAGCGCCGTCTCGTAGGCGGCCGACCCCAGCCCTTCCGCCCACCAGTCCGGCCAGGCAGCACGATGGGACGGGAACTCGTCGCCGTGCAGCGTCACCATGCGCTCGAAGAACTCACGATTGGTGGCGATCCGCATGCGGGGCAGGTCGTCCTGCTCGTTCCACCGACGGACCAAGTCCGGCAGCTCCTCGCTGGGCGGGTAGTTGTCGGCGGCGAAGTGCAGGGCGAGCGCGTCCCACGGGTACCCCTCGGAGTCCAGCAGCGCGATATAGGCGAGCACGTTCTGCCGCATGACGTCGAAGCCCTGCCGGAAGCCAAGGACGTGCCCCTCGCCATACCAGCCCTTGCGCCAGTCGGTGAGCCAAACGAGCACCCGATTGCCTTGCGGACCGACCCAGTAGAACGGCCGCTCGACTTGGACAGGTTTGCTGACCATGGAGTTGGGAGACACGCTCAGGTAGGGCAACCCTTGCTCGACGAGTATGTCCGCCAGCCCCCAGCCCTGCCCAGCAATGTCGGTGGTCATGGCGGTCGTCAGTTTGAACCCCTCGCGCCTGGCGAGCTCCAGCGCAGGTTGTAGCGACACTTCGAGGCTGCGCCGGTCGTACAAGTCGGTCGGGTCGAGAAACAGCCCGCACAGCTCGACACGCCCCTCGCGCAGTCGGGCGACCAGTTCATTCGCGCGATCCGGGCACTGCTCCAGGAAGCGCACCACCGGCCAACTGAACTCGCTGATCCAGCGAAACCGGGCGTCGTCGGGGTAGTCGTCGGTGCGGCGGCAGTAGTCGAGCGCCCGGTTGAGGTACTCGACATGCTTGTCATACAGCACCCACTGTGGGTCGGTGTAGCCGACATCGAGGTGGGTGTGGTGCAGGAGGTAGATCTCGTTGAGGGGCATGGTTTGTCTCCAGTGCGGGCGCCAACAGGCCGCGCGCGGCTAGGGAGCTACGCCAGCTCTTCCGCCGCCCGGCGGACCACTGCCAACAGGGCCCGTTCCGTCTCCTCGCTGATTGGCGGTGGCGGGTTGGGGCGGCTCATCACGTCTGTGCTCGGCGAGGGTCTCCTGACCCCGCCGCTCCCCGGACCGACAGGTCTCCTCGAATCCCGTGGATTCGCAGCCCTTTGAGACCTTCCGGTCAA
>PEVN01000213.1:5311-5393 GCA_002779825.1 Armatimonadetes bacterium CG06_land_8_20_14_3_00_66_21 | reverse complement strand
ACCGGCGTGCCGTCGTGGTTCGTCTGTTCCGCGCCCACGTTGGCGGGGACGGTCAGCGTGGGCTTGGTTGTGTCTATGATGG
>PEVN01000213.1:0-5252 GCA_002779825.1 Armatimonadetes bacterium CG06_land_8_20_14_3_00_66_21 | reverse complement strand
GGTCCAGGTGACAACCGTCTCGCCAAGCGGGAACACCGCGGGCGCGTCGTTGGTGATCGCCACGTCGGCGTCGCAGATGTCGGTCGCCGTAGCTGCGCCGATCTCGACCGGCGTGCCGTCGTGGTTCGTCTGTTCTGTCGTCACGGCGGCGGGGACGGTCAACTCGGGCTTGGTCGTGTCTACGATGGTCACCTTCTGCGTCGTGGTCGCCACGTTGCCGGAGGCGTCCTTCACCGTCCACGTCACAATCGTCGTTCCCAGCGGGAACACCGCCGGGGCGTCGTTGGTGACGGTCGGGCTGGCGTCGCAGGCGTCGGCTGCCGTCGGCGCGCCCAATTCCACCGGCGTGCCGTCACGGCTGGTCTGCTCGGCGGTCACGTCCGGCGGAGCGGTGAACTGCGGCGCTGAGGTGTCCACCACGGTGACGGTGAAGGTTCCCGTGGCGACGTTGGCTGAGATGTCTGTCGCCGTCACCGTTACCATCGTCGTTCCCAGCGGGAACTCGGTACCGGAGGGCGGCACGCACACCACCGCCGGCGCGGCGTCGCAGAGGTCCGTCGCTGTCGCTGCGAAGTCCACATAGGTGCCTCCGGCGCAGGTCTGCTCCACGCCGGTGATGTTCCCGGGCAGGGTCAGCGTCGGTGGGGTCGTGTCGACGATGGTTACCACCTGGGTGGCCGTGGCGGTATTGCCCGCGGCGTCCGTCGCCGTCCAGGTGACGGTGGTGAAGCCGAGGGGGAAGACCGCTGGGGCGTCGTTCGTGACGGTCGGGTTCGGATCCCTGTCGTCAGAGACTTGGGGGCTGCCGAGGCTGACCGCCGTCCCGTCTCGGTTCGCCTGTTCGGCGGTCACGTCGGCGGGTGGAATGATGGTCGGCGGCGTCGTGTCGGGGGGAGTCGGTGCTACGACGACCTCGAACGCCGAAGTCAGAGAGTAGTGGGTGCCGTTCGGCTGCTTGACGACGACGTCCCAGTACCCCGTTGGCTGGCCGGCCAGGTCAAACGTCGCCTGGAGCTCGGTGCTGCTCACGAAGGTCGTGCTGGTCGGGTAGATCGTGTACCACTGCACGCCCTTGTCGTTGTTGACGATTTGCTTCTGCAGCATCGGCCTCGACCCGCTCTGGAAGGTGTTCCCCGTGATGGTGGTGGCTACCGGGGGCCGGTTGGTCGCGCCCCTGTTCGGGGAGATGGACGAGACCCACAGGCCGTCGGCGTCACGGACTTCGAAGCCGTTGTTGCGCCACGCATCGTCAACCCAGAGGGTGTAGTTGGCGAGGTAGGCACCCGAGAGGTTGAAGCTGACCCGCAGCTCACTGTCGCTCACGACGTGCACGCCGCTGAGCGGCCAGAGCGTCGCGTGGGACCCATGGTGCCAGTGCTTGTCGAGCTTCACGGTCATCCCGTCGTGGAAGCCGCTCCCGTAGAAGGTGACGTCGACCGAGCTCTGGTTGTCGAAGCCAAAGCTGGGATCGGCGTAATTGACGCTAACTGCCCAGGCTTCGGTCATGCCCGTGCCAGATAGGACTCCGAATGCGAGCACGAGCGCGCAGACCTGCCATGCCAAGGTCGCTGGTGTTTTCGATCTCATCTACAATCATCTTCCTTCTGGTTCAGTATTCGGCGAGACCGCCTCGCCTACAGACTGCTTGCTGCCCTTCCGGGAGTGCTTCCCGGACGTTCACGTTACCGTGACCTCACCTCCTGTGGTCCTTTCCTCGCCACTCTCCGTGGGGAGGAAGGCTGGCTGGTTTGAGCCCGCCGGCGCCTCAATGCCCGTCGCGGCCGGGTCAAAGCCCGGTCGGCTGTCGGTCGAAGTTCCCGCCAGACTGCGAATCATGCGAGAGAGCATAACACGCTACTCCCACAGAACTCCCACAAGGGCGAAAAGATTTTCGGGGGCAGGGGGCAGTCGAGGGGCGGGAACAGGGCGGTGGCGTGTCCTGTTCGTCCTTGCCGTCCTGTTGGTCCTTGGCCGTTGGGAGGGCAGAAGGACGAACAGGACGGCAAGGACGGACAGGACGGCAAGGACGGACAGGACCGGGAAGGCTGCCGGACAAAGCTGGAGCTTTATCCTACGAGGACTCCAGCAGGCGCTTGCCGTGGGCGAGCCCTTCGTCCCAGGCGCGGCCGAACGCTTCGGTGCCCAACGCTCCCTGCAGATCCGCGACCGACTCGGAGACTGACGGCGGCGTCTCGTCCGGCGTCGTTGCCTGCCGCAGCACGGCGGCGGCGGCGTAGTGGCGGACGGCTTGCGGCAAGTGACCCGACCGGCGCTGCACCTGCGCCAACTCCTCGAGGGCGGCAGCCATCCCTGAGTGCTCGCCAATGGTGTGGCGGATCGCGGCGCATTCCTCGAACGCAGCGACGGCTCCCCGGTGGTCGCCCTCGGCGGCCGCCGCCTGCCCCAGCAGGAACAGCCCACCGGCAGTTCCGCGCGCGGACCCCAGTTCGCGCATCTCGGTCAGCGACTCCCGGAGCCGGGCCCGGGCGGTGGCGGGATCGCCGCGACGCAGCGCCAACTGGGCCAGTTCGCCGGTCGCTCCGGCGGCCGAGGTGCGGTCGCCGGCTTGGCGGAACAACGTCAGAGTCTCCTGGAAGGCGCGTTCTGCTGAGTCCAGCTCGCCTTGTTCCGCGTCGAGAACCGCGAGTCGGTGCAACCCCAGAGCGATGGCGCGAGCGCTGCCGTACCGCCGGTTGATCTGCAGGCTCTCCTCAATCAGCCTGCGGGCCGCGTCGTAGTCGTGGTTGGCGGCGGCTACGTCGCCCAACCCCTCCAAGGCGGCGGAGGCGCCGACTTCGTTGCCGGCGGCGCGGCGAAGCGCCAGGCACTGCTCGTAGTGGTGTCGGGACTCGTCCAGCCGTTCGTGCGCCAGAGCAAAGTGGCCCAGCGCGTAGTGGACGCGGGAGGCGCACGCCCAATCGTCGATCCGCGTGCTCCGCTTCAGCGCGGCCTCGAGCAACGGCCGGGCGCGCTCATCGTCACCGAGCAGGTAGCTCAGCCAGCCCGCCAGCCCCTCGCCGCGGGCGCGGAGCGAAGCCGACGTGCGCGGGGCGCGCGCCAGCACGGCGCAGACCGCCTCGCGCCCTTCGGACCGGTGACCATGCACTTCCCAGAACTGCCCGAGCGTCACCGCCAATTGCAGTGCCTGGGTCGGTCGGTTGGCCAACGCCCACGCCAGCGCGGCCCGGAGGTTGGGCAGCTCCACTTCGAGCCGGTCCATCCACGCCTCCTGTTCGGGTCCGTCCACTGCCAAGTCCGCCCGTTCCGCCAGGGCGACATAGTAATCCGCGTGGCGGCGCGCGAGCCGTTCGCTGGCGGGCAACTGCTCGGCTGCCAGCTCGCGCAACGTCTCCAACATGCTGAACCGCGTCTGCGCACCGCTGGTGTCGGCCTCTACGAGCGACACGTCTCGCAGCTCGGCCAGCCGGTCTCCGGCCAGAGGCTCCCCGCAGACCTCCTCGGCCGCGTCCAACGTCCACCCGCCCCGGAAGACCGACAGCTTCGCGAAGAACCGCCGCAGCTCTGGCGTCAGCGAGGCCAGGCTGCTTTCAACAGCCGCCCGCACGGACCTGTGGCGCGCGGCCCGGTAGTTGTCCTGGGTGACCAGCAGGTCGAACCGACGCGACAGCGACTGAAGCATCTCCGTCAGCGTCAAGCAGCCGCTGCGGGCCGCGGCTAATTCCAGCGACAGGGGGATGCCCTCCAGACCGGTACACAGTTCCGCCACCGTGGCGGCGTTGGCGGCCGTCACCTGGAAGGCCGGTGAGAGGGCCTGCACCCGATCCGTGAACAACTGAACACTGGGGCAGCGCAGCAACTGGGCGCGGGTGGCGGCACTGCCCGGCGTCGGCAGCGGCTGCAGGGCGAACTCCCGCTCGCCGCGCAGCCCGATCCGCCGCCGGGAGGTGATCAGGCAGCGCAGGTCCGTGGTGCGGATCAGCAGCGCTTCGAGGAAGTCGCCGCCCTCGGGCAGCAGGTGCTCGTAGTTGTCCAAGATCAGCAACCCGGGGCGTCGTCCAAACGCCTCGACCAGTTGCCGCAGCGGTTCTGCACCGGCTGCGCCGGGGCCGTCGTGCACCGCCCGCAACACGGCATCTGCCAACCGTTCCGCGGCTTCGACCGTAGCCAGCGGCACAAACCAGACCGCTCCCGCCAACGCCTCGCCAACTCGGTTGGCGAGTTCCGTCGCCAAGCGCGTTTTGCCGAGGCCCGACGGTCCCAGGAGCGTCACGAGGCGGGTGGATCCCGTAGTGAGCAGCTTGCGCAGGCGGGTCAACTCCGGGCCGCGACCGAAGAATCGCGTCAACGGCGCGGGGACGCTCGGGGCCGAAGGGGCCGCGGCGGCCCGCGGCCGCTCGTCGGCAGGCGACGGGTCGCCGCGTTCGAGCCGAAACACTCGCTCGGGCGCAGCCTCACGCGCCAACTGACAGAGACCGCGATCCACCAAATTGCACGCCGGCTCGGGCGCCAGCGTCGCCAGCGCCGCCGCGCTGGCCGAACAGACCACCTCGCCGGGTTTCGCCGCGCGGAGCAGATGCATCGCATGCTTCAGCACGGGACCGGTCAGCCGGGCTGCCCGCACCTCCAACCTGCCGAGGTCAACAGCCATCCGGAGCGTGAGCGCGTCCGTCGCCGGTTCAGCCGGCCGGCGGGCAGTGGCGCAGGCAAGCGCCGATTCGACGAAGGGGAATACCGCCACCGCCCGGTCGCTCTCGCTGGTCGCCACCGCACCCCGCTGCCGCGCCGCGCGTCGCAGTGCCTGGGCGACGCTGCGCCAGTCGCTGTCGGGAACCGACTCGCCGACGGGCTCGGCAAGGAGCACTGCGTAGGTGCCACTCGGGAACGGCACGGCCCGGGCTAGCTCCTGGCCCGGCTCGCTGGCGCTGACCGCCACGCGCGGCCGACTGAGCCGGTCGGCGGCCGCGCCCAGCAGCGGCGCGACGAGCGCTCGCGTCTCCTGGGCCGGCGCGGCGTGAAGCTCCTTCGACAGGACATTCTCCAGCGTCCGGAACTGCTGGACCGCCTGCTGTGGGTGCCCGGCCGCAAGCTGTAGCCGGATGACCTCCCGGTGAGACTCCTCCCGGAGCGGATCTGCCTCCACCCCCCGCACCGCGAACTCCAGCGCTCGGGGTCGCTCCCCCTGCCCTTCGAGGATCGTCGTCAGCCCCGTCAGCGCCTCGTGGAACAGCTCGGCAAATCGCCGCTGTTCCGCCACAATCCAGGCCTCGTAGTACCCCCTCAAGAACTCGCCG
>PEVN01000413.1 GCA_002779825.1 Armatimonadetes bacterium CG06_land_8_20_14_3_00_66_21 | reverse complement strand
AGTCGCCGTACAAGCTGAAGATCCCGGCGACGATGCCGGGGGTGATGGACGCGGAGGGGACACCCAAGAAGGGGCATGAGCTGTACTTCGAGATGGATGAGAACGACCAGTTGTGCGCCATGGCCGACTACTACCTCCAGGATAACACCGACGCCACGGAGTTTCATATCGACCTGCGGGATCCTGCCCTGGCCTTGAGGACGCATCCAGGCTCACAGGGGTTGCCCGGAACGGTGAACGCGCCGCACTTGGGCAACACGCTATGTGCGCTTGCGGATGAAGACCCCGTGGGCACCTACATCGCGGTGTTCCGGGGCGCCGACGCGCATGGGGCCGACTATCGCGACCACTGCCCGAAGCGGATGTTGGCAGTCAACAAGAGGACCTCAGTATACCGTGCAGACTGATACGACACGACTGCGACTGCGGACAACAACCGCACGGACACGATTGCGCGCAACTTCCTGAGGAGAGCAGGCTACCTCGCCAGGGCAAACCGGGCCCAGTCGGCGGGGTTCGTCTTGGGCTCCCGGAACCCGCCTGATCCCGTGATCCCGGGGGCGTTACCTGGAGACCGGGTGATGTACTTTGGCGGGCATGGAAACGCTGGAATGGTTTCGACATCGGGGGGCGCAATCTACGCTGTCCGACCAGCAGGCTTAGGGGGCATGGCCGGAGCATTCGTGGAGGACTACGAACTTAGTTGGCGCCGGGTCGTGATCTGGGCAGCCTGTCATACGGCTCTAGACGGCGTTCCTGGCGGCTGGGGCAATATCATGCAGCAGACGGTCACCCAAGGGGCGACGGCATGTGCGGCATACACTGGCCTGCTGAGTTTCGATGGTTCCCCCACGGGCCTGGAACGGACGTGGGCCTACAATCTCTCTGAGGCCATGTGCGTGGGACGCAGAGATCCGGATGACGACCACCTGATACCTGGGGCACTCGGTTTGGAGGCGGCGTTGGCCTATGCGGCACAGCGCGTCAACAACGAGGGAGGCTACGGTACTTACGCTGTTGTAGGCAGCAATGGGTATCTGGTGCCCCCAGCCAGATGAAAGGAGCCTGCCAAACGATGCTGCATCAGACCATGCGAAGACTCCGCTTGCTGTTCTGCGCCTTCCTGGCCGTCGCAGCCAGCGCAGGCGTCTTGCTCTCTGCCGGCCCTCTGTCGTCAGCGAGAGTGCTCAGCATCGCCTCGGAGTTCTCGGGGCGACCGGCATCCTCGCTTCAGGTCGAAGGACCGATTCCGTCCCTTTGGCTGAGAGGACAGCAGGTCTACAAAGTGCTCGCTCCGGGGGTTGACGACTGGGCAATCGAGGCAGGCAGCGGCTACATCGCCAGGTATTACGCTTCCGCAGACAGAGACGTGGTGGAGGTCGGGATCACCTTGCAGGAGGCTCAGAGGAAGGCGGAGTTGTGGCTTCGGTGGGGGCCGCCAGCCGGGAAAGGCGAGTACATCCTGCGCGAGGGCCGATTGCTGGACCACGACGTCGCCGGAAAGGAGTATGTCTTCCAATGGGTGAAGGTGGCCAACAGCATACGGATGCCAGGGCATGTGAGGGTTGAGCTGGCAGCGGACAGCGGGGAGTTGCGTACGTTCCTGGCTCAGTACCATCCGGTGAGGACCTCAACCGTGCCCACGGTCCCCAAGGACGAGGCCGTTGAGATTGCCCGGAAGGTGATCGACTTGGAGGGCGATGCGCCTGCTTACGCAGCCACTTTGGCTGTGGAATTCGTGGAACGCTACAACTTGCGATCGGACCAACAGGTCCTGGTCTGGGAGATCGCGTTCCGCGGCCTCCGCAAGGGCTTCGTCGGAGGCGAGCCAAGCTACGAGGCAGCGGAGACCATCGTGTGGGTGGATGCGCACACAGGCAAGGTCCCGCCCGGGGGAGTGCTGTTCGGCGGGGGCACCGATGATCCGCAGTGGGTGGCGCGTGCCGCAGAGGAGACAAGGAAGGTGCGACAGCCGCGCCCTCAGCGGATCGGTTTCGTGGACCGCTTCCCCTGCTGGTCCCCGGACGGGAGGCGCCTCCTGTTCACCTCGACGCGTCTAGGCGGGCTTCCCCCTGTCGCGGAAGGACAGGAAAGGCCACGGGTGACCTCACTGATGGTGCTCGAAGGAGGGCGGTTGGCCCGCTTGACTGCTCCCATCAAGACCTGGGCTCCATGTTACCTGTCCTGGTGCGCGTTGAGGCGGAACGTGGCAGTGAATGTTCTCGGGATGGTCTACGATCTGGACCTCAGCTCCGGGGTCCTACGCAAGCACACGACGGCTACCCGCCGGGGTGACCAACCTGCTTGGAACCCCAGCGGCACGTGCATCGTGATGTGTGCGCGGCGTTCCTCTGGTGACATGGACCTGTTGGGCGTCACGGTCCACGGGAGTCTGAGCAGTTCGCGGGACCAGTGGTGGGTGGCGCGAACCGAAGGATGCGATGCCTCGCCCCTATTCAGCCCCGATGGGGCGGACGTTTACTATGTCCATCAGGACCCGAACGAACCGCAGGGGAGTTCGAGGTGGGAGCTGTGGCGCGTCAAGCCTGGGAAGGTCCACGCGGAGAGCGGTGCGCCGGAGATGATTGTGGGGGGACTGGACCAACCTCAGCGTCTCAGTTGGTTCTCCGGTGGGCATCGTCTGCTCGTCTGGAGTCAGAACAAGCCGTGCGTTGTTGACGTTGACCACAGAAGCCAGACCCGCTTCGACCTCCCGTTCTTGCACGACCCGGACCTCGCGAATGGCGAGGCTCTGACCATTCATGACGCGGTGGTGAACCCGAGCGAGGGGAAGCTCGCCTTCAGCAGCCTGCGCTGGTCGGGGAAGGAGGAAGATGAGGCGGACCACTATATCTACACTTGCGACCTGGATGGTTCAGCCGTCAAGCGCGTGACGCCTCTGCAGGATGTCGAGGTTGGCTTCTTCCAGTTCCCGGAGACAGGGAACTCGGCAGCAGGGGTGCAGTTGAAAGTGGTCCTGCTCGGCGCCACTTCCGAATAGCGGTGGTCGGTCACGGCAGGCGAGACCTCGCAGGTCCGCGACACCGGGGTCATATCCGCAATCACCAATCGACCCAGCACAGGATTGCTGAATGGTCCTACGATCCCGGTGTCGAGCTACGACCCCGGTGTCTTCGCCCCGTTGACACGGAAACCGGCCTGCAATGTACTCGCGAGCGTTGACAAGGCGGCAGGTCCCAGGACGCGTGTGAGCCAGCGACAACGTGCTTTCTTCGGTCCCCGCATGTCCCTCCCTCACACCCGCTTGGCCGCCTCCTGGCGCCGAACATGGGTCTCCGCTGGCCGAACGGGGTCGTCCTCCGGCCGAACAAACCTGTTCGCTCGGGGGGCGCCGGGGTCCTCTGACCGAGCACCGCCCTGTCGGGGCCGGGCACCCGAAGCTGGCAATCCCCTGCAAACATCCGTTCCGCATCACCCGCAAAGCTCCCGAAGGAGGAGAGGAAATGCCCAATCGCATTCCCCAGAACATCGTCAACTACGCAAAGGCGGTCAGCGCGCACGTCTGGTCTTCGTTGGAGGGCGCCTCCCTGAACTTGTGGAAGAAGCCCGTCACCTGGGTCATGCGGCTGGGCACCAGCGACAGCACCCAGTCGATGGCGTGGGCGCCCCAGTCGTACAGGGCGCCGCCGGAGACCTCCTTGCGTGCGCGCCACGGCTCGTCGGGGCGGCCGCAGTAGGAGCCGCCGTCGTAGCCCCAGGTCGTGACCTCAATGTGGAACACCTCGCCGAGTTGCCCGCTGCCCACCACTTCCTTGAGCGCCCGCCGTTGCCGTCGTGGCGGCAATTGTGGAACACCGACAGCGACTTGCCGGCACGCTCGGTCGCTTCGATCATCTGGGTCGCTTTGGCGATAGAGAGGCACATCGGCTTCTCCACACACGTATGCTTGCCCGCGTTCAGGCACTGAGCGACTATGGCGGCATGCGTGTTGTGGGGCGTCACCACCGTCACCAGGTCGATATCGTCGCGGCGCAGCAGCTCGCCCAGGTCGGTATACACGGCCGTCTCGGGGAAGTCCCGCTTGGCCTTCGCCGCGCACCCCGGGTCACGGTCGCAGAGCGCGATCACTTCCAGCTCCGGGACCGCCTGCATCCAGCGCGTGTGCATCCACCCCCAGTTGAACACCGGCCCGTAGCCGACAATCGCGCAGCCGAGTTTCCCTTCCATCACAGTGTCTTCCTCTCGATCATCGTCCTCCTCCGTGTCCTTCGCAGCTCCCTCACCCGGTCAGTCCGGCCAGCAGCCCTGCCGGCGGGCCTCGTGCAGGTGTCGCTCCGGGTCTTCTGCCACCGCGCACAGCAGCGCTGCATAGTGGGTGTAGTCCTCCAGCGACACGTCCGGCGGGACCAGGTGATCCACCTGCGGGAAGTAGCCTCCCTGCAGGCAGAGCCACGGCACCTTGGACAGCACTTCGCGGTCAATGGCTTCCTTGCCGCGCGCCAGGGCGCGCTTGTCGAGACCGCCCTGGATGAGCAGGTCCTTCCCGTACTCCTTCCGAGCGGCGACCGGGTCGCTGCTCGCCGCCACCTCGAAGGGCCGTAGCCCCGTCACGCCGGCTTCGAGCCACAGGGGGATCAGCACGTCATTGTTGCCGTCGCTGTCGACGATGATCGTGTGGACGCCGTTGCCCTCTTCGTCCCGGACAATCCGGTAGCCGTCACGCTCCTCGAGGACCACGCGTGCCAGCGGCGGCAGTAGGTGCGGCCCATACGGTCCCTGCATGTGCACCGGCGCGCCGTCCATCCGGTCGGTGCCAAAGTGCTCCACGAGGTCGGTGTCGGCAGGAAGCCCCTCCCGCTGCCAGCGCTCCAGCGTCGCGCCCCACAGCCATGGCGGCAGCAGGTAGGTGCGGTCTACCGGCTCGAAAGCGGCTGTTGCCTGGAAGCGTTGGCGTGCGTTCATGGGGAGAGTCCGGGATCCTCGCGGGAGACAGGTTCGACGAACAGGACTCGGTCGGTTGTGTCCAGGGCGTCGGCGAACGCCTCGACACGCAGGAAACGCCGAGAGCGCCTCGAAAGAGCGCCCCAGGAGAGCTGATGCCCCATG
>PEVN01000008.1 GCA_002779825.1 Armatimonadetes bacterium CG06_land_8_20_14_3_00_66_21 | reverse complement strand
CGCGACGAAGCCGAGGTCCGCGTCATTGGAGGCCGCCAGATGGTCCCCGACGCCGCCCAAGTCTACAACCCGGCCTTCGACGTGACCCCCGCAGCACTGATCACCGCCATCGTCACCGACCGCGGCGTCGCGCAGCCTGACTTCGCGGAGTCGCTGGCAGACTTCCGCTGAGAGAGCAGCCCCCAGCCCGTTCTCTGCGCCTTGGCGTCTCTGCGTCTCTGCGATCAGCGCCCTGTCCCGAGGAGCCCCGAGCGTTCGACATCCTCATCAACCACGCCACCGTCATCACGATGAACGACGATCGCGAGTGCATCCGAGACGGCTTCGTCGGGATCAATGGACGGGACTTGGTGGAGGTGGGCCCTTCGCGGGACGGGCTCTCCGGCGCGACGGAACTCGACGGCTGCGGGAGGGTTGTCACGCCGGGGCTCATCAATGCCCACACCCACTGCGCGATGACGCTGCTGCGCGGATTCGCCGATGACATGGCGTTGGAGCCGTGGCTGCAGGAGAAGATCTGGCCGGCGGAGCGGGGGGTGGTCGAGGAGGACGTGTACTGGGGGACGCTGCTGGGTGCGCTGGAGATGCTGCTCAGCGGGACGACCACGTTCAATGACCAGTACCACTTCTTCGAGGCGGGAGGGCGCGCCGTGCTGGACTCCGGCATCCGTGCCTGTCTAGCCGGGGCCCTGCTTGGCATTCTGCCGGGCGCACCCGAACGGCTGGAGCGTGCCATCGACTTCTGCCGCGAATGGAATGGCGCCGCAAACGGCCGCATCCGGACGATGCTGGGCCCGCACGCGCTCTACACGACGCCACTGCCGCTGCTGAAGCGGGTGCGCGACGCGGCGGGAGAACTGGGCCTTGCGGTACACACCCACGTCGCGGAAACCGACACCGAGGTGCGGGACGTTCGCGCGCTGTTCGGGGCGACGCCGGTCCGAGCGCTGGAGCAGCTCGGCCTGCTGGACGTGCCCGTGGTGGCCGCACACTGCGTGAAGGTGGACGACGAAGAGATCGGTCTGCTGGCCGCGCACCGCGTCGGCGTGTGCCACTGCCCCACCAGCAACATGAAGCTGGCCAGCGGCGTCGCCCCCGTCACGAAGATGCTGACCCGCGGCGTCACCGTGGCCCTTGGCACCGACGGCGCGTGCAGCAACAACAACCTCGACATGGTGGAAGAGATGCGGCTCGCCGCCCTGCTTCAGAAGGTGGCAACCGGCGACCCAACCGCGCTTCCCGCCTGCGCGGCACTCGCCCTGGCCACCCGCGGTTCAGCCGAAGCGCTGGGGCTCGGCGACGAAATCGGCCAGCTCACTCCGGGACGCCGCGCCGACGTGGTCCTGTGGGACTTCACCCGCCCACACCTCACCCCCACCCACGAGGTCGTGTCCCACCTCGTGTACAGCGCCAACGGCGCCGACGCACACACAGTCATCGTGGACGGCAAGGTCGTGGTTCGGAACAGACAAGCCGCCCAACTGGACGTGGACAGAATCCGCGGCAAGTGCGAGGAGACCGGGCGACGGCTGGTAGCGGGTGTGGCCGGCGGGTAGCGCTACCCAAGAGCGCGGTGCCGGTTCAGCCGGAGGCGCGACCACCGTTACCGTTGCCGCCACCGGCACCGGCGGCCAGCGCAAGCGCGTGGCCGAAAGGCTGACTGTCGTAGCGCTTCATGATGGTCTCGCCCTCCGCCTCGAACGCCGCCAAGAAGATCGGCACCAGGTCGGGGTCGAACTGGCTACCGCGACACCGGCGGATCTCCTGCAACGCGTTCTCGACCGGCATACCCGGGCGGTAGGGGCGGTTGGTGGTCATGGCGTCGAAGGTATCACAGAGGGACACCATGCGGGCGTGCAGGTGGATGGCGCTCCCGCTGAGCCCGCCAGGGTAACCTCTCCCGTCCCAGCGCTCGTGGTGTTGCCTCACCACCGGGAGGACCTCCCAGGGGAAATGCACCGGCGTCAGAATGACCGCGCCGCGCTCTGCATGGCTCTTCATGATCTCGAACTCGGCGTCGCTTAGACGGCCGGGCTTGTTCAGAATGTCCTCGCTGATGGCGATCTTGCCGATGTCGTGCAGCGTCGCGCTGAACTGCAGCGCGTCCAGGACCTTGGGTTTGAGCTTCAACTCCCGACCCATCGACACCGCATAGTCGGCGACCCGGTTGGAGTGGAACTGCGTGTAGGCGTCCTTCGCGTCAACCGCGTGGGCAAGGGCCCGCACGGTCTGCAGGAACGCCGAGGTCAGCTCTCGGTTCAGGAGAGCGTTCTGAATGACCACGGTGCCCGACGCGCACAGCGCTTGAAGGAAGGCGCCCTCGGATTGCGTGAATCCCTCTTCCTCATTGAGCCTCCCGATCAGCTCGATCACGCCGATGAGGTCGTTCTGGGTGGTAAGCGGAATGTAGAGCGCGTTCTTCTCGTCGGTGCTGGTTCCCAGCCGGTTGGCCAGGTGGTCCGGGATGCCAGGGCGCACGATGACGACCCTCCGCTGCTCGGCGCAGGAGCCGACGGCTCCCTCCCCCACTGCGGTCCGCATGCCCAACCGCCGGTTGCCGCTCTCACCGCGCATCCTCCGCACAACCAAGGCCCGCGGGTCCTTGGGGTCGGGTAAGTAGAGCACACCGCCGCGGGCGCCAGCCAGCGCCAGGCTCCCCTTCAGGAGGCGGTCATGGACCTCGGGCGGGTTGAGCGTGGTGGCGAGCGACGAGTTCAGCTCCACCAGCGTCTGCACGCGCTTTGCTTCCTGCACAGCCGCGGACTTGACGTCACGCAGCGCGGCGCCGACTTCCGCCATGGGATCCTGCAAGACGTCGAACTCATCGCCCTGCTTGAACTCAATGGGCTTCTCGTACCCCGAGCGCTGCCACCAGTCGAACGCCTTGCGGACGCTGGCGATCCGGCCCGCGATGGTGCCGGCGACAACAAAGCCGCCCAAGAGGCCGATCACGGCACCACAGACAGCGAACAGCGCACCCGGCCAAGCGCGAAACCACGAAAGCGCCGCGACACCGCCGCTCGCGGCACCCGCCACCACACAGACAATCACCACTCTAAGCTTCAGCGTAGACATCGGTCTCCCAATCCAACTCCGGCGTTCGCGAGTAAAACACGTCGCCTCCGCCCCCCACCAGAACCACCCCGACCGGCCCGGCCCCGGCTTAGGGGAGTATAGCAGCGCACCTGCCCGCCGTCAACGCACAGGACCCGGTTCGCACGGCACACTGCCGGGTGAGTTGACAGCCAGCGGCAGGGGTCCTACAATGCCGCCGACTTGGCGTCTCGCCATCGGAATCGGGGCGATGACTCCAATCTGTGGTAAGGAGCCGGTGACCTGTGCCTCTGACCGTTGGACTGGACTTCGGGACGGCGAAGTGCGTCGTGACGCGGGCTGTCGTCGGAGCAAGTAGCCGGCGACCTCTTCCACGATCCGGCGGGACAGCCGGAGACATCGGCACACTGGAAGAGGTTCGAGGGCGCCTGGTTCAGCCGCCACGAAGGTAGAGGTGTTGTCCTATGGAAACCTCAGTCATGAGAAAGGTTCAGGAGTACCTCGACGACTACGTTGGCGAGATGACTCTCCCTGGAGCGCCCACCTTCGATCACCGGTCGCGCCGGTGGCGCGTCCCGGTTCTTGCCCGGAGTTCCAAGGCCGTCTTTCCCGTCGGCGAGTTCCTGCTGGACGAGCACGGGGAGTTCCTCTCGACACCGGACAGAGAGCAGATGAGCCGCCTGTTGGACGCCCAGATCGAGAGAACGGCCGTGCTGGTCCTCGCCGACAAGGACGAGGTGGAGGCAAAGGGACTCGTGGCCGTTGTCGTGTGAGGGGCGCGGACGGCCACGAGGGCGTGGAGGGGCGGAGCGGGCACCACTTCGCGGAGTATAGCGCCTGACTCGTGTGAGCCGAGAAAGCGTGCCAGAGCCTGGGTATGCCGCCACTCCCTTGGTTAGTACTACAACCGTACTTAGCTCGGGGCAGGTCTCCGACCGCCCCGAAACGCTTGACCGGAAGGTCTCAAAGGGCTGCGAATCCACGGGATTC
>PEVN01000499.1 GCA_002779825.1 Armatimonadetes bacterium CG06_land_8_20_14_3_00_66_21 | reverse complement strand
CCGGTGGACAGGCCGGCGATGCAGTGGCGCGCGATCAAGACCCTTACTGGCGGCGGCATGATCATGGACAGCGGCGCGCACTTCACCGACATGATGCTGCATGTGTTCGGCGACGTCGACGAAGTCACGTGCCAGATGCGGACGTTTGACGCGCCCCTGATCGAGGCCTCGTTCCTCGGTCAGCCGCTACCGTTGGATGTCGAAGACTCCTGGGTCGTGACGATGCGATTCAAGAGCGGGCTGATGGGCACTTGGTGCTGGTCCCGTTCCGCGCCAGGGCACGAGGTGCGGATCGCCCTCTACCACGGCAGCGCCGGCTCGCTCAACGACCTCGGGTTCCCGTTCCACCCATTCCAGAGCGGTGCCGAGCTGAAGCTGGCGGACGGCAACACCAAGTCGCGCGAGCAGATCCAGGTCGAGTACCTGATGAGCCTCGGCTGTGCAGAGCGAGGGCGCCTGTTCCCCTACGGCGTGACCGACGGCTTCGCCGTCGAGGTAGGCGACTTCATCGACGCCATCGCCAACAACCGGCCGCCGGACGTCGACGGTGAGGCAGGGCTGCGCGCCAAAGCCCTCTGCGAAGCGTGCTACGAGTCGGCGACCATCGGCAAGCCCGTGAAGTACGACGACGTGCTCTCGGGCGCCGTGTGCGAGTACCAGAAGCCGATCAACGAGCACTGGGGGATCTGACGCAGCTTCGGCGGCAGAGACAGCGTGCTTCCGGAGGCTGGTAGCGGCAGTCGAGGAACGCCTGCACAGCCCTGCCGAGCCGTGAGTGCATGTCTCAGTGCACTTCATCGCACTCGTTGCGCGCCGCGAGCGAGGCGATAGTCCGCGCAGTCTCTGTTCAGGTCGGGCGACGCGATGCGCGACCAAGCGCACGCGATGCGCACACAAACGCCTCGTGTGCGCGGAAGCGGCGATGACTGCGGCGCAGGGCGACGAGATCCAGAAGCAGGCCGCGGCTGAGGCCGCGCGCGACACGGCAACCACCAACGAGTGGGAGTTCCACGAGCTTGTGCTCAGCGCCAAGGATCAGGTCATCGCGCAGTACGGCAGAGACTCCAACGAAGCCCAGGCCGTCGGTCTGAAGAAGAAGTCGGAGCGCAAGCGGCCAACGAGCAAGCAGGCCACATCGTAACCGTGTTCGCGGCGAACCATCGGGCTGGGATGGGCGACAGACGGCTGAATCGCCGACCCTGACGCTGGCGTTCGTTGGCTGAGTGGACTGGGTGCGCCCAACTTCTCTGACTGGCAGTTCACTCGGGCGTGCGTAGTCAAGCGTGTAGGTCCGATCCCGGACAAGCGCCTTGTTCCTTGCCTCGCAGCGCCCTATAATTGGGGTCACGCGCGTCGTTGCCCTGAGATCCTTGCGCGAGTTCTGGAGCCGCCATGCCGACGCCGAGCGCCCGCTACGGGCCTGGTACCACGATGCCAGAAAGGCGGCGTGGTGGAGTCCCGGAGACATCCGGAACGCCTACCGCAACGCCAGCATCTTGGCGAACAACCGCGTCGTGTTCAGGATCAAGGGCAACCAGTACCGCCTCGTGGTGGCAGTTCGCTACGAGAAGGGCGTTGTCTACATCCGCTTCATCGGGACACACCACGAGTACGACCAGATCGACGCGACTACCGCGTAGCGGAGGTGCCTCGTCTGCCATGGACATCAAGCCGATACGAACCGAGTCTGACTATGAAGCCGCTCTCGCAGAGATCGACCGGCTAATCGATGTTCCTCCAGGGACGCCGGAAGCGGACAGACTGGACGTGTTGACGACTCTGGTGGAGTCATACGAGGCGCTGCATCACCCCCTCCCACCACCAGACCCCATCGATGCGGTCCAGTACTACATGGAAAGCCGCGGCTTCTCTTCCCGCGAGCTGGAGAAGCATCTTGGCGGCGGCCGCCGGGTGGAGGAGGTCCTGGACCGCAAGCGGCCGCTCACCCTGAGGATGATCAGGAAGCTCCACGATGCCTTCGGCATCCCCGCTGACGTGTTGATCCAGCCCTATGCCCTCGCCCGGTGAGGCGGCGCAGTTCGGCAGCCTGCCAAACGCGTAAGGGTGCCCCCGTGCCATATGTGTGACCCCTTACGCGACCCGATTCCTGGGGCGAGCGAGAGGGAAGGAAGTGTGAAGCGCGTGTGGATCCTCGCCTGCTACCTGTGCGCGTTAGTACGCGCGGCTGTCACCTTGGCAAGCGCCGTGCTTAGCATGACCTTCTACGTGACGGCGGTAGGCGTGTTTCTCTCTTTGGTGGCAGATGCGAACTGGGATGCGATTGCGGAGTGGGCGCTTCTCACTTTCGCCGGATACCTGGCCTTGCTGTTTGCACACCGTGTATCTGTAGCGTGCTCGACGTACGCGGCTCCCGACGGCCGTGGCGGCTACTTATGTGGGTATGCGACGGAGCCGACCGATGACACCAAGGTTGTCCCCACTTTGCCTGGACTTCTCGGCGGCCTCTTCTACGATCTCGTCTCAGGAGCCTGCACGCTGGTCATGTGGGCCGCTCTGGAAGAGGAGGTCCGCAAGGAGTTGCACTGGATAGTCAGCGCGGCCGCTTGCACAGGCATGCTCGTCGGTTTCGTGCTGGGTCTTCAGGCGGCACGCAACATCCTGTGGCGCCCTGGGCTCCTCCGAACCGACACCGAACCCGGGCCTTCGCAGACCGCCGAGCTTTCCTTGGGTGCGTGGGTTTGGGTCGCACTGTACGCGGCATCCGCGAAGTTGCTGGCCAGATGTCTCGGCTTTCCCCTCTTGGCAGTGTGGGCTGGGACTCTTGTAGCCGTGGCAGTGGGCCCGGCCATTGGGTGGTATGGGAACTACACAGAGGAGCGCGACAAGCTCTTTGCAGACATGACGCTGGACGACATAGTCTCCGAGATTCAGCAGGAGAGGCGGCGGGCCGACACTGGAGTCTGAGGGGCGGCCCGGACACGCGAGACCGCCGGTCGCCTGCCAGCATAGGTCACCACACCAACGACAGCGGGTCCGCCGGCGTCTCCTGCCGGCGGACCTCCACCAACTCCCCGCTGCGCATGCGGAGCACCTTGTGGGCCATGGCGGCGACGGCGTTGTTGTGGGTGACCATGACGACTGCCTTGCCCTGGTTGGCGTTGACGTCGCGGATGACTTGGAGGACGCGAATGGCGGTCTCGTGGTCGAGGTTTCCGGTGGGCTCGTCGGCCAGGAGAATGGCGGGATTCTTCACCAGGGCGCGGGCGATGGCGACCCGCTGTTGTTCGCCGCCGCTGAGTTCGCTCGGGAAGTGGTCGGCGCGGTCGGCTAATCCGACGGCGCCGAGCATCTCAGCCGGATCCAGACAGTCGGGCACCAGTTCCGCTACCAGGGAGACGTTTTCCAGGGCGGTCAGCGTGGGGATGAGGTTGAAGAACTGGAAGACGAAACCGGTGGTGCGGCGACGATACTGCGTGAGCTGCTCCTCGTCGTAGTGGGCAATGTCTCTGCCGTCGACGAGGATTCGTCCCGAGGTGGGCGAGTCGATTCCGCCAAGGAGGTTCAGGATGGTGGTCTTCCCGGAGCCGGAGGGGCCGAGGACGATCACCAGCTCGCCGGCCGCCACGTCGAAGGACACGCCGCGCACGGCGTGCACGGTGACCGCACCCAGCTCGTATTCCTTCGACACGTCGTCGAGGCGGACCAGCGGAGTGGCGCTCACTTGGTGCTGTCCCCGCGCGTCACGATTTTGATCCTGCTGCCCTCCTTGAGGGCTTCCTTGCCGACGGTGACGACGATCTCGCCGGGCGACAGCCCCTCGACGACGACTGTGCGCTCGTAGCTGTCGGGGCCGAGCTTCAGCTCGCGCTTCTGCACCCGCCGCCCGTTGACCACGAAGGCGTACTTCTTCTGCCGATGGCGGACGATCCCGTTGTTCGGCGCCAGCACAGCGCCGCGCTTGACGACCAGCTTGCCCTCGAGGTCCACCTCGAGTCCCGGTTTCAGCTTCCGGTCGGGATCGCCCACCTCGACTCGCACGCGGACGATCTTGGTGGTACTCAGAAGCTCCTCCTTGTCCTGCGCAAGCGGCCCGATGCTGACCACGGTGCCGGGCACCGACTCGCCGGGGTAGGCTTCCGACGTTACGGCAACCTCCTGCCCAGCCGCGATCTTGCCCAGGTCTTCGTCGTCCACTTCGGCGACGACCCACATCCGCCGGGAGTCCACGAGGGTGAAGACGGGCATCCCGGGCGCGACGGAGTCGCCCAGCTCCCGGTGCTTCCGGGCGACGGTACCGGCGAACGGCGCGCGCAGCCGCGTCTTCTCATACTGCGCTTGCGCAGCTTCCAGCGCGGCCGCCGCTTGGGCCGACAGGGCGGCGGCCGCTTGCTTCTCGGTGCCGGCGATTGCCCTCTGTCGCTGGGCAGCCTTCGCAGCGTCAACGCCGGCGTCGGCTCGGCTGACCTGCGCCGCCGCGGCCGTGCGGTCTTCGCGTCGCGCACCGGCTCTGACCAGCGCCAGTGCCTGGCGGGCCTGCTCCAGCGCTGCCTCTGCCCGCTTGACCTGCGCCGCCGCCGTTGCCGCTTCCTGCCGGCGGAGCTGCTCCTGCTGCTTGCCCGCCTCGGCCTCGCTGACCAACGCCTCCGCGGCCTGCACCTGGGCGAGGGCGGCTTCGCGATCTTCCTGCCGGGTGCCCGCTTCGAGCAGCTTCAGTTGCTCGCGCGCGGCAGAGACGCCGGCGGCGGTGATTTCGTGCGCAGTTTCGGCGCCGTCCCTGACTTGGGCGGGCACCGCCCCTTGGGCGAAGAGCTGTTGGGCCCGCTCCCAGTCGCGCTTTGCCTGCGTCTGGCGCGCCTCGGCATCGCGCACGGCAGCGCGGGCAGCCTGGAGTTCCTGCGGTCGCGCGCCGGCGGCAAGCTTCGCTCGCTGCGCCCGGGCGGCCTTCAGTTCGGCCTGCGCCCGCGCCGCTTGAGCGTCTGACAAGCTGCGCTGCAACTCCTCGGCGGTCTGCGCACCTTGGAGCTGCGCCCTGGCACCCACCACAGCCGCCTCAGCCTGAACGGTTGCGGCTTCTGCCTGCTTCAGTTCCTCGGTGCGAGCGCCTCGCTCCAGCTTCTGCTGGTCGGCGCGGCCTGCAGAAAGCACCGCTCGCGCCTCGCGGAACTGGGCGGAAGTAGACTCCCGCGCCATGGCGGCGCCCTCTGCTGCACCCACCTGCTTTGCGTCGGCGGCTGCCACTGCGGCGGCAGCTTGGTCGACGGCTGCCTTCAGGTCCGTCGCCGCCAACTCCGCGAGAACCTGCCCGGCTTCCACCCGATCGCCTTCGTCCACGTACACTGCAGTGAGGCGGCCGGGGAGCTGGAACCCGGTATCCGTGACCTTGGCTTCGACGACGCCGGTGGTGACCAACTCAACAGCCAGGTCGCCGCGGGAAACAGTGGCGACCTCCACTGGTGTTCCGCTGAACTGGGAGCGAACCACCAGGGCGCTGGCAACGAGCACCAGCAGCACGGTAGGCGGAACCCACGTCGGTCGCGCCGCGTGGACCGTGCCTTCCTGATCGCTGTGCGGCGAGTGGCGCCCGGGGCGTCTCACAGCTCGCCGATCACCTCCAGCGGGTCGGTGGCGGCCAGCTTCAGTGCCTCGGCGACGCCGGGGTGAGTGACCTCGCCGATGGCCACGTTCAGACCGCGCCGGAGCGCCTCGTCGTCGGCAAGGGCTTCCCGGACGCCTTCCGCAGCCAGCGCACGGATGTACGGCATTGTTGCGTTAGTCAGGGCGAACGTCGAACTCCGCGGGACGGCGCCGGGGATGTTGGGGACGCAGTAGTGGACCACGTTGTGAACGGTGTAGGTGGGCTCCGAATGCGAGGTCAGCCGGCTGGTCTCGACGCAGCCGCCCTGGTCGATGGCCACGTCGACGATGACGGAGCCGGGCTTCATCAGCTTGACGTGACGGTCGCGGACGATGACCGGCGCGCGCCGGCCGGCGAGCAGTGCAGCGCCGATGATTGCGTCGGCGTAGGCGCACGCGCGACGGATGGTGTACTCGTTGGAGTAGACCGTGATGACGCGCCCGTGCATGATGTCGTCCAGGTACTTCAGTCGGTCGTGGTCAATATCGAGGATGGTCACTTGGGCACCCATGCCCAGGGCGATCTTCACCGCATTGAGGCCGACGATCCCGCAGCCGATCACCACGACCTCCGCTGGCGGCACGCCGGGCACGCCGCCCAGCAGCGTGCCTCGCCCGCCGTTCTTCTTCTCGAGGCACTGGCACGCGGCCTGCACTGACATTTTTCCGGCAATCTCGCTCATGGGTGTGAGCAACGGCAGCCTGCCGTTCACCTCGACGGTCTCGTAGGCGAGGGCGGTGATGCCGCTGTCGCACAGCGCTCGGGTCAGTTCCGGTGCAGAGGCAAGGTGCAGATAGGTGAACAGCGTCTTGCCCGGAGCGAGGAAGCGGAACTCCTCCTCCAGCGGCTCCTTCACCTTGACGACCAAAGCCGCCCGCCGCCACACCTCCTCCGCCGTTCCCACGACCTCGGCGCCGGCCTCGACGTACTCCTCGTGCGGCAGGCCGCTCTCGAATCCCGCGCCATGCTCGACGAGCACGTGGTGGCCTTCCTCGACCAGTGTCAGCACGCCTGCCGGCGTCATCGCGACGCGGCATTCCCCGTCCTTGATCTCCTTGGGAACTCCGATGATCAACTGACTCACCTCGCTGTTGTCGGCTGTACGGAGTACATTCGCCGCGGGCAGGGCGAGGTCCTTGACCGAGGAGCGCTCCGAGGCGTTGTTGCGTCCGGCAGACTGCTGCGGACCCGAGAGCAGACGCGCGGACCCGAACGGATACTGCCCCTGTGATCGGCCAGGGACCCAGACCGCAGGGCGTAGGGGCGGTGCCTGCGTGCCCGCCCGGCCGGGGGGCAAACCGCGTTTCGGTCCGGCGGGGGGGGCAGAGCCACGTCTCCGCCCCGGCCGGTGGCTTGCGTCTTCCGCTGTGGCGGTGCAGCCGCTCCCGTTCCGCTGGCGTCCGGCTACGACAGCTCGACGCGCTGACCTTTCTCGATGGCCTCGTTCGCCTTGAGCATCGCGACGGCTGCGTCGCGGCCGATTTCGCCGTCGCAGAGGTTTCTCTCGCCAGTGCGGATGGCGTGGGCGAAGCCCTCAAGCTCGGTCTTGTACGCCTCCAACGGGCTCTCTCCGCCGCCGCCTGAGGCCGCGCCGCTGCCGACAGCTTTGCCGCCAGCGTCCGCCACTCGACTGGCGGAGGCTTGCATCGCCGGCCCGCCCTTGTCCTTGGCGACCTCCACGGTAGTCTCTTTCTCCTCCGGCGCGGCCGCCTCGTTGCCCGGCTCCGGGAAGAACATGGCCTGGGTCTCGCCGGTGAGGATCAGCGTCCCTTTGGTGCCCATGAGCTCCTCGTAGTAGTTGTCGAAGCGGTTGCTCTGGATCGAGGAGTAGGTGACGGTCAATCCCTTGGGGTACTCGAAGATCGCATAGGCGTGGTCCGCCCATTCGCGACCGTCGTCCTTGTAGCGGTAGATGCCCGCGCTGGCCGAGATCGCCGTAGGGCGGCACCCGGCGATCCAGTTGGTGATGGCGATCTGGTGGCTGCACAACTCGGTCATCAGCCCCTGAGAGTGCTTCTTGTAGAGGCGCCAGTTGATGAGGTGCTCCAGGTCCTGGTAGCCCCACGGCGTCGGGTCGAAGCTCTCGTCGATCGTCCAGCGTGCATTCGCCCGCCAGTCGGTATTGCGGTGCCAGAGCATGCGGATGTGGTAGATGTCGCCGAGGAGCCCCTCTTTGATCATGGAGACCATTTGGTGGTAGATCGGGTTGTAGAACCGCTGGTGACCGACCTGTAGCACGAGCCCCTTCTGCTTGGCCAGGTTCACCATCTGGTCGCACTCGTCAATGGTGTACGCCATCGTCTTTTCGGTGAAGACGTGCTTGCCGGCCTTCATCGCGTCGAGGGCGATTTCTGCGTGTTTCCATAGCGGCACAGCGATGACGACTGCCTCGATGGAGTCGTCGGCCAGGAGCTTCTTGTAGTCGTCGCCGCAGTCCTTGGCTTCGGGAACATGGACTCGGGCCCGCTCCAGCCCTTTCGCCCGGTTGGGGGGGTAGATGTCGCAGACTGCCACCTGCCGGATGAAGTCCGGACTGCGGTTCATCTGCTCCTGGAGTACCCCGCACTCGGAGCCGGTGCCGATGCACCCCACGCGCAGCGGGCCGATCTTCTTGTTGGCGAAGGCGAACGCGCCGATGGCGGGGAGGGCCGCAGCCGCCTTCAGGAAATCTCGTCTTCCGAGCTGTCTCTGTTCTTCTGTCAACATTCGGGTCACCTACCCTCGCCGGGCGGGGTCTGTAGTCCTCGCCCGGCAGTGTCTTCTCAGGCTGCGGGAGTCGGCTCGTCGCCATCGCTCTTCGGGCGTTTGCCGCAGGGGCACAATCGGCGGGCCAACGGCCCCAGCACGCTATCCAGCCCCATCATGCGCCCGGTGTTGAAGGCCCCGATCACGCCCAGGGCCAGGAACTCGACGAAGTTCTTGTCGATGAAGAGGTAGTTGCCTTCTCTTCCCGGCTGGCGCAGGGCGGTCCAGAGGGGATGCGCGAGCTGTGTCATCGTGTCTATCCCCTGCATCGTCTCGGGCCAAGGCGGCAGCGCCAGATAGAAGAGAACCAGGAAGCCCATGCCTCCTAGCGCCGCCAACCGAGTGCAGGCGCCCAGCATCAACCCAAGACCGACCAACGTGAGCCCCCACTTCGTCGTGAAGTTGGCTAGGGGCAGCAGCTTATTGGTCTTCAGGGCGGGGAGGTGCTTCGGGTACACCGCGGAGAGGATCCTGCGGTTCACCTCGACTCGCTTCTGGCCTTGCGGGTTGCCTAATGCCTGCCGTTTCAGTGCCTTCGGCAGGTCGATCTTGGCGAAGAGCTTTGCCGTCTTCTCGGTGTATGGCACCTCGCCCTTCAGGAGGGAGTTCAGGTCCGCCGTGAGCTTGGCTGGCAGCTTCGCATGGGGAGGAGACCCGGAGGCCACCATATCCGCCATCAGGAGCGTGTCGTCGTGCATCTTTTCCTGGAAACGAACGGCCAGCGGGTCATCCATGTTGGCCAGGCTTGTCGCCAAGCCGGGGAGGTCCTTGATGTCCTCCACGGTCAACAGGGCTTCGCCGCCGCCGGTTGCAAGGGCCTTGAACGCGGGGGACAATGGACCCGTCGAGACCTGGAGGTACTCGGCGCAGGACCAGTTCGGCTTGGAGAGCTTGATCATCCCCTCGCGAAGGAAGTGCCACCCAATCGCCACGCGCAGGAGCACAAGCATGAGTGCCTGCCAGTTGGATACGGCATGGACTTTCCGTTCGTTCAAGTCAGTACCTCCATCTCGTCCGGTCGGAACCCGACGATGAGCGGCTCAGCGGCTTGCCCGGCGCCAGCGTCAGGAACCAGCAGCGCGCGGATTTCCGGGTGGTTGGCGCAGTACGCCTGGGCCGCGGCCGTGCCCATCACGAAAAACGCGGTGGACAGCGCTTCCGCCAATGCGGCTGTCGGCGCAGCCACGCTCACGCTCAGCATCCCCTCGGCGGGGTAGCCGGTCCGCGGGTCGATCAGGTGGCCGTACCGTTTGCCCTCGGCCTCAAACCCCTGCTCCTCTGCCCCTGAAGTCGAGAAGCCGCAGTCGCGGACGAAGGCACGGGCCAACGGCTCGTCGGGGTGGCTGGGGTGCTGCACGTCGACCTGCCAGCCCCGCACGTCTGAGCAGGAACCCAAGGCGACCGCACTGCTGCCACCGCCGTGCAAAAGGGCGTTTGAGATGCTGTGCTCCCGCATTACGGCCGCGGCTTCGTCCAGTGCAAAGCCTTTGCCGATGCTGTTCGTATTGAGTTCGACCCTCGGGTCTGAGAACGACACCGACCCGGTGCGGTCGTCCAACTGCACCCGGTGCATGCCCACCCGTGCCAGGGCGTCCTGGAGGCTTCCCTGACTGGGCACCCGCGGCTCCCGCTGCAAGAACCCCCAGCAGTCGGACAGCGGCGTGCTGGTGAGGTCGTAGGCTCCCGCCGTCTCCCGGTACACGGTCTCCGCCAGTTGCAGCAGGCGGAACAGCCTGGGCGTTGTAACGACCGGATTGCTGCCAGCCAGCCGGTTGAGCCGCGACAGTTCGCTGCCCGGCCGGTAGTAGCTGAGTTCCTGCTCGACTTGGTCGATCACGTCGAGCGCCCGCAAGGCCGCGGCTTGCGCCGGCTCGCTGCCAGTCCAGGGGAAGGCGATCTCGAAGCGGCAAGCCATCGCCATCCGGGAGACGCGGCCGATGTAGCCACCCGTTCGTTTCTGCTCGGCGGTGGGGGTGGCTGCTTCGGTCACGCGACGGGCTGTGTCTGCAAGCGGCTTGAAGAACATCCGGCGGCGTGAGGCAGTAGGCATGAGGCTGCATTCGTGACGAGTGAGTGGGTGGTGGAGTGGGACCTGCGTTCCCGCCCAAGGCTGCAACGGTGTTCGACACTGCTTTTGCGGGGGAGTTGCCTCGGAGCGCGCGCAGCAACCCGGACGCGGGCGCGTCGGCGCACAGAGGACAGCGGCGTCTGCTATACTAAGAAGGCAAGTTCGCGATTCCAGGGAGGGAGTTGGTGTGGCCGAGATCCAGCCAGTCTGTGTCAACCGTCGTGCGCGGCACGACTACCACATCGACGAATTCGTGGAAGCCGGCCTGGTTCTTACCGGTACCGAAGTGAAGTCGGTACGAGACCATCACGTCAGCCTCAAAGAGGCGTTCGCGGGTATCGAACACGGCGAGGTGTGGGTGTTCTCCATGCACATCGCGCCGTACCAGGCGGGAAGCTACACCAACGTGGACTCCCGTCGACCTCGGAAGCTGCTCCTGCACAAGCAGGAGATTCGCCGCCTCATCGGCAAGGTGAACGAGCGAGGCATGACGCTGATCCCGCTGTCGATGTACTTCAGGAAGGGCCGAGCCAAGCTCGAAATCGGCCTGTGCCGCGGCAAGAAGGCGTACGACAAGCGCGAGGACATCGCCAAGCGCGACGCCGACCGAGACGTGGCGCGCGAGGTGTTCGGCAGGGACCGGTAGCTCGGCAATTTGGGAACTTGGGTAGGTCCTGTGAGTCTTTCGGGTCCTATCCCGGCGGCGCAGCCGCTCTTTGAAAACGTGGGGGCGATAGGTTTCGACGTGTTGAAAGGGGGCGTTGGTAGCGAGCCGAGGTCCCACACTCTCGCAAAACCGTGGACCCAAAAGATAACTGCCGAGTCTAACTTGGCCCTCGCAGCGTAAGCTGCGACGTTCGCCCGGATACGCTGACGGATCCGGGGTCGAGCGCCACCTACGTCGGCTACCCGAAGCGTCGCCCGTTCGCGTGATGCCAGGGGAATCTAAAGCGAACTCGCCAACAGTGAATCGCGCCTGCCGAGTCACTCGCGGCTAAACCCAAATGCAGGACACGCTCGTAGAAGCCAACGTCGACTTCTTCGCGGACGCGGGTTCGATTCCCGCCGCCTCCACCACCCCCACGTTACCGCACGCAAGCCCGGTCGCCGATGCGGCCGGGCTTGTGTGCGTTTTGGGGGGCACCGGAGGCCAAGGCGCCCCTTACTGCGGTGCGAACCAAGTCCCTGCGTTCACCGCCAAGTACCGCGGCACGCCGTCCAGTTCCACGGCCAGGTCGCCCGCGGCCCACAGCGCCAGGCTCCATATCTTCCCTGTATCTTCCGGTGTCGGCTCGACGATGACCTCGCCGCGCTCGGGGTGGGCGTTGGCGGCGGGTGCGGCGCCGTCCCGGGCGGTCCAGGGGAGCTGCACCTGGCCGAGGTTGGCTCCCTGGTGGAAGGCGACCAGTTTGCCGGTGGGGGAGATCGCCGCGCCGCCGTAAGCGCCTCCGTGGATGCCGATGAGCCTGACGCGAAATCCCTTGGTGCCTTCGGGGACGAAGAAGCAGTACCGGGCGCGGCCCACCCCGCCGAGGCTGAAGCCTTCCGTGGTTTGGGCGACCACGGCTAAGTTGTCGCCGGACACGTTCCAGACAGAACGCTGGTCGTCGCGGATGACCACCTTGTACGTTGCCCCGGCCTGCGGCGCCTTGAGCGCAGTGCGGAACTCGTGAGCACCGTCGGTGCTGTACTCGTCCTTGGCGACCGACTTCCCAGCCGCCTCGGAGACCTCCAGCGTCCCGGTGGGCCAGTCCTTGTTCTTGGCGCCGTGGGGTGAGCGGTTGGCGACCAGCGTACCCGCGGTTTCGGTGAGCTTCACCCAGAACACCTTCTCGTCGGGCGCACGGACGCTGAACTCCTCGGCGGCGGGCGTCTTCAGGAGGTACGCCTCTTGCCCGGAGCCGCTGCCGTCCAAAACGTGCTCGCCCTTGTCGGGGCGGTGCCGGTCGTACCACTGTTGCAGCAGCGCCAACGTGCCGCTGGTGTAATGCATCTTCTGCGCGAGTGACTTGCCGAACGCCTCGGGACCGCCGCGCACCGTGGCGGCGAGGGCTGTCTCGACGAGGTGGACTAGCTTCTCGTCGCTGGTCAGCACGCCAGCGTAGGCGACCGGCTCCATGATGAGCGTGTTGAGCGAGGTGCTGGGCTTGTAGAGCGGCTCACCGGTGGGCGTCGCCGAGTACGGCCAGCCTTCGGCGTTCTCGTCCCACGACTTCACGACCCACTGCACGCCGGCCAGGAGCGACTTCTCTGCGGCCGGGTCGTGGGTCACCTCGTGGTAGTCCTTCAGCCCGCCAAGGAGGACGCCGATGAGGAAGAGGTTGTTGCCCACAGCGCCGGGGTGGCCGCCGGCGTGATCGGTGGGCAGGACGTGGGGCCAGGCGCCGCCTTGATCGAACTTCTGCTCCTTCAGCGCCACGGCGACGATCCGCTTGGCGGCTTCCAGATACACCGGGTCGTAGGTAGCTCGGTAGAGCGCCATGATGGCGGTAAGCGACCAGCCAGCGCTTCGTTCGTGGGTGCCCAGTTCGTGGAAGTCGGGCGACATGGCCCAGGCGATGTGCTCGCCCAGACCCAGCGCCGCCTCCATGACGCGTGCCTCGCCGCCCAAGTACCACGCCTCGACCATGCCGTTGGCCCACGTGTGCCCATTGCGGGCGTCGGTGTGGGCGTCGTAGCGATGCGTCCACGTGGCCAGTTGCGGCTCCTGTGACCACGTGCCGGTGTGCCCGATGGAGTGCTGGTGGTTGGCGCCGACATAGAACGGGTCGGGGTAGGCATGGACACAATCCACGTCGGCTTGATGACGGGCGGCGGTCAGCGCCCAGCGGAAGTAGTCGCGGTTGCCGGTGCGCGCGAACTGCATGAAGAACCCGTGCGCCAGGTCGTACTCGTTGTTACCCCAGTTGCGGCCGCGCTCGCCGTACCAATCGCCGTAGTTGAGGAAGCCGTACTCGCGGTCCCGCTCCTTGCTGCTCATGGACGCCTGGCAGCCACTGGCGAGGTACTGATCCCATTCGGCGAACTGCTTGCCACGCGGCGCTGCGAGGGGACCTAACGCCCGGGTGAAGGCATACCACTGCGCCGGCATGACGGCGACGACCGGCGAGTTCGTGTCGGCCTCAACTGCCTCTGCCGTTTGGCGCGGGTCGAAGTCGAGGTTGAGACGATCAGTGAAGGACATGCCCCACTTGAGCCGGTACTTGCCGCTCACGAATGGGTACAGCAGGTAGTGCGGCAGGCCAGTGCCGAACGTCGCGTCCGGCTGCTCCGGCAGGAGTTCGACGACCACCCCTTGCGCCGTCGCGTGCAGAGCCTTGGGCCAGCGCTGCCAGAAGTCCTGAACCGCGACGATCGCAGCCCCTTGCTTGCCGGCCACGCGCGAGGTACCGAGGGCATGCCCGGGAGCGATTGTCCCAGGCGGCTGCAAGGACAGCCGCTGGTCGTCCAACTGGAACAGCCGCAGCGGGCCGGATGCAGGCTTCCAGGTTCTCTCCTCGCGGCTGCCCTTCTCGTTCAGCCACGCCAGCCCACCGGCGACAGCGCCGCCCATCAGATCGACGGGCATCGTTAGCGAGGTGAGGTCGGTGAACTCGGTCCGGAGGCACGTGTTGACGTGTGTCCAGGTGAGGCCGACGCGCGACGAGTCCGCGAGGAAGGTGAGCCGGGCGACGAAGCTCATGAGCGTCGCCCCTTCCGGGTCGGCGTAGTCGCCCTCGACACGAATCACTGCCCGCCGCGGGCCGCTCTCTTCGACCGCCACGGTTCGAGGCGGACGGGCCGAGGCAGTGAATACCTTGCCGTTCTCGTCCACCAGCCGGACGCCCTCCGGCGCGCAGCCCGCAACGCGCTCCGAGTCGGCAAACGTTCCGTCCGCGTTGGCGTCGAACCAGACGTCGCGGAGCAGGTTGAACTGCTTCTTGTGAACAGTGGCCCGGAGCGGACCGGTCGTGACGGTGAACAGATCGTCGGTCTCTTCCAACTTCAGCTTCGACGGCTCGGCGTCGCGCTCCACGTCCGCGCCGAACTCGACAGCGTAGCTGGTCTTCTGGTTCGTCCTGAGCGGCGCCGTGAAGTCGACAACCACCCACTTCAGACTGCCGTCCGGCCAGAACGCCGTGGCCGTGAACTGCGCCGCAACTGCCGGCTCCGGCGCGCCCGGCCGCAAGCGAGGCGCTCGGAGACGCACGTTTGCGGGATCGAACACGGCGCCCTCGGGGAAGGGACAGCCGAACCGAATCGGCGACGCCGTCCGCGCGACCCCCGCTTCCTCGAGCAGTTGCACCGCTACCCGCACGCGCTTCTGGCTGCTCTGTACTCCCGGCTTGCGGGAGTCGGCGAACGGAACCGCCGGCCGCGGTCGGCCGAACTGGAGCGGGTCCTTGGGTGCCACTTGGTCGTAGGTGAGCCCCTTGTCTTCCAGCTTCTCCAACTTCACCTTGTCGTCGTGATAGCGATAGTCCGACAACGGGCGCATCCCGACCGACGTGGTGGTCTTCACTTGAGGAACGGCCTGATCGCCGTGGAATGGCAACTTGACAGCAACATGCGGTGTGCTGTCTCCGGTGCCGCCCTGTCGTTGCGAGAGCAGGTGCGCGCCCAACTCCACAGATCCACCTACCACGTGGACGGGTGCCTCGACGGCGATCCACAGCACGTTGCCTTCGAGCGCTGCAGTCAGCGTTGTCTTGCCGGTGTAGTCGGGGCCGAAGGTGTTCAGACCGACGTTGTCCCCATGCGCCACCAGCATCGCGTCCACCCCGCCATGGTACTGGTCGACGCGCCCCGTCTTCGGGTCGTTGTCCAAGTCCGCGTAGAGGATGAACGTCGAGTCGGCAAAGGAGGGCTTGCGGGCAAACGTCACCCTGAACAGCAGGCGCTCGCCGCCGACATGGCAGGCTTCGAGCTTCAGAATGTCTGGCGCATTGGTCTTCGCCTGCTCGTCGTTGTCGCCCCTGTCGGGGCTGGTGGTGACCAGGACCAACTCCTGCTTCACCTGCGGCAACAGCCCCAACTGATCCTCGATGGCGTCGGGGATGCTGTCGCCGTCGGTGTCCTGGGCGAGGGCGGCCGTTGACCAAAGGCCGGCAACAAGCAGAACGGCGGATAGTGCGGCTGTGCGTACATGCCTTGCGGTCATGGCTGGACCTCGTTTCAGGTCTGCTGTCGAGTAGGGACGAGTATTCGCGCCGCGTCGGGAAGCACCTGCCAGGGGGCCCTTCCAACGGCCGCGGTCTTCGCGGAGAACCGCAGAGCTGAGCTTCTTCGCGACCAGCGTGTTTGACCGGTGCGTCGCCAAGAGGTAGAGTAGGCGCTAGGCGCCGCGAGTGCGCCAGCTTCTCTGCAACCGGAGTCATGCCCATGAAGATCGCCTACGGAACCTATGCGATGCCGACCGTACCCCTCGAGGAAGCCGTCCCTGCTCTGGCTGGCATGGGCTACGACGGCGTCGAGATCTGCCTCGGCCCAAAGCACCACCGCGCGTTGCCGGAGGATTTTGACGACAGCCGACGGGCGGCAATGCGGGACCTGCTGACGTCGAACGGACTCGGCATCCCGGCCATGTTCTCCCTCGGTCATCTGCTGCCGAAAGACGACGCCGAGAAGGCGGCAACGCAGGAATCGCTCTGCCGCATTGCCCAACTCGGCCGCGACCTCGGCATGAGGGAGCCTCCGGTCGTGGCAGTTGGGATCGGGGGGAAGAGCGCCGACTGGGAGGCGGTCAGAAGTCCCCTTGTGGACACGCTACGGGAGTATGGCGAGCTGGCGGAGCGAGAAGACTTCGTGCTCGCTGGCGAGGCGCACTGCAATGCTGCGGTCGACCGCGTGGAGCGCGCGGTGTGGCTGTTCGACACGGTGAACCACCCCCGAGTCAAGCTCCACTTCGACATCGTCCACTTCTTCCTTGCGGGCGACGCCATCGAGCATGCGGTGCGATCCCTGGTACCCCTCACCGGCCACACGCACATCACCGACGCCCGCCGGCACGAAGACGGCAAGGTCGAGTTGCTCCTGCTGGGCCAGGGCGAGCTGGACAGCGCGGCCTACCTGCGGGCGATGCAGGAAGCCGGCTGGACAGACTTCATCACGCTGGAAGTGAGCACCATGGTCTGGGCGAAGCCGGAGTACGACCCGTTCGCGGCGGCGAGGTTCTGCTATGCGTCGCTCAGCGGGGCGTTCGAGGCAGCCGGGGTGCCCAGAACGTAGCGTCGCCACGGGCCGGGGCACGCCACACTACCGACAGTGGCGACGCCACCCACGGAGCGGGAAGCATGTTCGACCTCGTCATCCGCAACGGCAAGATCGTCGATGGGACCGGGAACAACTGGTTCTACGGGGATCTGGCTGTGGAGGGTGACCGCCTGGCGGCGATTGGGTGGTTGGGTGAGTGCGAGGCAGGTGAGGTCCTCGACGCCACCGACAAGGTGATCGCGCCGGGGTTCCTCGACATTCACTGTCACTCCGACATGGCGGTCGTCCGACACCCGGAGTGCCGCGCGAAAATCTTGCAGGGCGTCACGACCGAGGTCAACGGCAACTGCAGTTTCACGCCGGTGCCGGTCACGGAGAAGACCCGAGAGTACTGGCAGGCGCGGTCGTACTTCATCTTCGGCGACCTCGCCCAGGACTGGAAGACATTCGACGAGTACTTCTCCGCCATCGCGGGTCAAGGTGTTTCGCTCAATGTCTCCAGCATGGTTGGGCTGGGCGCGCTGCGTGCCGCGGTGATGGGCGCAGAGAGCCGGCCGCCGAGTGCGGACGAGATGAAGGCGATGAAGCGCCTGCTGACACAAGCGCTCGAAGAAGGGGCGCTCGGGCTGAGCACTGGACTCATCTTCGAGCCGTGTGCCTTTGCCTCGACCGACGAAATCGTCGAGCTGTGCGGTGTGTTGAGGCAGTACGACCGGCTGTACGTCTCGCACATCCGCGGCGAACGGGAGACGTCCATCCAGGCAACCCAGGAGCTGATCGAGATCGGCGAGCGATCCGGCGTCCCAGTGCACATGTCGCACCTGGAAGCAGTGGACCGGCCGAACTGGGGGAAGACGGAGCGCGAGATCCAGAGGATGCTGGACGCTCGGGCTCGCGGTGTGGACGTGTCCTACGACATGTACCCGTATCGGGGTTCCCCCATCCGAGTCTTCTCGATCATCCCGCGATGGGCGGCGCAAGGCGGCTACGACGACGTGAAGGCGCGACTGCGGGACCCTGCCACCCGTCGCCGGATTATCGCCGAGGCGAACCCGCAAGGCTGGGACAAGATCCTCGTGGCGCGCTTCGGCGGCAGGACGAGTGATCCGACTGATCCGACCGATCTGACGGAAGGAATCGCAGAGCGCAGCGCGCTCGGACGCTCCGTCGCGGACCTCGCGAGGGAGCACAGCAAGGACCCTTGGGACACCGTCTTCGACATGTTCCTGGCAGACACGAGCCTCATCCTCACCCAAACCGACATGCTCAGTGAGACCGACCTGCGAGTGGCCCTCAGCCACCCCTTGGGCATGATTGCCAGCGATGGCACGCACGATCCCGACGCGCTGCTGCATCCGCGCCTGTTCGGGACATTTGCCGAGGTGCTCGGGAAGTACGTTCGGGAGGAGCGGGTGCTGCGGTTGGAGGAAGCCATCCGCAAGTTCACCTCCGCGCCGGCGGCGCGACTCGGGCTAAGGGACCTCGGCGTGCTGCGGGAAGACGCCCGAGCCGATCTCACGGTGTTCGACCCGGCGACCATCCGCAGCAAGTCGACGTACGCAGACCCCGAACGGCACCCCGAGGGGATTGAGTACGTGATCGTGTCCGGGAAGGTAGTCGTGCGGCAGGGCGAGCACTCAGGCGCGCGGCCCGGGCGAGTGATCCGCAAGTAGGCTTGGTCGCCTGACTCGTCACGGCGCCGCAGCGCGGAAAGGGCCACGTTCTGCGGCGACGAAGAACTGGGCAGACCTGTTCGCGCTCACCTCACCTCAGCTCGGAGACTCAGACCGTGGAACACCTCGATGTAGCCGTCATCGGCGTCGGCCTACAGGGCGGCGGACACCTCGCCAGCTACCGGGCGCTGCCGGGCGTCAACCTCGTCGCCGTCTGCGACCTCAACGCGGAAGCCGCACAGGCTGCCGCCGCGGCCAACGGCATCCCCAACTGCTACACCGACTACAGAGAGATGCTTGCCCGCGAGAAGCTGGACGCCGTGTCTGTAGTCATCCCCGATCATCTTCACTACGAACCGACGATGGCTGCGCTCGCCGCCGGGGCACATGTGCTACTCGAGAAGCCCATGGCGCTGTCTGTCGCCGAAGCCGAGGAGATGGCAGCGAAGGCCGAAGAGACCGGGCTGAACCTGATGGTCAACTTCTCCCACCGGCACCAGCTCCCGTCGATCATGGCGAAGCAGCGGATCGACAGCGGGGAGGTCGGGCAACCGATCTACGCGTACGCCCGGCTGAACAACACCCTCTTCGTCCCCACAAAGATGCTCTCCTGGTCGCGGAAGACGGCGCTGCCCTTCTGGCTGATTAGCCACGAGCTGGACCGCCTCCGTTGGTTCTTCGGCTCCGAGGCGCAGAAGGTGTACGCCGTGTCCTACTCGGGCGTGCTCAAGGCGAAGGGCTACGACGTGGCAGACCTGTACCAGGCGACCGTGACCTTCGACAACGGCGCCATCGGCAATGTCGAGTCGGCGTGGATCCTCCCCGAAACCGCGCCGTGGGTGGCGGATTGCCGGACGCACTTCATCTGCACCGACGGCTGGCTGGACATCGACCACATGGAGCCGGTAGTCAAAGTAGCCACGTCCCAGAAGTACAGCCATCCGGGCATCATGGGCGGGATCATCCGCGGCGAGCCGGTTGGGACTGTGTTCGAGGCTGTAAAGCACTTCGTCCGCTGCGTGCAACGGGGCGAGAAGACCGACGTGACCCCGGAAGATGGAGTAGCGATCACGAAGATCGCGTGCGCCATTGTCGAGTCGGCAGAGAGAGGCGAGCCGGTGGAGCTCTGAGCGAAGCTCCGCAGATATACTCGCGAAGGTTAGGAATACACCGAAGTGGAAGTTCGCAGAACTTCACCCGTGGGCGTGTGGTGAGCACCCAACACACTGCTGTGCACGCAGAGGCGTCGAACTTGTGCAATAGCTTCGGTGTATTCCTAACCTTCGCGAGTATACCAGACCGTGGAGCGGTGCTGCCAGCCCGCTCACCTGCAGCCGACGCGCGAGCGGGCAGGCTGCCCCGCTCTACGGCGCTTTCATCGGAGTGCGACCAAAGTGGATAGCCAAGCCCTCATCCAGTCAGACCTCGACCACGTTTGGCATCACGTCATGCCGATGCATGAGGTGGCGGAGTCAGGACCGAAGGTCATCGTGCGGGGAGAGGGCTCGCTGGTGTGGGACGTCGAGGGCAAGGAGTACCTCGACGCCATGGGCGGCATCTACACCACCCCCATCGGCCATGGCCGCGCTGACGTGATCGAGGCGATCTGCGAGCAGGGCCGGAAGCTGGAGTTCTACCCGAACTTCCAGTTCTACACCACGCCGCCTGTGATCGAGCTGGCGGAAAAGCTGACCGCGCTCTACCCCGCCGACATGAAGCGGTGGTTCTTCTGTTCCGGCGGCTCCGAAGCGATGGACACTGCGCTCAAGATCGCCCGGCAGTACTGGAAGCAATCGGGGAAGCCCGGCAAGCACAAGTTCATCGCGCTGCGCGGCGGGTTCCATGGCGTCACCTTCGGGGCCGCCAGCGCCACGGGAATCACCCTCTACCGCGAACCGTACGAGCCGCTGGTGCCCGGCTTCCGCCACGTGCCAGCGCCGTTCTGCTATCGGTGTCCGTGCAAGGAGACGTATCCCGGGTGCTGCCTCAAGTGCGTGGACGCGCTCGAACAACAGATCGTCTTCGAGCACCCCGACACGGTGGCCGCCTTCATCGCCGAGCCGGTCCTCAACCCGATTGGCGAAGTGCCACCGCCGGTCGAGTATTACCAGCGCGTCCGCGAACTATGCGACCGGTACCAAGTGCTGTTCCTCTTCGACGAAGTCATCACCGGCTTCGGTCGCACCGGGAAGTGGTTCGGCTGTGAGCACTACGGCGTCAAGCCGGACCTCGTCACCTTCGCCAAGGGGATCACCAGCGGCTACCAGCCGTGCGGCGCCGTGGGTGTGCCGGAGTGGATCGACCAGGCATTCTGGGGTCCCGACAAGACCGGCTTCATGCACGGACACACCTTCGGCGGCCACCCCATGGCGTGCGTCGCGGCGCTCAAGAACATCGAGATCCTGGAGAGCGAGAACCTCGTCGCGTTGGGCGCCGAGCGGGCGGACTACCTGTTCCAGCAACTGCAGCGGCTCCACGAGCACCGAGTGATGGGCGACATCCGCGGCAAAGGCATGCTCATTGGCATGGACCTGGTGCGCAACAAAGAGACGAAGGAGAAGTACCCGCCCGAAATCCGCGTCGGTATTCGCATCCGCGAGCGGGCGTGGGAGCTGGGGCTGATCTGCCGCGATCAGCGCGACGTGTTGGTCATCGCCCCCCCGCTGGTGACCACGAAAGAGCAGTGCGACCGGATTGTGGATACGTTGGATCGGGCGATTGGGGAGGTCGAGGCGACGACGCCGGTGTGAGGGTGGCGGAGCTGACAGAGGACCTGGACCTCGCGGAGCTCCGGAGGACGCACGAGCCTCCGGTGGGAGTCGTTTCGCTTGGGAAGGACTCCCGGCGGCGGCTGCCGAATACCCGGGGGCGTTCTTGCCGGGCGATGTGGTTCTCCGGCGCCCGGCACGGAAAGGGGATTGGCTTTGGCAGCCGTTCAGGGAGCAGTGCACTCAATGTCTCTGGTTGAGGAGAGTATCGATAGACTGGCGCATGGCCCAGTGTCCGACGTGGAGGTCTACCTCGATGAGTCTGGCGCACCCGCGACAGACAGGCGTTTTGTGACGGGTGGCATTCTGGTCTACAGCCGAGGTGGCGAGGACATTGCCCAGCAATGGGAGGAGTGGCGCGCCCAGAATCTGCTGCCTCCCGGCAAGAAGGGGAAGACGCTGGCGCTGGACGAACTGCTGACCGTCGCCGAGTTCTTCGCCACCCATTCCGTCCTACCCGTTGCCGTCTGGAGCCAACTTGAGGGCGAGGAGATCGTCTGGCTTCACGAATTCGCGCAACGGTACCGGGAGCGCAGAAGCCCAGCCAAGCGATTCGAGAAGCTGGCGGCTGCGCATTGGCTCTGGATGCACCCGCTGGGTCACACACTGGGGACGGCGGTTGCGGCCTTCCTCCCCACCGTGGGTCGGTTCCGCACGGCATCCGTCCATATCGACCAGATGCTGTCTGAAACCCCGAAGCGGGAGCACTACGAAGCCCTCCTTGCCCGTCATACGGACCGGCAGCGGATGGTCCAGTCACTGCCCGACATGGGCGTGCCGGCACCAGTTGCGCGGCTACTGGCAAGTAGCGTTGCTCCAGCGTGGCGAATCAACCTCTCCGCGAGAGGGTCCCTGTCGCAACTTGCCGACTTCTGCTGTAGCATGTATGGGCGCTACCTTGACGGAACCTGTCGGGCACCGTGGGATGTCGTCCGGGCCAGGCACGCCTACGGTGACGGCAAGCACAATCTTCCTTGGCTCGGGTGGCACCTCGATCCACAAGAGTGGCTGCAGGAGCTTCGCGGATTGGAGAATCATCTGGCCGTGTGAGCCCCATCGGAGCAGGCTAGCCATGCCAACCCTCGACTTCAAAGGGCCCTGGCGCTCTGGCGACGTACGGAACGCGTTGGAGCGAGAGAACCTCAAATACAACCTCCCAACTCCGTCGGGCCGCGTCATCGCGCATCCCCCCAAGGGGTGGCGGTGGAGTTGGGACACTATCCAGCGGAAGATCAAGTCGGGCGAGGTCATCTTCAGCGAAGATGAAACTCGGATCATAAGGAAGATCTACCTCAACACTGTCGAAGGCAGGGCTGCGGAGAGTGTGTGGTTTGGGAAGGAAGTTGGCACAACGCGCGATGCCGCCGAAGAACTCAAGGCGATCTTCGGATCGGCCGCCCTGGAGACCCCAAAGCCAGTGGATCTGGTCAAGAAGGTGATCAGCCTCTCGACCGACGAGGAGGATTTGGTCCTCGACTCATTTGCCGGCAGCGCGCCCACCGCACAAGCGGTCCTCGAGATGAACAACGAAACCGGCGGCAACCGCAAGTTCATCCTTGTCGAATGCGAAGACTACGCCGACACGCTGACGGCGGAGCGGGTCCGCCGCGTCATCCAGGGCTACGCGTTCGAGGGCACCCAGCGGGAGGAGCTGCTGCGCGAATCGCTGACGTGGACGAAGCTGAAGAAGGCGGCGCAGTTGGTGGCGAAGGCGGAGAGCGCGGAGACGTTCCACGCCAACCTGTACGACAACATCACCAAGACCGTCAAAGACGGGGAGTTGGTGGTCACCGGCGAGAAGAAGGTCACCGAGAAGACGGAAGGGCTTGGCGGCAGCTTCACCTTCGTGACGCTGGGGCCGGAGATGTCGTTGGACAAGCTGTTGGCCGACGGACTGCCCACCTTCGCGGCGTTGGCGAAGTACGTCTTCTTCACGGCGACGGGCCGCACGCTGACCGAGGTCCCGAAGCAGAACGGCGGCGCTCTGGGCTTCCTCGGCGAGACGGACCTGTACCGCGTGCACCTGCACTACAAGCAGGACAGAGACTGGCTGCGCAGCAACGCCGCCGCACTGACGGAACCGATGATCGGGGCGATGGTGGCGGCGAATGCGCGAAAGAAGAAGCTGCTGGTCTTCGCGGCGGCGAAGTTCATGGGGCAGCGCGAGCTGTCAAAGTGGGCCGTGGACTTCTGCCAGTTGCCGTATGCCATTCACCGGCTGTTGGGGGACTGAGGCATGGAGACGGTGCATCTGGAGACCTCGTTTGTCAGCCTGCTCGTGGCCGATCCCAGCCGAGAGCTGATCACTGCGGCGAATCAGCAGGTGACGCGAGACTGGTGGCACTTCCGCCGCGAGGAGTTCCGCTGTGTCGCTTCCGCTGAAGTGGTCCGCGAAGCTCGCGCGGGCGATCCGGAACAAGCGCGGAGGCGGCTGGAGATCCTGGACAAGCTGACGCTGCTAACGGTCACTCCCGAGGCGAACAAACTCATGCTGGCACTTCTCGCCACGGGCGCATTGCCGCCTCGCGCCCAGTCTGATGCCGCTCACCTGGCTATCGCCGCCGCCGCCCAGGTGAACTACCTGCTGACGTGGAACTGCCGTCACCTCGCCAACGCCCAGATCCTGAACCGGCTGGAGGCGGCGACCCAGCGGTTGGGGTGCACACTGCCCAAGGTCTGCACACCTTTCGAGTTGATGGGGGAGTACGCTTATGGAACCGGACCCGATCTTGAAGGAACTCTGGGAGACAAAGGACCGGCTGGCGCGGGAAGCGGGCTATGACCCGCAGCGTTTCCTGGAAATCCTGCGCCAGTGGGAAGCGGAGCACCCACACCCGGGACCCGTCGCGCGGGGTCCCGAGGCGTTGCGCCAACTCGTGGCCGCAGAGGAGAACGAGCGGGCGGCGAGCTCGGCCTGGATGCTGCGGGATGCCCCGGTGGACGAAGAATAGTGCAGCTCAAGGATTACCAAACTGACGTACTGGAGAGCCTGAGCCGGTACCTGCAGGTCTTGGTCGCTCGGCGGGAGCGGGCGGAGAAGGTCGCCCGGTTCCTGGCTGAGCAGGGCGAGCAGGCGGAATTGGCCGACTTCTGCCGCGAGGCGTGGGAGGCGCTGCACGCGGACGAAGCACTGCCGTTGATTGGCGACACTCACGGTAACCGTGTGGCGCCGCCCTACATTGCGCGCAAGGACGGGCTGGGTCGCCCGGTCCCCAATGTCTGCCTGAAGATCCCCACCGGCGGCGGGAAGACGCTGTTGGGTACGGTGGCGGTGGAGCGGATCAACACCGAGTACTTCAAGACCCAGACTGGACTGGTCCTCTGGATCGTGCCCTCGGATGCTATCTACAAGCAGACCTGGAAGGCGTTCGCGAACCGAGAGCACCCGTATCGCCAGATGTTGGAGCGGGCATCCGGTGGTCGGGTCCGGCTGTTGGAGAAGAGCGACCGCTTGACGAAGCAGGACGTGGCGCAACAGCTCTGCGTGATGCTGTTGATGCTGCAAGCCGGCGCGGTCAGAAAGGAGTCCAAAGAGGCGCGGAAGATGTTCCAGGACAGCGGCAAGTTCCCCAGCTTCTTCCCCGACGTGGACGACCCTCCGGCGAACGCGGAACTGCTGGCGCAAGTTCCCAACCTGGATGTGAACACGCTGACCGACGAAGACTTCCATGTCGGCGGTCTTTCGCCCAAGCACAGCCTGGGCAACGTGCTGCGCCTGGTTCGGCCGCTGGTCCTAATCGACGAGGGGCACAAGGCGTATTCCGACATCGCGCTGGAGACCATCGCCGGCTACAACCCCTGCTTTCTCCTGGAGCTGTCAGCGACACCCAACAGCGGCCGAGGTCATGTCAGCAACGTCCTGGTGAACGTCACCGGCACGGCGCTGAAGAACGAGGAGATGATCAAGCTCCCCATCAACCTCATCAACGAGGGGCGGGCCGACTGGAAGCATACGTTGGCGGTGGCGCAAGAGAAGCTGAACGAGTTGTGGGCTGACGCGGAGAGGATGCGCAACAACGAAGGGCGCTACGTGCGGCCCCTGCTGGTCATCCGGGTCGAACGAACAGGGAAGGAACAGCGCGACAAGGCGGCGCTGCACTCGGAGGACGTGCGGGAGTACCTGGTCGAGAAACTGGGCGCGCACCCCGACGAAGTGAAGGTCAAGTCAGCGGAGCTGGACGAGCTCGACAAAGTGGACTTGCCCTCCGAGTTGTGCCCGGTGCGGTACATCATCACCAAGGACGCATTGCGGGAAGGCTGGGATTGCCCCTTCGCCTACGTCCTTGCCGTGCTGTCGAAGACCACGGCGACGACGGCGTTGACTCAGATGATCGGTCGCGTGCTCCGGCAGCCGGGAGCCGAGCTTACCGGCGTCCAGTCGCTGAACGAGTGCTACGTGTACACCTTCGACCAGGAAGTGCAGGCAGCGGTCGAGAGCGTCCGGCGGGGCTTGCAGGAAGAGGGCATGGGCGATCTGGCCGATAACGTTCGGGCTGCGGGAACAGACACGGGAGCGGTCTCACGGCGCGAAACCATTCACCGGCGGCCGGAGTTTGCCGGACTGCGGATCTTCATGCCGCGGGTGCTATCGCGTCACTATGCGACCCGCGAGTGGCGATTATTCGACTATGACCGCGATCTGCTCAGCCGGCTGGATTGGGACCAGTTCACCTTCACGAACCGGACCGTCTTCACGCCCGATGAACAGGCCGCCATCGAGCGGACGCTTGCTCGGGTGGACGTAGACGACCTCGCGCAGGTCGGAGACGCGGAGTTGCCAAGCCTCGAAACGTTCACGGAAGACGTGGAGCCGGAACTGGACTTCCCGGCGCTGGTGCGGCTGTTGTTAGACGTGATCCCCAACCCCTGGCAGGGCGCCCGCATCCTGGAGGAGACGCTCACCGAACTCCGCAAGCGAGGCATCGCCGAGGAGCGGATCTACACCAACCGGCTGTTTCTCGTGAAGGCGATGCGCGACGACCTGAAGGCCCAGGTGAACCGGGCGGCTGAGGTGGAGTTCCGGCAGATGTTAGCCGAAGACGAGTTGTCGTTTCGCCTCGACGTGTCCAACGACCCGAAGCTCAACTGGGAGCTGGCCGAGACCCTGGAGTTGGACGTGACCGACGACGACAAGGTGCTGCTGCGGCGCAACGCCGAATCACTGGAGAGGAGTCTCTTCAAGCCGGTCTACCAGAAGCAGTTGAACGGTCTGGAGAAAGACGTGGCGTGGTATCTGGACGGCGACAAGGCCGTCCGCTGGTGGCACCGAATCGCCGTGCATCAGGACTGGCACCTGCAGGGCTGGCAGCGCAACCGCGTCTACCCCGACTTCCTCGCCTGCCTTCACGACGCCGGCGACGGGAAGGTCCGCTTCACGGTGCTGGAGACGAAGGGGTTGCATCTCAAGGGCAACGAGGACACAGAGTACAAGGCGAAGCTGTTCGAGCTCTTGACTGAGCACGGCGAAACGGCAGTGTCGGTCGGCGAGCTGAAGGTGGGGCTACAGGAACAACAAATGCGGTTTGAGTTGCTCCTGGAGGACAGTTGGAGGGAGACGCTGCCGGCGGTGCTTGGGTAGCCGTAGCGCGCCGAGTTAGGTGTGGCTCCCCTCGGACTCACACGACCGACCGACCAACGGCAGCCTCACAGCCGAGCACGGACGCCACCGTCGCGCCAATGTCGGCGAAGCTGGTGCGCGTGCCCAGGGGCCGCGTAGCGCCGCCCGCAGCAACCACCAGCACCGGCACGTACTCCCGACTGTGATCGGTGCTTGGTGTGGTTGGGTCGCAGCCGTGGTCGGCGGTGAGCAGGAGGGTGTCGTCTGGTCGCAGGGCTGCCAGGAGGTCGGGGATCGCTTGGTCGAACTCGGCGAGCGCTTCCGCGAATCCGTGCGGGTCGTTGCGGTGGCCGTGCTTCGTGTCGAAGTCAACGAGGTTGACGAAGGTCAGCGATTCGGGCGCGTCCTGGAGGGCGGTGAGTGTCTCGGAGATTCCGTGGGCGTTGGAGTCTGTGTGGATCGACCGGGTGAGGCCGCGCCCGGCGAAGATCTCGCTGATCTTGCCGATGCCGAGCACGCCGTGCCCGTGCTCTACGAGCAGGTCGAGGGTGGTGGGGTAGGGAGGAGGGAGCGAGAAGTCTCGCCGGTTTGGCGTCCGGATGAACGCGCTTGGCTCGCCGACGAAGGGGCGGGCGATGACGCGGGCAACGGCATGCTCGCCGGTCAGCAGTTCGCGCGCCTGCTCGCAGATCCGGTACAGGTCCGGCAGCGGGAACACCGATTCGTGTGCAGCGATCTGGAAGACGCTGTCGGCTGAGGTGTAGACGATTGGGGAGCCGGTGCGCAGGTGCTCGCGCCCCAGTTCTTCGAGGATGACCGTGCCGGAGGCGGGCTTGTTGCCGAGCGTGGCGCGACCGATTGCTTCCTCGAACGGGGCGATGACCTCGGGCGGGAAGCCGTTGGGGTAGGTGGGGAACGGGTCCTCGCGGATGATCCCCATCATCTCCCAGTGACCGGTGGTGGTGTCCTTCCCCGCCGAGCGTTCTGCCAGCTTGCCGAAGCTGGCGCGCGGCTGGTCTACGGGCGGCACTCCCTCGAGGGGCGTGACGTTGCCCAGCCCCAGCTCGCCCAGGTTCGGCAGCCGCAGACCGCCGCCCGCCCGCCCGACGTTGCCCAGCGTGTTGCTGCCAGCGTCGCCGTAGGCTGCCGCGTCAGGCAACTCGCCGCAGCCGACGCCGTCGAGGACGATCAGAACAGCTCGCGCCGCGCCCGCTCCACGAGGTCCTTCAGAGTCTGTGCTGCCTTCTCCCACGGCTTCTTCGGTCCTCCCGCAACGGACGCTGGGCGCCTCGCTGTGCCCCCGCGGCGTTGGAGTTGTGTCGCGGCTTCCTTGTTGTGCGGATCGAGCACGGTGGCCAGGCGGAAGGCTCTGGCGGCATCCGCCTCTTTGCCAAGGCCGAGCAGGATCATGCCGCGGTGGTAGTGGAGGTCGCCGTTGGTGGGTGCGAGGCGACAGGCGCGGTCGATCTCGGTGAGCGCCCGCTGGTGGTCACCCAGCCGGTAGTAGACCCAAGAAAGGCTGTCCACGATGGTTCCCTGATTGGGCATCAGCCGGTCCGCCTCGGTGAGCAGTCGCAGGGACTCGGGCAGGTTGCGACCGTGGTTGGCCAGCATGTACCCGAAGTTGTTCAGGGCCACCGGATACTGAGGGGTGCCCTTTGCGCGCTCGACGGCCTCCCGGTAGAACGTCTCGGCGTCGTTGACCCGGCCGGCCTTGTCGGACGCGTCGGCCAACAGGAAGAGGTCTTGGACGGTACGGTCAGCGGGGGGACGCTTCCCGAGAACCTGGATCACCTCGTCGTACTGCTTGTTCTGGAGCAAGGTGGTCAGGAGCAGTTCGCGGGCCTCAAGGTGGTCCGGCTCGACTTCCAGCACGCGCTCCAGCTCGGTCGCGGCTTCCCGGGTCTTCCCGCTCTGCAGGGCGGCGACGCCCGCGTTCAAGTGCTGCGAGACGTAGACTTCCTTCACCGCCCCGCGCAGTCGGCAACCTGACGCCAAGAGCGGCAGACAGAGAACGCAAGCCAGCCGGGCTGCGTGGTTCAGGCTGTTTCGTTGAGTGCGCAAACGGTGAGTATCTCCTTGGTCGAGAGCGCGCCCTCCCGCAGGACCTTCGGCGGGTGGACGGTTGCATCGACAACGGTCGAGGGCATCGCGTCGGCTGCGAATGGCGCCCCCCAGTCTATGATGACCGCAACCCGCTCCCCGAACACGTCTGCGACCGCCCGGGCGGACGGCAGAGGCGGCTCGCCGGTGCGGTTGGCGCTGGGTACGGCAAGCGGGCGCCCGACGGCCTTCAGCAGCGCATGAGCGATCGGGTGGTCGGGGATGCGGACCCCGACGGTGTTCCGCCCGGAACTCACGAGTGCGGGAACAGCTTCCGCGCGCGGACAGACCAGGGTCAGTGGACCGGGCCAGAAGCGCTCTGCAAGCTGACGAGCGGCGGAAGGCAGAACGCCAGCTACGGTCCGCAGGTCGGAGACCTGCGCCACTTGGACGGGCAGCGGGTGGTCGTCGCCGCGTCCTTTGGCAGCGCGCAGCCGGGCGACTGCCGCCTCATTGAGGGCGTCGCAGGCGAGACCGTAGACGGTCTCGGTTGGCACCGCCACCAGTTCGCCGGCCAGCAGTGCGTCAACGGCAGGTTGGAGTGCCTCCCGCAGGTTGGGGCCGGTCTGCACTCGAATAATCACTGTTGAGTTGGCCTCCTTGCCATGACTACTCGGTCGTTGCCGTCGAGGTCTTTGAGCACTTCTACGTCGCGCCAGTCCGCGCCGCTCAATACGGCGCACACCGCCTCCGCTTGGTCGTGGCCGATCTCCAAACCCACGGCGCCCCCGGGACGGAGAAACGCCGGCGCTCCTTGAAGCAGGCGCCGAATCAGTCTCAGCCCGTCTGGACCACCGTCCAGTGCGAGGCGGGGCTCGTGCACTGAGACCTCAGGCGCGAGTTGGTCGATCTCCCCGCTGGGAATGTAAGGCAAGTTCGCGGCGAGAACGTGCACTTGTCCTTCAAGGCGCCAGTGGTGCAGCGGCGCCAGCAGGTCGCCGCACGCGAACGAAACGCGAGCGGCGAGACCCAGCGTGTCGGCGTTGCGGCGGGCGAGGGCGAGCGCGGCGGGGGAGCAGTCGGTGGCGTAGAGGCGCGCATGCGGGAGGGAGTGTGCCAGTGTCAAGGCGATGACGGCTGTTCCCGTCCCGATGTCCGCAATGATCGGCGCGTCGGGAAGCTGGCGGGCGCGGGCGAGGAGCGCCTCCACCAGGACTTCGGTGTCGAGGCGAGGCACCAGCGCCTCGGGAGTGACCTCGAATGTGAGGCCCATGAACTCCTGGAGGCCGGTGACGTACTGCAGCGGGCGCCGGGTGGCTCGGCTGTCCAGCAGTGCCCGATAGCGACCCAACGACTGCAGTGGAATGCCCACCTCCCGTGCCAAGCGCAGCTCCAGAGGCTTGCGTCCAAGGACATGCGACAAGAGCAACTCGGCGTTGAGCCGGGGATCCTCCACGCCCGTTGGAGCGAGCTGCGCTTCACCGGTGTTGATGGCTTCGGCAATGGTCACAGCGACACCCGGCCGCGGTCCTTTGCAGCCCACGGGGCAACGCCTCTCAGTGTCCGCGCTCTGCCGCGGCGCCGTCGGTTCTGAGTCGTTCCTCGCGCTCGTGCTGGGTCAGCGCGTCGATGATCGGCTGCAGCCGGCCTTCCATGACTTGGTCCAATTGGTGGAGCGTCAGGCCGATGCGGTGATCCGTCGCGCGGTTCTGCGGGAAGTTGTACGTGCGGATCTTCTCGCTACGATCACCGCTGCGAACCTGGTCGCGGCGGGCGCTGGCCCGCTCCTCGTCCTTCTGCTGGCGCTCCATGTCCAGCAACCGGGAGCGCAGCACCCGTAACGCCTTCTCGCGGTTCTGCAGTTGCGAGCGTTCATCCTGGCAGATGACAACCAGCCCTGTGGGCTTGTGCGTCAGCCGGACGGCGGTGTCGTTCTTCTGCACGTTCTGCCCGCCGGCGCCGCCGGACTTAAAGGTCTGAATCTCGACCTCCGACATGTCGATCTCGATGTCGACCGCTTGCGCCTCGGGGAGGACAGCCACCGTGGCAGCCGAGGTGTGAATCCGGCCGCTGGACTCCGTCACCGGCACGCGCTGCACGCGGTGCACGCCGCTCTCGTGCTTGAGCTGCGCGAAGGCGCCCCGCCCGACGACGGTGACGATGAGCTCCTTGTAGCCGCCGGCGGAGCACTCGTGGACCGTAATCGGGTCGATCCGCCAGCCCCGCTCCTCGGCGTAGCGGGAGTACATGCGGTAGAGGTCGCCGGAGAAGATAGCGGCTTCGTCGCCGCCCGTTCCCGCTCGGATCTCCAGGATGACGTTCCGGTCTGCGTCCGGGTCAGGAGGCAGGAGGAGCGTGTTCAGCTCAGCCGTCAGCTCGTCGAGCCGCACTTCGTGGACCGGGATCTCCTCTTCTGCCAGCGCGCGGAGGTCGGCGTCGGTCTCTTCGAGGAGTTCGGTAGCCTGACGCAGCGCGTCTTCCGTGTCTTGGTATGCATGGAACTTCTCGACAATCGGCTGCAGTCGCGCCTGCTCCTTGGCGAGCTGTTGGTAGCGCGTTTGGTCGGTTGCCACTTCCGGTGTCGCCAGTTGCGCGTTCAGCTCGTCGTACTGCGCCTCGACTTCGGTGAGTTTTGCAGTCAGCTCAGACATGTGGGGAGGAATCCTCGAAGACGGACCGCCCGTGGTCGGCGTGCGGTGACGCTCGGACCCAATCGCCCCTACGCGGCCTGTTGTTCAGCGCGGAACTCGGCTTCTCGCTGGAGAACGACTTCCATGGCTTTGATGGCAACCGCCACCTGGTCGTCGTCGGGCTCTCGGGTGGTGAGCTTCTGCAGCCACAGACCGGGGGTGATCAGCAGGTTCGCGCAGGCAGCTCCGCGCTTCTTCGCCGTCAGCTTGAGCACCTCGTAGGCGAGCCCCGCGATCACCGGCAACAGCCCAATCCGGGTAGCGATGCGGACCGGCCACGAAGGCCACCCGAAGAACGCGAAGATGACGATGCTCAGCACGAGCACGAACAGAACGAAGCTGGTGCCGCACCGAGGGTGGGCCGTGGAGAACTGGCGGGCGTTTTCGGGCGTCAGCTCGAGCCGGCTCTCTTGCGTCCACACGACTTTGTGCTCGGCCCCGTGAAACTGGAACACGCGCCGGATATCGGGCAGGAGGGTGATGAGCGCGACGTAGGCCACGAAGATGGTCATCCGCAGCGCCCCCTCGTAGACATTCAGGAGGATGGTCGAATCGGTGAACCGCTTGAACCAGTCGGCGGCGGCGTTGGGGAGGATGACGAACAGCCCGATGCCGAGGGCAAACGACAGCCCCATGGTCAGGGCCATCGCGCCCGGGGGCATCGCCGACTCGGCGCCCTCCTCGCGTTGGCGTCGCCGGAGGTAGGCGTCGAGGACGCGTTCGACGACAAAGAACAGTACGAGGGCTCCGCCGATCCACAGCACCCGTCGGGAGTGGTGGGACCAGAGCGAGGCAGCAACCGCGTGCAGCCGGGGAAGGGCGAAGACTTCGGGGTGGCGGCGGTAGAGCACTTTGCCGATCAGGGCGACGAACGCCGCTGCAATGCCCAGCCACACCCACTTCCGGGCTGCTCCCGGCTGCGCCTCGGGGGGCGAAGACTCGCCTCCCTGCTCCTTCGCCTCGGCGTCCTCCAGGGCGACGTTTGCGGAGTGGTTGAGCGCTCTCAGACCCAGAATCAGCGACTCGAAGAGAGCAAAGACACCGCGGATGAACGGGCGGTTCAGGGCGGGGTTCCGCTTGACGAACGAGACAGCACGCTCATCGTGAACGAGGATCTCGCCCGACTCGCGCCGCACCGCTACTGCGAAGTAGTTGGGGCTGCGCATCATGACCCCTTCGATGACCGCTTGCCCGCCGAGGGCGAACTCCTGTTCCTCGGATGCCGCTGGCGCGGGTGACGCTGAGTCGGAGTCGGCACTCACGGGGAGAAGGCGAAGCTGGTGCGGGTGAAGGAGCATGGGCTGAGACGGGTGGGATGGGTGCGACCGAAGGCGAACGGGTGAGCGCGGCCGGCGCGAACACAGCCGTGCCGCAGCTCAACAAGTCGCGCCGGATCCCCAAACCTGACTTGGCGGCGGGGTCCGGCGCGAGGGGGCGAAGGGGGAAGCTACTGGATGACTGCTTCTGCCTCTTGCGGCTTCGGCTCTTCGATCGGTTCGTCTTCCCCGGTGGCGACGGGCGCGGCGACGAGCGTCTTGATTCCTGGCGCTGCCTTTTTCCGCGGGGCCGCCTGCTGCCGGCGCTTGCCGAAGCGCTGGTGGAACTGCTCGACGCGACCGGCGGAGTCGACGATCTTCTGCTTGCCTGTATAGAAGGGGTGGCAAGCAGAGCAGATCTCTACCTTGATCTCCGCCACGGTGCCGCCGGTGACGAATGTGGTCCCACAAGCGCACGTTACCGTGCACGCGACGTATTCCGGATGGATGCCTGCTTTCATGGTCAGATCACCTTGTCTGCGCCTTGGGTTGGCTGGGCGCTGTGCAACTCACTCCCCACCCCGTGCTGACGTGCGCTCGCCCGTTCCAAGTGGCGGGTGGCCCAAAAACGGCCACCAGTCGGTCATACCTTCCGGGGAGGCGCTCATACCCTTCGGGTATGTAGTCGAAGTGGTGGCCGGGGTGGCAAATACACGAACTAAAGAAGTGTAGCACACGCGGCTTGGCCGTTCAATGCCGAGCGTCGGTTTCGTGTGACCGCCGTGTTACTGGCCCGGGCGCAAACGCAAGCGGATCAGCTTGAGCGCGAGGGGCTTGGGGACGTTGGTGCCGCGCACTCGGAGAACGTGCCAGCCGGTGGCGAGCGTCCCCAGCGGGACCCACTGCGCTTCCTTCGGTGGGGGAGAAAGCACGAGGCTCCGCTCGTACACCGCGGGCTTGCCAAGCCCCAGGGCGAGCGTAGCTTCTACAGAGGCCGTCGGGACCAGTGAGAGTTCCCAGTCGCCGGCGGCGAGGTACACCCACCAGGCGAGCGTCGCGTCCTGCTGGAGGGGAAGGGATTCGTCGCCTGTCCCGGTACCGGCAACGGCGTCCGTGTCGCCGGACAGCGACGGGATCGGGAAGCCGGGCCGCAGGTCGATCGGTTCGGCAGCCCGGTTGCGGACCTCCTGGAATGCCCTCAGGAGGTCAATTCCGGTCATGAACTCCCCCGGTGCCAGCTTCCGGCCGCCGCGGTACGTCTCGGCGAGGGCGGCGTTGCCGTACTGCCCATTCACATAGGTGAGGAAGCCCTGGGTGTAGCGCCAGCCGTTGTCCGTCTGGTCGGCACTGAGCGTCTCCGAGGGGCCGTGGTTCAGGAAGAAGTTGGCGTCGCTCAGGACCTGTTGGCGAAGGTACTCGCGGTACCCCTCGGCGGTGGCTGTGAAGGGCGTGTCCGAGTCGCCGAGACCGAAGCCAAGCTCGCTCAACCAGGTGAGAAACAGCCGCTCTCCCTGGGTGCCGGTGGCCCACGGCTCTGCAATGCCGGAGTACCCATCCACTGGCGGGATCACGTGGTGACCGTACTCGTGCGCCACCTCCCGAATCCACTCCAGTCCGGGCCGAGCGACCTCGATTCCGTAGAAGAAGAGGTCCTCCGTGTACTGGGGGCTATGCTCACCGCCCGGCTCGCCTTTGGGTAGCAACCACACGTCGACGACGCCATCGGGCGCAAAGCGCGTCTCGACGCCGATTCCATCCTGCCCCAGCCAGTAGAGCCGGAGAAAGAGGTCGCACGTCCCTTCGGCCAGTGTTTGATAGGCGCTGCCGGCGAGGAACTCGGAGACGTAGTGGACCCGGAACCGGAGGCGCCAAGTGGCGCCGGCAGGTTCGAGGGCGTAGCCATAGCAGACGCGGTTGAACGTGAGGTCTTCCGGAAGCGTGGACGCCTTGCGGTGACTCGGGTCCCGCGTCATCGCGGGCGGCGCAAAGAGGATTCCGGTCGTATGGAATGCCCGGCGCGTGAGCGGGTCGCCTGGCGGGAAGCGGACCCGACCGGTGTCTACCTCGAGTTCACGAACCCGGAGGGGCGCTTCGCCCAGGACCGAGAAAAGCGGGTCCCGCTGGCCGGCGGGCAGTTCCAGCGGCAGGCCGCCTCGGCAGACGGCCCGCACGCGTTGGGTGCTGTAGTCGTCGCCCGGAGCGGTAGCGAGGGCTTTGCCGTATGCCGTGAGCGCAGCCGGCGGATCTCCCAGGGCCTCCTCTGCGGCTCCAAGCAGTTGGAGCGCGGGGACCGTGCCGGGCGCGTCCCGGACGATTGCGCGCAGCAGTTCTCGGGCCTTCGCAGCTTGGTCGCTCTGAAGCGCGCTCCGAGCCTGGTTCAGGCGTGCCGACAACTCGGGCGCCAGCGAGGGTGGCGCCTCGGCTCGAACGACCGGGGGCGCCGCCAGGAACCGGGCAAGGGTGACGACCAGTGTTGTTCCCCGCAGGAGCCGGATTCGCATCGCCAGAGGCCTCACAGTTGCTTGACAGCGCCGGGCAACCTGCAAGGCGCCGTCGAGTGCCGCGTCAATGACAGACCAAGGACTGGATCACATAGTCGAGGGTCACTTCGTGCTCCGGGAGCAACTCAGTGTCGACGGCATACAGTTTCTTCTCGCGGGTGCAGTGCCACAACGCGCAGCGAAGCTGGGGGACGGACTGCCGCAGAACGGAGCTCTGGACGGCTTCCTTGAGCCGCCGGGCGGGCTTGCCGACGTCCCCACGCACGTCGATGCCGGGGTGGCCCCGGTACGTGGTCTCGCGGCACAGCAGCTTGTGGTCGCCCTGTCGCGCCTTGTAGTTCTTCGCAGCCCACTGCTCCAGCGAGGTCCCCTTCAGCAGTACCTCGGCCAGCGCCCAGCGGGCCAACGAGAGCTTCTCGATCTTGTGGCGGGTGAAGTTCAGCTCCAGTTGTCCTGTCATGAGCTTCTGCTTCGTCAGCTCAAAGTCGTCCGGCAGCCGGAACGCCATTCCGTATGCCGCCCAGAGGTCCCAGTGGTCGGACGCGTGATCTTCCAGGGACCCCAGCACCCGGACGGCCAACGGACCGAGGTTTGACTCCTCTGTACCGAGCACCTGCGCAATGACAACTCTGCCGCAGGTGCGGCAATGCCAGATCACTCCGTGGGCCTCGAACTCGCCGGTGAAGGTGTAGCCGCGGAGGTCCTTGTTGCGTTTCTGCCGTCGGCTCAAGATCTTGACGCCCCGGCTGATATTGAACGTCGCCTTTCGTTTGCGGCTCCGTTTCTGCAGGTCGCGGAGGTAGGTATCCAGGATCTTGTCGAGATCGATGCCCCCCTCCGGCTTCTGCCATTTCAGCTCCAGCCGGGGCATGTCCTCGTCGTCGAGGCGCACATAGCCGGCCTTGCGCTCGCCGCCGATGGCGCCGAGGTTCCAGTCTTCCGGCACCTCACCGCGGATCCCCTGCCAGCCGAAGGGAACAAACCGGCCGGGGTCGAGGCTCTGGGTGGGCCTGGGCAATGGTGGTTGAGTCTGGTGTTCTGCGGGCAAACGGGCAGCTTCCTCTCCCTGGTTCAAAACTGGATTGCTCGGCGGCGCATGGACACGCTCTGGAGGAGACCGACTCCCATGAAGGAAGTCAGCAGGCTGCTGCCGCCGTAGCTCACAAAGGGCAGGGGCAGCCCGGTAACCGGGCAGAGGCGCATGGTCATGCCGAGGTTGATGAACGCCTGAAAGGCGAAGATGCAGAGGACGCCGGTGGCAATGAGGGCTCCCAGGGGGTCCTCGGTCGCCGCCGCGATGGCCACGCCTCGCCAGAGAATGAACAGATAGAGCGCGAGAATGGTCATGCAGCCCACGAAGCCCAGTTCCTCGCCGGCGATGGTGAAGATGAAATCGGTCGTCTGAGTGGGGATGAACGCCAGGCGGTTCTGGGTGCCCCGGTACAGCCCGGCCCCCCAGAGCCCGCCGGCACCGATGGCGATCTGCGATTGGAGAAGCTGGTACCCCGAGCCGCCGGGATCGTGTTCGGGATCCAGGAACGCTGCGAGACGCGTTCGCTGGTAGTCTCGCACTACCCCCAAGTGCCAGGCGCCCGCAGCCAAGAGACCGCCGGTCACGGCAAGGGCGACCAGATAGCCTCGTGACAGACCCCAGATCCAGAGCATCCCCAGCCAAAGGACCACGAACACCAGGGCCGTGCCCAGGTCAGGCTGGGCGAACACCAACAGCATTGGCACCCCCACATGCAGCGCAGCGCGGAACAGAACCGAAGCCGGTGAGTGCGTCTCCTGACCGCGCCGGAGCAGATCGGCCAGCGTGATGACAATGAGGACTTTGGCGAGTTCCGAAGGCTGCAACTGCGTCCAGCCGAGCTCGATCCAGCGCTGCGAGCCGGCGATGGAATGACCCTTGTAGAGCACCAACGAAAGCAGGGCGAGGTTGATTCCGTACAGCCAGCGGGAGAGGCGGGCGGCAAGCTGGTAGTCCATCCACATCAGCGCGCCGGCGACACCCAGGCCGAGGCAGATCCAGATCGCCTGACGGGCTGCCAATCCCTGGTAGCGGGCCTCGCTGGCGGAAGCGCTCGACACCATCAGCGACCCCAGCACAGAGAGCAGCACCACGGCCACCATCAGCGGCCAATCTACGTTCTTCAGCAACCGCAACTGCATTGGGCTGGGTTCCTACGCGCTTCCGTCGGCAGCGGTCCGTTCCCCTCCACCCTCCTGCCGAAGCCTCGCGTTCGGGCGTGCCGCAGCCCGGCGACTCGGGGGCGGCTGCCAGGCTGCGAAGGGGCTGTGTTTCGCGCTGCACGCCGGAAATTGACTGCGCAGCGGGCACCGGCTATACTTCTGCGTCTCAGGTTGAGAGCCCGCGAGTACGGGTATTATAGCACACGGCTGTCTCCCCTCGCCCTCCACCGGGGCCGCCCTCGCGCGCGCAGAGCCGTCATACTTCAAGCGCGGCGGCAAACCGGCGGCGCTCTGCGTAGTCTGTCTGCCGCAGGAGTCTGCCATTCGGAGTTATTCAATGCGTTCTTGGACAACACGGTTACTCGTCTTCGCGTCTCTTCTATGGTGGGCTCCGGCCGCGCTGGCGGGGTCGGGCGTGCCGGCTGACCCGAGCGAGGTGACTTTTCGGACACTGGACAACGGCGTCCGGGTCCTGGTGAAGGAGAACCACGGCGCGAGCCTGGTGTCGATCCAGGTCTGGGTCCGGGTCGGTTCCCGCTACGAGACGCGGGAGAACAACGGCATTTCCCACGTTCTCGAGCACATGGTGTTCCGGGGCAGCGCATCTCTCGGCGCAGACGAGCTGAAGCGCCAGATCGAGGGCGTCGGCGGCTACGTGAATGCAGAGACCGCCCGCGACTCAACGCGCTTCGAGGCCCTTGTCACGACGCAGTTCTACGCGCGGACGCTCTCGGCGCTGGCCGACTGCATCCTGCACCCGAGGGTGGAGGCGAAAGACCTCGCTGACGAACGAGAGGTCATCGGCGCTGAGCTCTCCGCCCGCCTCGCCGACCCAACGTTCGAATGCGGGGAGATGATGAGTGCCGCCCGGTTCAAGACGCATCCCTACGGCCTGCCGCAAGGAGGCACTCCGGCCTCCCTCCGCCGCCTCGACGCCAACCTGCTGCGCGAGTTCCACTCCCAGTACTACGTCGGGCCGAACATGAGTGTGGTCGTGGTCGGCGACGTGACGGCTGCGGACGCGGTGGCGAAAGTGCGCGAAGCGTTCAGCACCGCCCCCAACAGGAAGCCGCCCCCCGTGGCCCCGCCGGCTGAGTCGCCGCTTGAGGGCCCGCGGAAGGTCTCCAAGATCGCCCCGATTCAGCAGGTCGTCATGTCCCTCGCCTTCTCCGGCCCCGGAATCGGCACCCCCAAGGACGTGCTGGCCATGGACGTCCTCTTGACGGCCCTGGGAGAGGGCGCTACCTCGATGCTCCAGAGCAGACTCCGAGGCACGCCTCCGCTGGTCACCGGCTTCGAGGTCGACTACCTCACTCAGAAGGACCCCGGCACATTGAGCGTCACCTGCATCCTCCCTCGGGCCACCATGAACGCCGTCCAGACCGCAATCCGCGGGGCGATCAGGGAAATTCGCGAGCACCCCCTTTCCGACAAGCAACTGGAGCAGGCGCGCAACGTGCTGGAAGGGCAATACACCTACCAGAACGAGACCGCGGCTGGCCAGGGGGGCTCCCTGGGGTTCTACGAGGCAATCGACAGCTACGAGTTTGCCCTCACCTACATTGATGAGTTCCGCCGCGTGACTGCAGACCAAATCCAAGCCGTTGCCGCTCGCTACTTCGACCCGGACGCCTACGTGTTGGCGGTGGTGGAGCCGCCGCCCAGAGGAGGCGGGTTGGAGGCGCGCAGTTGGTTTCTTCCCCGTCCCGCCGCACTGGAGTCTGTCCAAGACGTGGCGGGACGCGTCGCGAGCACGTTCTCAGCCCTCGCCTTCCAGGAGTTGCACTGACCTGTGAACCAACACCCCCTCCCCCGAGCCATCCTGACCGTGCCCCTGGCACTGGGGCTCCTGGCGGCAGCAGCCAGCGCCAGTTGGGCCGCGGAGCCGACGAGGATCGTCCTGCCCAACGACCTCCGGCTGATTGTTCAGCCCGACAACTCCTCCCGGATCGTGGCCGTCAACGCGATTGTGAAGTTCGGCGCCGACCGCGAGACGCCGCTTACAGCGGGGATCCGGTACTTCCTGCAGAACGTCATGATCCGGGGCTCCAGGGACCGCAACGCCACGCAGATCGCCGAGCAACTGGCGTCTCGCGGTGCAAGCTTGAACACGTCGCTGGGTGACGATTACGTCGAGTTCTACGCCACGGGCGGGGTCGACTCGTGGGATTCCCTGCTCGAGCTGGTGGCCGAGATTCTCATGCGGCCCCGGTTGGACGACAAGGAGATCGAGGCTGTGCGGACCGACCTCCTCAACGAGCTTCAGTTCCGGCAGGATCAGCCGGCGACCTGGAGTTACGACCTGTTTCGAGGGACTCTGTTCTCCGATCGACAGGGGACACCGCTGGGGTACGGTCTGCCCCCCGGTGGATACGAAGACTCGCTCCGACGGATCACCCGCGAGAGCCTTCGCGACTGCCAGCGCCAGTACTACGTCCCCAACAACACTGTAGTGAGCGTCGTCGGCGACGTGGACGTCAATGCGGTCCGGGCGGTTGCCGCCAGCACCTTCAAGAGCTTCGCGAAGCGAACCGTCCCGCCCGCGGACCTGCCCGAAGTGTCAGCCGAGCCGGGCCGCTCGACAGTGGAGGAGCGCGAGGGTGAGATGACGTGGCTCGTGGTGGGGTACCCCGCGCCACCTGTCGCCCAGGCAGACTACGTCCCGGTGAGAGTGGCCAGCGCGGTGCTGGGAGAGGGGATGGCTTCGCGGCTGTTCCGGAGCCTGCGGGAAGAGCGCAAACTCGCCTACGATCTGGCCAACTTCTGCCCGGAGCGGGCGCTGGCGAGCGAGATCGCCACCTATGTGGCCATCCAACCCCTGAAGGACGAGCAAGGGCGCGTCGCCGACCTGCGCTTGGACGAGACGAAGCAGGCCGTTCTCGACGAATACGAGCGGCTCAAGCGCGAGCCGGTGCCCGAAGCGGAGCTCGACCGGGCCCGGAACTACGTGGCTGGCACCTTCGCGATGGCGCACCAGAAGAACCGCCAGAAGGCCTGGCAGTTGGGCCGGTTCGAGAGCCTGGGCGTCGGCTATGCCTATGACCGTACCTTCCCCGACTTGGTGCGGAAGGTGACGGCTGCCGACCTCCAGCGAGTGGCGAACACCTACTTCGTCGACGCCGTGGCTGCTGTGGTGATGCCTCAGGCAATGCCGTGAGGCGTCAATCAGGCCAAGTGGCAACGGAGCGGAGCTTTGTCGAGTCGGGGCAGTCTCGCAACAGCCCGCCACTCCTGGCCCCCCCCCCGGGTTCGGTTGCGGCCCCTGTCGCGATAGGATATCATTGCCCCTGCAATATCACCCTCTCGGTGACTGCCCGCGATCCCAAGAGCGCCGTGGCTTGGAGCTGCCGAGCCGCCAGGCGGCTCGATCCAGGAACCTGTCGTGCAACCAGAGCCCTCGGTCAGCTTGGGCGACCTCCTTCCCATCCTGCTGCGGCGCAAGCTGCTGATCCTCCTGTGCGTGGCCATGTTCGCTGGCGCCACCGCACTGTGGAACACGCAGCGGCCAGCGCAATACCGGGCTTCAACCAAAGTGCTGGTGACAGACCCCGCCGAGCCCGTGCTTGGCGGCCGCGAAGCGGCGCGGAGCGGTGGAGTCCCCTCTGTTGACACGCAGATCGCCTTGCTGAAGGGCGCCTCTGCAGCGCGGGAGATTGCGCGGAAGGTGGGCGAGAAGGGGGTCGGCGCGAATGAGGTGCTGGGCCGCCTCGAGATAGAGGAAGTCGAGAAGACAAGCATCCTGCGCCTGTCTGCCTCTGCTGGCGCGGCTCGCCGCTGCGCTGCCATTGCCAACGCAGCCGCCGAGGTCTTTCTCCAGCGCAATGAGGCGTTCTATCATGCCCGCGAACTCAGCGCGCGGTGATTTCTCGACCAGCAGCTACCCACGTACGAGGAGAAGCTCAGAGCCGCCGAGCGCGACTTGCGCCTCTTCAGGGAAGCGGCCGCCGCGGCGCGGTCGGAGGAGGGCGCCCAACGCCTGTCTCGCGCGCTGGACACTTTCGAAGCTGCTGCTGCGCAGACCGCGGTCGATCTTGGGCAGGAGCGGCAGCAGTCGGCGGAATTGGAGCGCCAACTCTCGCGCGAGTCGCGAGCGCTCCTCGACCCCAAAGCCCTCCGGAACAACGTTCTCCTCGAGGATCTCAAAGCCAAACTCGTTGACGCGGAGTCGCGCTACGCCGTCGCTCAGCGGAAGTACACGGAGAAGTTCCCCGGCGTGCTGCCGGATCTCAAGGCAGAGATTGCGGCACTGCATGAACGGCTCGCGTCGGAGTTGGGGCGGGTCGCCTCAGGGAGCGCGGGAGACCTCAGCGTTCAGCAGTCGCTGGTGCGCCAAGTCCTCGAGGCACATGGGCGCGTCCTGGGCCTGGAAGCGCGGCAGTCTGCGCTGACTCAGGTGGTTGCCGGGTACCGGCGGCAGATGGGTGAAGTGCCTCGGCAGGACTTGGAGCTTGCTCGGCTGCGGCGGGAAGTATCGGTGGCGGAGGGGCTCTACACGGCGCTTCTGCAGCGCCGCCAGGAGCTTGAACTGAGTCTCCTGCAGACTCGCGGCTCTGCGGCGATCGTGGAGCGTGCCGTTGTGCCCAAGACGACCGCGAGCGGCGCGGCAGGAAGCTTCGCCTTCGCTCTCGCCCTCGGCCTCGTGGTGGGCTTGGTCGCGGCGTTCTTGATGGAGGCGGCCAGCCGTAGCGGCGGACCGGGCGGCCCACAGTCAGCCGAGGCCGGCAGCCCGGAGCTGCAGACAGACGAGACCGAAACCGACCTATCGGGCCGCTCACTCGTTTCCCGCACCACTTGGTGGCGACGACGCGCTGCCACGGCTACGGTCCTGTTGGTCGCGGCAGGGGCCTGCGGAGCACTGTTGTCGACACGCCCTCCCGAGTCTGCGACGCCCCCCCCCAAGCCGCCAACGCCCGCGCGATTGGTTCCGCCCGTGGCCGAGGCCTTGGCGCCGACCTTCGCGCATGCGAGCGAGGAGCCGGGGGACCCACTGGGTGCAAGGGCGCTCGCCCCGAGCTTGGGCGATCTCCTGGACGGTCCGGAAGAGAGAGAAGCCCTACCTGACCCCGTGCCTGCGGTGGCGCGGCGGCCCGTTGGCGAGCAAGTCAGACCGTTGTTCCCTCCCCTCCCTGTCCTCCGCCCTCTGCCGACTCTCAGCCTCCCGCTGCCGGCGGAGGGAGCCACCGGGGCCGCCCTCAGCCAAGCCGCCAAAGTGGAGCCCGCGCCGTCGCCAGGCTGCGCCGGCGACCCAACGGCCACCGCCGCTTCGCGACCCAATACTCCCGAGCCGCAGGTGGCGGGGAGCGCTTCGGACGCAGCCACCCGAACCGCAGGATCGCCAGCGCCCACGGCCAAGGTAGAGCTCTCCTCTCCTGCGCCTCGGCGAGCGTTGAGCACCACCGGCGCAGGCGGGCTCACGCGCTCCAGCTCCACGGAACGCCCCGCTGGCATCTACGCGCTGTGGCTTGGCGAGTTAGACACGGTGGCCCAAGCAGAACGGCTGCGCACTCAGCTCTTGGCGAACGGCTGGAAGGCTGCTCTGGCCGGCACCCGTTCTGATACCGGTTCCGCACAGCGGGTCGAGGTCGGCCCCTTCTCCTCGCGTGAAGCTGCAGATAGGGCCTGCGACCAGCTACGGGCGCAAGGGCACCGGGGTCAGGTCGTCTACAAGTTCAGTCCGTGACGCTGTGACCACTTCGGGCACGCTGCGGCTTCTTCCAGTCGAGGTAGTTTATTGAGACTTGCAGTCATCGGTTGCGGCGCAGTCACGACAACGTACCACCTGCCTGCCCTGCGTCTCACCGGCGAGTTCGTGCCGACGGCATTCGTGGATCTCGACTTGGACTGCGCGCGCCGGGCAGCGGCCCAGTGGCCGGGCGTAGTCGTCACTGCCGATCTCGAAGAAGCGATCGCGAACGCGGACGCGGCATTGGTTGCCACCCCTCACTCCTCGCATGGGGCGATTGCGGGTGCGTGCCTTCGTCAAGGCAGGCACGTGTTGTGCGAGAAGCCGCTAGCGGTAACGGTCGACGAGTGCGACAGCCTCTTGCAGGCTTCCGAGCAGTCCAAAGCCGTCCTCTCGGTCGGCCTGATGCGTAGGTGCATCGGCGCGAACCAGGTAGTGCGCAGTCTGCTGAGCGCCCGCTGGGCCGGGGAGGTGGTGGGCTTCCACTTTGAGGAGGGGGAACGGTACAACTGGCCAACCACGTCGGGCTTCTTCTGGAAGAAGGAGACCGCTGGCGGCGGTGTGTTGGTGGACACGGGCGCGCACACATTGGACCTGCTCACTTGGTGGTTGGGCGACTGGGAGTCGGTGGAGTACTGGGACGACAGTCTCGGGGGGCTGGAGACCAACTGCGAGCTCCGGGTGCGGCTCAAGGAGCTGCCGGGAGTCGAGGGTACAGTCCAGCTCAGTCGGACCCACGAGTTGAGCAACGTGCTGCGAATCGAGTGCAGTGGAGGTTGGATCGAGGTCGACGCCCGGCCTCCGTGGGCGCTCGCTCTCCATGACCGCCGGAGCGGAGTGACGGCGCGCGCAGTTGCGGAGCTGGCTGAGCGATCCCTCCGCAGTGGCGAGCCAGTGCTCCCTGCGGTCAACCAGCCGTTTGCCGCCATGTGGCAGCAATTCGCCCGGGCGGTCCGCGGGGAGCCGCACGGGTTGGCGACTGCCGCGGAAGCGCGAAGCTCCGCGGGTCTGATGGAGGCTTGCTACGCTCGGAGACAGGTGCTGGCGCAGCCTTGGCTGCCAGGGGCGCCGGGCCCGAGAGAAGGAGCGTAGGCTCATGGACTGGACGAAGGCGCGGGTCGCTGTCACCGGAGCAACGGGGTTCATCGGCGGCCGACTGGTTGAGCACCTTGTCCTGGACAAGGGCGCTCAAGTCCGGTGCCTCGTCCGCGATTTCAATCGCTGCGCCGGCCTATCGCGGTTCCCTGTCGAGTTGGTGCGGTGCGGGCTCGGGGACACCTCGGGTCACGAGGAGGCGCTGGCGGGCTGCACGCAGGTGGTGCACTGCGGGTATGCCTGGCACGGCTCGCCGCAGGAGAGCCAGTGGGTGAACGTCGAAGGGACGGTCAGCTTGGTGCGCGCCGCTGAACGGGTAGGATGCCAGCGGTTCGTGCATGTGAGCACCGACGCAGTGCACGCCTTCCCCTCCGCGCCCGAGATCGCGGAAGACCACCCCCTGAGCCGCTTCCCCCACTCCTACATCCGGACCAAAGTCGCCCTTGAGCGGCGGCTCCGCACACTGATCACGCGAGAGCACGCCAAGGTCTGCATCGTGCGGCCGGCCATTGTGTTCGGTCCCGGGTTCAACACCTGGACCACTGACGTTGCGTCTGAGCTGTCGGCACGGACGCTGCCTGTGGTCGAGGGCGGCACGGGCGTCTGCAACAGCACGTACGTCGACAACCTTGTGCTCGCCTTCTGTCTCGCCTGCGAGCGTCCCGAAGCCAGCGGGGAGGCGTTCTTCGTGACCGACGGTCAGCCTCTGTCGTGGGAGGAGTACCTGACGCCGTTTGCCCGGGCGCTCGGCGTCGAGTTAGGGACCCTTCCGCAGCGCACGGCAGCCGCAGCCCGGCGAGTCAAGCCCCGCGAAGGCCAGTCGCTTGCCGCGGCGATTGCCGCGGTGTTGGCTGTGGACTCTGCGCGGGAGGAGCTGTGGAAGGTGCTGTGGCTGCGCAAGCTCTGGCTCGCGGCCAGACCCGCGCTGCGCAAAGGAACTGACGCGCCCCCCGCCCCCGACGAGACCGAGGCGAAAGCTGCCCCGCGAGTCGGTGGCCGGTACGCCAGCCCGGACGCGGCGATGCGACTGCATGTGTACGCCAATGGCACTCGCTACAGCGTGGACAAGGCACGGCGGCTGCTTGGTTACCAGCCGATAGTTCGTTGGTCGGAGGCTGTGGAGCGCACCCTGGCATGGCTTCAGTTCGCCCGAATCGTGCCTCAGGAGTAGGCTCCAAACACTGTGGCGCGACTATCGCAACAACTCATCAGGAACGTCCTGTGCAGCTACCTCGGCTATGTCACGCTGATCATCGGGTTCTTCCTGTTCCCCTTTGTCGTGCGCCATGTCGGGGCGGAGGTGTATGGGATCTGGCTGCTCACTTGGGCCGCTGTCGGCTACTTCGAGCTGCTGGACTTCGGGATTGGGCAGTCCGTCGCCCGGTTTGTGGCTGAATGCCGGGCACGGGAGGATGCCGAGGGGTTGAGCCGCGTCTGCAGCGCTTGCCTGGCGCTCTACCTGCCCGCGGGCGTTGTGGCGCTGGCGTTTGCTGTCGCTCTGAGCCCCGGCTTCCCCGACTGGTTCCATGTTGCTCCCGAGCACGCGGAGCTTGCCTCGGCGCTCGTAATGCTGGCCGGCTTGCGCATGGCGGTCAGTCTCCCGTGCCGCGTGTTCGGGGGGATACTCAGCGGACTTCAGCGGCTGGACCTCGGCACCTACATTGCCGTGGGGACGGCCGTCGTCACGGCTCTGGGCACTGTGATCGTACTGCTGCTGGGCCAGGGCATCCTTGCCGTGGCCTATGTCACGCTGGGCGTTGGGACACTGGCCGACGCTGTGACCTACCTCGCCGTGCGGCGCTTGGTGCCCGAGCTGCGGCTCACCAGAGCAGACTGCACCAGCGAGTCATTGCAGGAGGTGCTGGGCTTCAGCTCCTGGATCTTTGCCAACCGCGTGGCGATCCAGGTCAGCTACCGGACGGATGCGCTGGTGATCGGGCTCTTCCTGCCCAAGGCAACGGTCACGGTGTACCAGATCGGGCTGCGTCTCGCAGACCTGATCCGGGAGGTCGCCACCAAGATTCCGGCTGCTGCCTTCCCGGCGGCCTCCCACCTGTCGGCCAGCGCCGACCAAGGGCGGCTGCGGGACCTCGTTATTCGCGGGACCCGCTATGCGATGGTGGTATTCGCGCCTCTGGCTGGTTTCTGCTTGGTGCGAGCGGAGGCCTTGATCGCGTGCTGGATGGGCTCGATCCAGTACTCCGAGGCCGCGACGGTGGTCCGCTTGCTGTTGGTTGCCGGAACCGCGGCTGTGGCGCAAAATGTCGTGGCCGTCACTCTCCAGGCCGTCGGGGAGCCTCGGCTGCCGACGTTCGTTGGGGCGTTTGATGCAACCGCGAACCTGGCGCTGAGTCTGCTGCTCGTCCGGCCGTTGGGCGTCCCGGGCGTGGCATTGGGCACGGCGGTCCCAATCGTTCTGTCGAACCTTTTTGTGCTGGTGCCGGTGGGCTGTCGGCGGCTCGGGGTGCCGCTGCGGGCTCTCGTCCGGGACGCCCTGCTGAAGCCCTTGCTGTGCGCCACAGTGTGCGCCGCCGGCCTGTTGCTGGTACCGCACGTCGCCTTCGCCGGAACCTGGGGAGGCCTCCTGGTGGAGTTCGTCTTCTATTGCGTCGCGTACCTGGCGCTGATTGCGGCTGTTAGCCGTCCCTCAGAACGCGCGGAGGACGTCGCCCTCTTCCGGCAGACCCGAGGCGGCTGAGGGCGCGCCGAGCCAAGTGGCGCCGAGACTTCCTACCCACAGGTACTGGAACTGATGTCCGGCATACCTCAAGCGTCCATCGTCATCCGCACCTCGAACAGCCTGACAAACGTTGGCAGGGCTCTTCGCGCGGTGCGCGCCCAACAGCATTCCTCCTACGAACTGGTGCTGGTCGACAGCCAGTCCACTGACGGCACCGTGGCCCTCGGGGAACGGCACGGCGCCCGGATCGTCAGCCTGCGTCCCGAGGACTTCACCTTCGGGCACGCCCTCAACCTGGGCTGCAAGGCGAGCCGCGGTGATCTCGTGGTGCTGCTGAGCTCCGACGCGACGCCTGCCAGCGACCAATGGTTGCGGGAGCTTCTCGCTCCCTTCGACGACCCGGCGGTCGGCGGTACGTATGGCAGGCAGCTTCCGTACCCCGGCTGTGACCCAATCACTGCGCGGGACCTGGCCACTGCCTACGGAACCGCGCCTCGCCGGCAGGATAGCGACCCTCGGTTTGCGGCGTCCAACGGCGCCATTCGGCGTGCGCTCTGGCGGCGGCACCCGTTCCGAACTGATCTCCCCTGCAGCGAGGATTTCGACTGGGCCCGGCGGATCCAGGGGGACGGCCACGTCATCGAGTACGTGCCGTCGGCCCCCGTCTATCACTCGCACTTTTCCTCGCTCGTCGGCATCTACCGGCGCTTCTACCAGGAGGCAGCCGGTCTCCGGCTCTCAGTTCCCGGCGCCCGGACCAGCTTGGCCAGCTTCCTGAGAGATTGGCAGGCTCGCACCCGCGAGGACTGGGTGCATCTGTTTCGTTCAGGCGCGGCGTGGCACTGGTTTGGGTGGGTCCCGGCGTACCGGTTCTGCCGCAGCCTTGGCCTTCACCGAGGCACGTGGTACTCGACCACTCGGGGCTGACCCAGTCGCGCCCTGCGGCCGACGCCCCCTCAGTGGCGGGCCCCTGCGGCGGCTCGGTAGACGGCAAGGGTCTGGCGCGCGGTGCGCTCCCAGGTGAACCGCCGCGCGCGCTCTCTGCCGGCTTCGGCCAGTCTACGCCGGAGCGATTCGTCTTGGACCAAGTCGGCGATCGCCTCTGCGAGACACTCCGTTGAGAGCGGGTCCACGAGCACCGCGGCGCCCGAGGCGATCTCCGGAAGCGACGCGGTGTTGGCGCACACCACCGGTGTTCCGCAAGCCATTGCCTCAAGCACGGGAAGGCCGAACCCCTCGCAGAGGGAAGGGAACGCCATGACCTCCGCTCCGGCAATCAGGGCCGGGAGATCGTCGTCCGGAACGTGGCCGAGGGTGTGCACCCGGCCGTCACTCTCGACTTCTGCCAGCTTCTGCCGCAGCGGGCCAAGGCGCCAGCCTGGCGACCCGATCAACACCAGCTCGTGCTCCCAACGCGGCCGGGAGCACAGCACTTGGTATGCGTCGAGGAGCCGGGGAAGGTTTTTCCGTGGCTCCAGGGTGCAAACCGACACGACGTAGGGGCGCTTCAGCCCATAGCGCAGCCGGGCCTGCTGCACCCGTTCGGGGGTCTGTTCCGCCAAGAAAGCGGCTGCGACGCCCAAGGGAACAACGGTGACGCGATCCGCGACCTCTGGAACCAGGTTGAGCAAGTCGTCCCGCGTTGCCGCCGAGTCGGCGATTACGTGCGCGGCCCGCCGAGCGCCGGCCAGTACGGCTTGGAGCTGGGTCCACTGTCTCCGGGTGACCCATTCCGGGTGAAGCAGCGGGATGACGTCGTGCACTGTGAGCACGAGCGGCACGCGCCGCGAGAACGGCAGCGGCAGGAACGGAGCATGGAAGACGTCGTACGACGCGGGCAGTAGCTCGGGGACCGGCCATTCTCGGGGCCAGCGGCTCCAAAAGCGCGCAGCGGGCGTGGTGCAGAACACTGCGTTTGGGAACCGCGCTGGAGCCAGTGGCGCCAGTGCGCGCGCGTCCCTCAAGCCTGGCGCCATCACCCTCGCGCACTGGCCTGTTCGCAGGGCGGCGAACCATTGGCGCAGCTCGAGATCAGCCGTCAGCGCCGCCAGTGCCTTGACGAGATGCACGGTGTAGTGGAAGACGCCGCCGCCGGACCATCCAAGCGCGGCGCTGATATCGAAAGCAACTTTGATGGTAGTGGGCTCCTAAAGGGAATGCAGATTTGTGATTGCAGATTGCAGAGAGCGGCAGTGCACCGACCGGGGCATTCTCATTTGGTGTAGTGCCCAACGGAAGGGCGGAAACAGGCAACTGCGTCACCTTGATTCGCCGACTTAGGAGGGGGAGGGTACTGCCTTTCTTTGGCCCAGTCAACGGCACGTTCTGGTTGACACGGAGAGCGGTCGGCGAGCATAATACCCAAGCCGGTAGCCGTTCGGCACCAGCCCGAGCTTGAGTCCCTCCCTGGGCTGGCGCTGCGGGTTCACGGCTGGCGGCGGCTCGTATTGCTGGCGCCGCGCGCCCGACACTGGTCGGGCAGGTCGCCCCGGAAGGCCCCCGATTGACTCCATGGCAGCGGCTCCCCAAACCTCCATCGTCATCCGCACTCTGAACGAGGAAGCAAAGCTCGGGGACGTGCTGCGCGCCCTTCAGGGCCAGACGTACCAGGACTTCGAGGTGCTCTTGGTGGACTCCGGCTCCAAGGATGGCACTGTGGCCATTGCTGAGCAGTTCGGAGCGACGATTCTCCGCCTGGACCCGGGGTCGTTCACCTTCGGCCGTGCGCTCAACTATGGCTACGAACGGGCGCGTGGCACCTACCTGGTGTCACTCAGCGGGCACGCGATTCCGTGGTGCGAGGGCTGGCTGGAGCGCCTGCTCTCCCATCTCCGCGCGCCGGATGTCGCCGCGAGCACCGGAGGCGGGTTCCTGCCCGGTGACAGCCCGGCTTCACGGCGGACCCGCGTGGTCCGGATCGAGGCCGCTAACTACAAAGAGGCGCCGCTGTGGGGGCTGAACAATGCGGCGGGGGCCGTCAAGGCGGAGCTCTGGCGTGAGCACCGATTCGATGAGAAGCTAACCGGGTGCGAAGACTGCGAATGGGGTTGGTTCTGGATGAAGCGAGGCTATGCACTCATCTGGGACGAACAGTGCTCGGTGATCCATGAGCACCACGAAACGCTGCCTCAGCAGTACCGGCGCAGTCGACGCGAATACGCCGGCTTGGCCGCTTTCCTGGAGATGCCCCGCTACGGCCCACGCGAGGTACTGGGCGAGTGGTTGGTCACCCCCCTGAAGGAAGCGGCGGCCGCCCTCCTGCGAGGGTACTCCTGCTCGCGCGCGGCCGTGATGGGGGGGAAGTACCACGGCCGCAGGCATCCCTCCCCCGCCGACTACCGGCTGGAACGGCCTGAAGACGTCACTGAGAGCAGGTTCCCGGACGGCGACTGACGACGCCGGCCTGACCGACCCATCGAGCCCATGACACTCGCGATTCTCACCCCAGGAGTATTCCGTTCCGGCCTTGTGGTGGGCGGCGGCGAACGGTACGCGTTCGAGTTGGCCCGCGCCTTGTCAAAACGCCTCGACACGCGACTGATCGTCGCGGGGTCTCGGCGGCAACGGCTCCGGGTCGGGCAACTGACTGTAGAGACTCACTTCGGCCGCGGCGGGATTCGTGGCGACGAAACGAACCCCTGGTCGCCTGAGTTTCTGCGCGACGCCCTGCGGTGCGACCTCCTGCATTGCATCGGCTACCACAAGCTCCTGGTCGACTTCAGCATCCTGTGTGGGCGGCTTGCCGGCCGGTCGGTCTACTGCACAGACGTGGGCGGTGGGGGGACCTGCTTGTCGACCTATGCCGGCCGGGTGGGGCTGCCGGGCACTGGGCGGTTCTCCAACGGCCATCTTGCGCTCTCGCAGTTCGCTGCCGACTACAGCCGCGACCATTTCCGGCGCGCCTCGGTGGTCTACGGAGGGGTAGACACCAGTCTGTACCAACCCGGGAGCGGTTCCCAAGAACGGCGGGTCGCGTTCGTCGGTCGCCTCCTGCCGCACAAGGGGGTGGACCGGCTGATCCGCTGCCTGCCGGCGGATGTCCCACTAACCGTTGCCGGCCGCCCACACGACCCAGCCTACTTTGCACTGCTGCAACGGCTGGCTCGGGGCAAGGCGGTGACGTTCCTGTTGGAGGCCGACGACCGGGCGATCCTGCGGCTGTACCAGACCGCGAGCGTCGTTGTGCTTCCGTCCGTCCACACAGATTGCAGCGGCCGGCATCACGCAGTGCCGGAACTGCTCGGGCTGGCTCTGATCGAGGCCATGGCTTGCGGCACACCGGTCGTGTGCACAGCCGTCGGTGGAATGCCCGAAGTGGTGCAGCATGAGGTCACCGGCCTTGTCGTCCCCGAGAACGACGAACCGGCGTTGTGTGAAGCGGTACTGCGCCTCTTGGAGGCGCCCGATTTGGCAGCGCGCTTGGGCCGGCGAGCACGACTTCGCGTCCTTGAGCAGTTCACCTGGGACCGAACGGCCGAGCGCTGTCTGGCCGCGTACCGGGAGTTGGGTTGACGCCGTGAAGGTGCTCTTCCTCAACGAGCACTACGCGCCCGTCGGGGGGGCAGAGCAGGTGCTGCTGTCGGAGTGCCGCCACCTGGAAGCGGAGGGGCACCGGACTGCGGTCGTCTACAGCGTGCAGAATGAGCGGTCGTTCGGGAGTGAGCGGCCGACCTACCTGATCCCGGACTCGGAGTCGCCCCGCGAGCGCGCTGAGAAAGTGCTGAAGGCTCTGGCCCAGGAGTGCCCCGACCTCGTGCACGTCCACGGCGGTGGCGATCCGGAGCTGCTGCGGGCGGTGTGCCGGAGGGTCCCGACAGTCCGGACGGTGCACTCGCAGTCGTTCCTGTGTCCGGGCGAAAGCAAGACGTTCTGGCGGATCGGGAAGTGTTGCCCGCTCGCCTTTGGCCCGCGTTGCCTGGCCAACGCGTATCGCGAGCAGTGCGCCACCAGGCACCCCGCCCGGCTGCTCTCCAGGTACCGAGAGTGCGGGAGGAATCTGCGCGACGCCCGAGAGTTCGCCCGGCTGATCGTCTGCAGTGAGCACATGCGGAGTGAATTGTGCCTCAACGGCGTTCCGCGGAATCGGCTCGAGTTGGTGTCGCTGTTCCCTGCCTGCCTGCCGACAGGTGACTTGGTGCCGGCGCTGACGCCTAGCCCCCGAACCGTCCTGTTTGTGGGGCGGCTGGTTCGGCCGAAGGGGTGGGAACTCCTTGTCGAGGCCCTCGCGGCGAGCCGAGGGGCGTGGCAGTTGGTTATCGCGGGCGAAGGCCCCGACGCCGAGGCGGTGCGGCAGTGCGTTCGACGGCTCGGCGTGTCGGCCCGCGTCCGGCTCGAGGGGTTCCGCGAGGGCGCCTCACTGTCAGCCTGTTACGCGGCGGCCGACCTCGTGGTGGTGCCTTCGCTCTGGCCCGAGCCATTCGGCATGGTTGGAGTCGAGGCAATGGCACACGGCAAACCGGTGGTGGCATTTGACGTGGGCGGGATACCGGAGTGGCTGTCCCATGGCGAGACGGGGCTGCTGGTGCCGCCGGGCGAGTTGACCGGTCTGACGGCGGCTATCGAGGACCTGTTGGCGTCGCCTGAGCGGCGCCGGGAGATGGGGCGAGCCGGGCTGGCGCAGTGCCGCGCCCAGTTCACTGAGGAGCGCCACTACGGGCTGCTGAAGGCGGTGTACGAGGCGGTTCTCCGCCAAAGCTGACGGCCGGCCGCGGCGAAGCAGGGGTACAATCGCGGAACCGGCGTCCCTCGATCATGGCTGACTGACGACCGGATCGGGAAACACAGTGCCGCCGCTTTGCGCGCTACGCTATGAGAATCTGCATGATTTCCGGTAGCTTCCCAACCATGCGGTGCGGGATCGCCGACCAGGTCTGGCACCTCTCCCACCACCTTTGCCGCTTGGGGCACGAGGTGTCCGTGGTCACGTCGCGCAACGAGAGCACCGCAGCCGGTGCTGCCTCGGCTACCGGTGAACCGAGGCTGGAGGTGCGTCCGCTCATTGAGTCGTGGCGACGCCCGGGCCCTGTGGTCGCTGCCGTGTCAGCCAGCGACTGCGACATTGTCCACCTGGAGTACCAGACAGCCTTGTACGAACGCCACCCTATGATCAACGGCCTGCCTGCGACCCTCGAGGTTGCCGGCTTGCGCCAGCCGGTGGTGACTCGGTTCCA
>PEVN01000072.1 GCA_002779825.1 Armatimonadetes bacterium CG06_land_8_20_14_3_00_66_21 | reverse complement strand
GCCGGCCTTCTGCTCGGGGAGGTCCTCCGTGTAGTAGCTCGGGATGCCGGTCTCGCCGCGTTTGGGCTGCTCTGCCTGCTTGCCTTCGTAGTAGACCCTCTTGTTGTCGAAGTCGAGGTCGACCCAGAAGACGCCTTCCTGCTGGAACTTGGAGCCGGCCATGACCTGACCGTAGGGATCGACGATGAGGCTGCGCAGGCTTGGGTCGGAGGAGTTCCAGTGGGCGCAGGCGATCCAGACGCCATTGTCGATTGCGCGGGCGCGGAGGAGGGTCTCGTTGACCCGCCCGTTCGGTCCCCACATCTGGCTCGGGTCAAGGATTAGCTCGGCGCCCTTCACCGCAAGCGTCCGGTCGAACATCGGCGTGTACAGGTCGCCGCAACTGTGGCAGGCGATCCGCGCGAAGTCGGTGTCGAGCACCTTCAGCTCGGGGAAGCCCTTCACCCAGTACAGCGGCTGCCCATACACCTCGTTGCCCTCCCGGTCCCAGATCCGCGCGATGCTCATCTGCTCCTTGTTGCCGAGCCCGCCGATGCAGAGGTATGCCTTCATCTTCCGGGCGCGCTCGGCAACCATGGCGAATGCCTTCCGGGTGGTCTCGTCTTCTTCCTTCGCGCTCTGCTCGGAGAGGAGAGCGAGGTCCGGGTTGAGCTTTGCCGCCTCGTCAAGGAGCGCGAGCAAGCGTTCCGGTACTTGCTCGTTTCGCCACATGTTGGCCGGGTCCATGGCGATGACGGCCAGCCGAGCCGTGCGCTTCTTGAACGCCGGCAGCTTGGGCGGCTGCCACGTGTCGGACGCCGACCACGTGTCGGACGCCGACCACGGCTCGGCGACGGGCTTGAAGGCGGTCCGGTCGCCGAGGGAGTTCACGTAGAACAGGTTCTCACCTCGCTCCCAGCCATCGCCCATGTCCACCTTCCGCTTGTCGAGGTCCACGGTCGCAGTGGCGACACCCTCCTCGTAGCCGGTGTCCGCAATCGGGCAGCCCACCCGGTTCAGGAGCATGCTTCGGCCGAAGGCTGTCCCCTGCATGCCGATCTCGTACCGGTTGGTGAGGTACGCCCGTGGGTCGGCATACAGTGCCGCGACCAAGTGCGCGTGGCTGTCAAACGCCCGGGCTTGCAGCAGCGGCTCCCACCCGCTGTGGTCGCGGAAGCGTTCCGGGAAGTGCTGCCACAAGAGGATGTCCGCGCCCTTCATCCGCAGGACTTCGTACACCTCAGGGAAGTAGAAGTCCGTCCCGATGGTGGCGCCGAGCACGCCGAAGTCCGTGCGGCACACGTCAAGGCTCTCGCCCAGCGCCAGCCCGTCGTCGTCGGGGAATGCGTGGGTCTTGCGCCACTTGAAGGCGAGCTTCCCCTGCCGGTCGAGCAGCACCGAAGTGGCGTACGTCTTGCCGTCCGCTTGCTCCTTCAGCGCTACCGACAGGTACGTCCCCTGCGCGCGCGCCAGAGCGGCGAACGGCGCCAAGTCGGCCGCTGCACGCGCCGCGTCAAAGCTCAGGAAGGGCATGTAGGGCGCCACCACCAGGTCGCTCTTCGTGCGCCTGCACGCCTCGGCGACTGCCCCCAGGACGTAGTCCTGCGTCCGATACTGTGCGCCGTCGAGCAGGCAGACGGTGGACAGCTTCACGACCCGGTGCTGTTCGGCACCGGAAGCGGCACTCGACATCAGAGCGACTCCTCCCAACAGGACCGTCAGCATTCGCATCGTCTCGGTCTCCAGTCCGGCGGTGGTGTTCGCTTCACGGTTCTCCCTTGCCGAGCCGTTTCCTCCGTCCGGTCCAGTTGGCGCGACGGGAGGGGAGGGCCACAAGACGCCCTGCAGACTCGTCCCCCAGTCCCGCGGTTGCGCAGGAATCGCTCATGTCCGCGCTTCGCTTGAACACCCCAACGGATGGAAACGTAGCCCGAGGCGCCAGGCCGAGGGAGTCCCTCCGCTGGCGCGTCGGGCTACAGTACTCAAGGGAGAAACGGCAGGCTATACTTGAACAAGTGTAGTCCCGGCGAATCGAGGAACTGCGTGCGTCTCTGGATCTGTGTGACGACCGTCGCAGCACTGACCGGCGGCTGCCGGGTGCGACCGGAGGGACCTGGTATGCCGGCGCCGGCGCCAAGCTGGACTCCGCCGCCTTGTGAGTGCGAGTACGCCTTCCCGCACGGTGCGGAGAGAGCCGAGGCGTTGTGGCGGCGCTTTCCGGCGCCCGTCGGCTACCGGCGCGTGTCCGCCGAACCCAACGGTTTCGCCTGCTGGCTGCGCGGGTTACCCCTCAAGTCGCCGACTGCTCCCGTCCTGCTCTACGACGGCACCCGCAAGTCTTACCAGTCCGCCTGCGCGGCGATCCTCGACATTGACGTCGGCGAGAGCGACCTGCAGCAGTGCGCGGACGCGGTCGTCCGGCTGCGGGCGGAGTACCTGTTCAGCAGAGAGCTGGACTCGCGGATCGAGTTCAGCGCCACCAACGGCCAGTTGCTGTCATACGCCCGCTGGAAGCGGGGCGAACGTCCGGTCCTGCGCGGAAGCAGGATTGTGTGGAGTCGCAGTGGCAGCCCGGGCCGCTCATGGAGGAGCTTCCGCGCGTTCCTGGACTTCGTGTTCGGCTACGCAGGAACCATCTCGCTGAAGCGCGATACGAAGGCGATCCCAGTCGACCAAGTGCAGGCGGGTGACCTACTCGTCCAAGCTGGTTCGCCCGGCCACGCCGTGATCGTGCTGGACACGTGCCAGGCTCAGGACGGCAAGGGCAAGCTGGCTCTGCTGGCGCAGGGATTCATGCCGGCGCAGAGCCTCCACGTGCTGCGAAACCTGGCCGACTCGGAGCTCTCGCCGTGGTACGACCTCGCTGCGAGCGAGGAAGTCGTGACGCCACAGTGGACGTTCAAGCGAGGCGACCTGCGCCGGTTCCGCTAGCCGGACGTGCGCCCGTCGCTACGCCGTTGGGTTCACTACCCGTCCCACGAACAGGAGCGTCCCCGTCTCCTGGTGCCGGATGACGAAGAGGAAGGGCCGGTCGATCTTCATCTCGACGGGTGGCGGCGGAGCGGAGGTGGTTCCGACCACCACGCCAGTGGCGGCAGCGGCTTCGGTGCCGGCTTCGTTGACGTTCACGTACGCCTTGTGCAGCACGTCCATGATGAACAGGTCTGGCGAGCCGTCCATGCCCGACAGGTCGGCGGCGCCGGGCTCGAAGGCGTCCTTCATGCCCATCGCTGCCAGCGTCTGCTTCAGCCCGAGGCGCATGGAGTAGGTGAACTTCGGCAAAGTGAGGCGGACGTTTGCGGTCCGGAGGCCGGACACGACCGAGCCCACTCTCCCGGCGTCCAGCGACTCCTCGAATGTGGCGAACTGCCCTTCGGCGGGAAGCAGGATCAACATGGAGAAGTCGCCCCCGTCGTAGGGGAGTTCGACGGCCTGGTATCCCTCGGCAGCGGCGTACCCGAACATCTCTGTCTCCGCCATCATCGGCGCCGTCCCCTTGCTGCCGTCCAGCAGATGGAAGTCGCCGTCCCGGGTCTGCTCTGCCGTGAACGGGTGGAGCCACGCGGCGTTGAAGTAGATCGCGTTGGCCAGGACCAGTCGCGTCAGGTCGGTGACGCTCCCCTCGGGGAACAAGTCCTTGATCTTCTCTTCGGTCTGATCGTTGACCCACTGGTTGAGGAGGCTGCGGGCGGCTTCGGGGTCGGCCTTGAAGTCCAGGAGTTGCAGACCGGCGCCGTAGTTCTCGGCCAGCGTATCGAGGAAGGCAGGGAGGAACTGGTGGTCGTTCTGACCCCAGAGCGCGTTGGCGATACGTAGTCGGAAGCCTGTGGTCTCCTGCCCGTCCTTCGTCTCGGCCTTGGTCGCGCTGTCGCGTGGGAGGGATAGGTCCAGCGCGTTGAACGCCGGATGCAGTTTGTCCTGGGCAAGCCCGAAGTGGAGCGCCGCCGCCATCTGGCTCTCGGTGTCGCCCCGAGCGCCGGCGTACGTCATGGCGAGCGCCAGAGAGATGCTGTACGGTGAGTAGAAGAGGTTGCCTTCGGTCTTGCGGACAGCTTGATACAGGGCCAGCGCGAAGGCCCCATTGTCGGCGGTCAGCTTCTGGAGATCGACCGGCTCGACCTCCGGCGCTGTCGCCCGCTGCTTGTCAGACTTCGCCTCCTGCCACGGGTTCTCCTTGGGCTTACTGCTGCCCGAACTGGATCCGCCGCTCCCGCAGCCGGTGAGCGCGAGGATCACCCCGCCGGCAGATAGGGCGGACGCAACCAAGTAGCGTCGTGGGTACCTCAACATGCTGAACACCTCCGATGGACTCCTGTCCGGCTTGTCCGGTGGGTGAAAACGTCGCTCCGGCGGTGCCCGATCGGTCGGACCGGTCGGATCGACAGGCGCTGCCCCCGAAGTAGTTCTTCTCATGGTACC
>PEVN01000345.1 GCA_002779825.1 Armatimonadetes bacterium CG06_land_8_20_14_3_00_66_21 | reverse complement strand
CACACTGGCCGCGGCGACGGTCGTCACCTCACCCTGCGCAAACACAAACGGACACAGGACCACAAAACCGAGAACCGAAACTGTGAACTGATGCACTCTCATTGCGACCACTCCTTTCGAGGTTGCGAACTTGCTGAACACTGACAGAGACTCCGGGAAGACGAAAAGCGGAAAGGCTGCGGGAAGAAAGACTCTCCGAAGGTCAGCCGCCCCGTAGCCAGTGCGCTCACCCGACCGCCGTCACCGGAACCGCCACGGAGGAGCGATCGAGCGCGGTGGCCCGCGGGGCCAGGCAGACCACGGCGCCGGGACCGCGCCGCTCCGGGAACCGGTCGAGGACGGAGAAGTGGCGACACCACTCGGGTCTGGGCGTCGCGCCGCGCTTCATCTCGACGGGGTAGAGCGTGTCGTCCTGAGCCAGGAGAAGGTCGATCTCCTTGCCGTCCTTATCCCGGTAGTAGTAGAGCGTGGGCGTCTTCAGGGAGAACCACCAGCTCTTCAGGATCTCCGTGACTACGTGCGTCTCGAATATCGCCCCGGCCATGGCGCCGTTCGCCAATGACTGCGGCGACGCCCAACCGGTCAGGTGGGCGCACAAGCCCGTGTCGAGGAAGTAGAGCTTGGGAGTCTTCACCAGTCGCTTGGTGACGTTGCTGTGATAGGGGTTCAGCAGGAAGACCTGACAGCTTGCCTGCAAGATCGACAGCCAGTTCTTGGCAGTGCCGAGGCTGAGGTCCACGTCTCTGGCCAGGTCGGCATAGTTGAGAAGCTGCCCCGTCCTGGCGGCGCAGGCGCGCAGGAAGCGGGTGAAGGCATCGAGGTCGCCAACCTGTGTCAGGTCCCGCACGTCCCGCTGCAGGTAGGTCTGAAGGTAAGAACTGAAGAACAGGTCGCGGTCCATTCCCGGGTCGGCGTGCAGCACCGGGAGACCTCCCCGCCAGATCCGCCGGTACACCTCATTTACGTCGCAGTCAGGGGCCGGAGCTCGGTCGGCCAGCGAGGAGGCCGCGGGGGGTACGAAGGGGATCGGCGCGGCTCCAGCCGGCGCCGAGCTCACCTCGCGGTAGGAGAAGCCCAGCAGGTTGACCACCGCCACCCGCCCGGCCAAGCTCTCGGTGATCCCCTTCATCATCTGGAACTGCTGCGAACCCGTCAGCCAAACAGCTCCCGGCCGGCGGTCCTCGTCAACCAGCATCTTCAGATAGGGCAGCAACTCCGGGGCGTACTGCACCTCGTCGATCTGCACGGGCGGCGGGTATTGCTGAAGGAAGAGCGCGGGATCGCGCCTGGCAAGACCCCGCGCAGTCATGTCGTCGAGCGTGACGTACGAGCGGTCAGCCCCGCAAAGCTGCCGCAGCATGGTCGTCTTGCCGACTTGGCGCGGGCCCGTCAGCAGCAGCACGGGGAAGTGCTCCGCTGCCTGCAACCAAGCGGACTCCATGGAGCGGTGGAAGTACATGGGTGAACACCAAGTTCGGCTAATCTACAATGGAACTGTAGATTAGCCGATAGCGCGCATCCTGTCAATGCGCCCTCGCGGCGGGATCATCATGCCCTGCAATCCGAAATCCGCGATCAGGACTCGTCCACCCTTGAGCCACCAGCCCCGGGAGGTCCTCAGCGGTTGCGAGATAGCCGCCCTCTTCCAGTGCTTCGATGCGGAGGGGCAGAAGAAACTCAGTCATGGCTTGTCTCGCTCGCGATCGGGTTTGCCGCTCTCACCGAGTTGCGCCGAACACCCTGATTCTAATGCGGCCATCGGGCTCCCACAAGGCTCTCATCACACCGAACCTCCCTCCGGGTCAGCAGCCGGCAACACCGCTCCCGGGCGTGGCCTTCAATCTGAAATCTGCAATCGCAAATCCTCAGATACTCACCACTCACCTGCTCCCACATCCACATGCGACCGCTGCCCCGCCAAACGGCCAAACACTTAACCGTTCATTAAGGGCTCCGGGCGCAACGGAAACCGACGTAGACGGCGTAGTGTTTTCCGGGCGAGTAGTCGTAGCGAGTGGCGCAGCGGAGGTAATAGCTGTCGGTGTAGTACGAGCCCCCGCGCAACACACGCGAGCTGAAGGTGTTCTGCATGTTCTCCCTTCCGTCCGTGGCGCTGTAGGGGTAGGACATGTAGATGCTGCTGCACCACTCCCACACGTTTCCGCTCATGTCGTACACACCGAATGGATTCGCGGGGAAGCTGCCGACGGGAGAGGCGTAGTACCACTGGTCCACTCCGGCCTTGTCGTAGTAGTCGTCGTAGTTCGCCAGATCATGGCTGAGCTGACCGGTCGAGGTGGCGTACTCGAACTGCTGCCCGCCTCGGGCCGCATACTCCCATTCCGCTTCCGTGGGCAGCCGGCTGCCCGCCCACTCCGCGTATGCCTTGGCATCGAACCAGGTCACCCCGACGATCGGCTGTTGTGCGCCGTTGAAAGTCGAGTTATTCCAGAAGTACGGCGCGGCATGCCCCGTCGCCTGCATGAACTGGCCGTACTGGGCGTTGGTGACTTCGCTCCGGTAGAGCCAGAAGCCGGCGACGGTTTGCTGGTGGACGGGTGTGGTAACGCCCTCCTGGCCCATGCTGAACGTCCCCGCCGGAATCCAGATCATCTCGGCGCCGTCGGCGGGGTTCGTTCTAACCTCGCCCGCCGTTCCCGTGTCCGAACCCACCACCGTAAGCGTGACATCATCAACCATTGCCACTTGGCCTACGCTCACGGTTGCGCTCTGCGTGGCGGAGTTGTAGCCTGTCTTGCTGGCCGTCAGCGAGTACCAACCGGGAGACAGGTTGGTGATGGTGTAGGTCCCGTCGGCAGCCGTCGTCACCTGAGTGCCATTCGCCTGCACTGTGGCCCCGGCCAGGGGGAGGCTATGTTCGTCTGCAACTCGCCCAGTGATGGTGCCGGTGGTAGGCTGCGGGGTCACCGTCACCGTCGTGCTGTCCGTGGCGGTTCCCACCAGCGCCACAACCGAACCCGTTCCTGGTTTCGTCGCCGTAAACAGCCCTTGCGCGTTGATGGTACCGATGTCGCCCTGAACCAGGAGCGTGACGTGAGTGACTTTCATCTGCGGGTTGGGTGCGACCACAGCGGTGAATTGCAGCGTCTGGCCTGCTTGCACGGAGGGGCTCTTCGGGCTGATCGTCACGGAAGTCGGCTCCGGGACGTCCTTTCCCAGCAACCGTACCCACACCGAGGTAGTCGGTCGGTCTCCCGGCACCTCGATCTCGATCTGCAGCGTATTGTAGCGGGAGTCGGCGGGCAGGCGGATCTCCATCATGCATTTGCCCGGCTGCACCTCCTCGACGACGTAGTAACCGTCGGCATCGGTCACATCGCGCTTCGAGCCTTGCCGCGCTGCGCGCGACTGCTCCGTGATCAGGACCTCCGCCCCACCAACCCCGGTCTCCTCACTCGTCGCGTCCAACACGCGGCCGGAAACCGTCACCCCGCCGGGAGCGGCTGGGTGCCCCCTCCGCTCCCGCCATTGGAGGGCGTGACGGTTGACGCAGCACCCCCGCCGCCTCCGCAACCTGCCAGGAGCAGGGCAATTCCACAGATTCCGAGCCCCAAAGGGATCCAACAAGAGGTACGCATTCAGGTTTCCTCCAAGAACAGAGACTGTCCCTACTTCAACTCCAGGCTCACCTTGGTGCCCTGGTTGACTGTCACCGCGCCAGCCACAGTGCCAGCCAAAGCGCCCTTTGTGCCAGTTACGGTGAAGGCGCCGGGGGCGACCTCCTCAAAGGTGAACGTGCCGTCCGGTGCCGAGGTGACGGTTTGGGACCCCAGCTTGACGGTGACGCCGCTGACGGGCTCATGGTTGGTGCCGGCAGTGACGATGCCGAAGACCGCGCCGGCCGCTTGGTTGTCGGTCACGGTGACTTGGGCGGAGAAGCGCGTCGGACCCAACTGGGCATACACCTTGGCGGTGCCGGGCTTCAGAGGTGTGAACTTGCCGGTGGCGTTGACGACGCCCACGGTCGGGTCTTCCACGGTCCAGAACACGGTCAGGGGCGTGCCGCCGCTGCTGCCTTCGGCGGTGTACTGGGCGGTCTTACCCAATTGCACCGTCGGCGGGGCGGCGGTGATGCTGATATTGGTGGTGGTGATGTCGGTCGGCAGCAGCGTGACGCTGAGGCTGTCGATGGTGCCAGTCACGGCCAGGTCGATGGTGAGCTGCTTGTAGCCAAGGGCGTCGAAGACGAACTGGTAGTCCCCACTCTTCAGATCGCCCAAGGTGAACCCGCCGTCGGTGCCGGTGACGCCTTCTTTCGTCTCGCCACCGGTCAACGTCACCTTGACCTTCGTCTGGGGTATGGGCGCATTCGTCCTGGCATCGCGCACGATACCGGAGACGAACTTGGCGAGGAGAACTACATCCAGAATAGGAATGCCGGTCAAGCCCCCGCCGCAGGAAGTAACCACCAAGGGAACGGGCACGGTCAACGCACACAGCAAGGCGATACGGCGAAACGACCTGGATCTGAACACGAGTCTGCCCTCCTGAAGGGAATTGCAGGTATAGTCTGGATAGCCGGTAGACGGGCAAACGCTAAGGGTGAGCAGCAAGGAGCGCGACGAAGGAATCGGCTCACCGGCGCCGACAGAGCTTACGGTGTCATTGCCCCAGCGGTCAGATCTGTAACGAACGGCGAAAGGTAGACCACGCCAGGGATGTCCAGGGCGCGAGGGTACTTGAGGGGGTCGAGCGGCGGACGCACCTCCAGTTTCTGAGCGGTCACGACCACCAGAAGCTCATACCTGTAGCCTTCTTGTGCCGGCGGCCCGAACTGGGCCATGGTGACCCAAGCACCCGTACCGGGATCTACGCTGGCAATCAGGTACTGGGGGAAGAACTCAGCGGTTGGGCTTGTCGGATGCACGACTACATACAAGTAGTAGTCCTTCATAGCCGAAAGACCCTCGTCCGCCGTCCCGCGTACCGTGAACCTGCCGAATGCGCCTCTCGCGTCTTGGTCCACGCCTTGGTCAAAAGTGACTGTGTCCCCTGAGCGCGGCGACGTGATGACCGCACGGCCGGCTGGCTTGGCCACGGAGGGCACGACATCGAGCCCCGGGGTCTTGGGCTCTGCTGAGAACGGGTCAAGGGAGAACAAGTTGTCGGTTCCAGTGACGTTGGCGGGAGTCAGGACTGAGTAAACGAACTGCCCCTCGTCCGACCCCGTGACAATGATGCGACTCCCGGCGGGAATAGGACCAGCAGCCGAGAAGCTGAATTGGCCGTTGGCGTTAGTCGTCGTGGACTCGGTCGTGTCCTCACGCTCCAAGGTGACTTGGGCACCTGCTGCCGGTTGATCCTTGTGAAGCAGGACCTTCCCGCCGAACAGGAGCGCCAGCACGTCCTGGACCGGGCCACCACCACCGCAGGAAGTGAGAAGCAGCGGGACCGGCACGACGAGCAAGCACAGCAGGACGAAACGACGCAACGACCTGGATCTGAACACGAGTCTGCCCTCCTGAACGGAACTGTGAGTCTGCCTTCCTCAGGGCGCGGCCGGCGCCACGCTCTGAATCTCGGCATCGAACGCTTTGAGAACGTCGCGAATGAGGCCCTTCGCCTCGCCAAAGGCATCGACCAGGGCGTTCCGCTTCTTGGCGCGGATCCGGATGCCCGTGAAGTCGCCGAAGCCCTTGAGTTCCACTTCGACATCGGTGCCATAGCTGAACAGAGTCGTTTTCGTGCGGCCGAAGATCGTCGCCTGCTTTGCCGCCAGGCGCACATCATCCCCGGTCCGCCGCATCACTTTGCCCACAGCGTTCTTCATGGGATCGAAGACCGCCTCAAAGGGCTGATCCACGGCGCCGAGGTAAGTCCGGGCGCGCCAGCTTGGATCCTTCCACTCCATGAATGCCTGGCTCTGCGTTGCCGCTTCGAAGTTGTGGTCGCGTTCGGCGGCCTGCTTGAAGCAGATCTCTGCCCGGTCGTACTCGCGGGCATAGAAGTGCTGCCAGCCTTCGTTCCAGAGCTTGTGGGCTTCGGCGTCGTGGGGCAGCAGGTCCGGAACGGTTTGGCTAAAGCCTCTCTCCAGGATCTGACGGCAGAGGCGGTCTTGGAGAAGGAAGAGTTCCTTCTTGTCGGCATCGGCCTTGGCGCATTTGCTGGGGTCGATGGAACCGTCGGTCGGTGCTACGCAGCGGAGAGTCACCCGGAGCAAAGTGGAAGCGGGCTGCTGCTGGTACTCCCCGACAAAGAGGAAGTCCGACGCAAGAAGCACGCCCAGTTCCTTCGCTTCTCCGTCAGACACTTGGCGCTTCAGCAGGCCGGCATCACCCAGGTCCTTCTCCTGAAGCACCTGGTTCACGCGCAGGCGCTCGACCAAGCGAACACCGGGGACATAGCGAAGCGCATCGTAGAGCGTGGCGGCGATGCCGTACGCGGAAGGATCGAGCGAGGAGTCGCCAGTCAGGTTACAGAGAGGCAACACCGCGTAGGTCTGGGCATCAGCGAGTCGGCAGTTGAGCGAGAACAGGACGAGAGTCGTGGCAAGCACAATTGAGCGGCGAGCAGACAACGGGATCAACCTCCTTTGGGTTGGGCGGGGAGCAGCTTGAGCGTGAGGGTGCGCCAGGTTGTCTCCTTGACCTGCAACGGCACCGCCTTCTG
>PEVN01000385.1 GCA_002779825.1 Armatimonadetes bacterium CG06_land_8_20_14_3_00_66_21 | reverse complement strand
TACTTGTGGGATGAGCACCGAATCGTGAACGCGAAGCCCGTCGAGTTCACCAAAGGGGCTTCCCGCCTGACCGGCGCCCTGCTGGAAGGCGACGTGGCGCTGCGACACGTCGAGGTGAGCGGCGCTCCGGCAGCCTTGTTGATCCGATGAGTGCCACCCCGTCGGACAGATCGCCGAACCTGTTGCACGGTAGACCCACGCCCAGTAAAGGAGACGCAAGATCGTGAAACGAGCTTTGCTCATAGTCGTCGCACTCGCAACGGCCCTGGCACTCCAGCGGAGCCCGGAGAGCGGCGCCAAGACACTCAAGACTCAGAGTTACGAGATCACGGCCTCGAAGTTCACCTACGACGCGGCAGCGGCCACGGTGACCACGGCCGGGCCCTCCAAAGTGGACAGCGAGCAACTGAAGCTGCAGTGCAGCGGGCCGCTGAAGGCCGCCTTCGACGACACGGGCGAGAAGTTCCAGCGGCTGGAGGCGCAGGGAGCTGTTGAGTTCACCGCGCGCGTTCAGGACGCCAAAGGGCAGCAGCGGGAGGTCCAAGGCGGCGCTGAGGCAGCGGTGCTGGACAACGCTACCGGCGAGATCCGCCTCACCGGCGGCAGCCACGTCCGCTTCGACGGAAAACCGGACCAACAGGGGCGACTCTCCGCCGCCACGGTCACCGTGCGCACGACTTTGGAGAAGACGCACTTGGTGGCGGACGGCGATGCCAAGCTCGTCTGGGGTGAGCGCACACTGACAGGCGGCCAGATCGAGGCGTTCCTGCCGCCGGGCGGGGAGACTGCCTCCGAGGTCCGCGTCAGCGGCGGAGCCGCGCTCACCGGCAGCTACTTCGACGCGAAGACCAAGCGCAACGTCCCCGTCCAGGCCAAGGGCAAGGAAGTCACCTGGACGGCTGCCGACAACACCGCCCTCCTCCGCGGCGGTGCACAGGTGGACATGCAGGGGGCAAAAGGCATCCGCGACGCCCATCTCGTCGGCGAGGAGATCACGGTGGCCTTCACGCCAGAGAACGTGCTCGTCACCGTGACGCGGGAAAGCGCGGAGAAGCAGGCTACGGTGACGGTGACCACAGTCAAGGAAGACGAGGCGGAACCCGCCGCCAAGGAGCCAGCCCAGCCGGCCGACGACGACAAAGGGGCGAGCAAACCGGAATGACCGCAGCGAAGCAGAGCGCCGACGAGACCACCAACCAGAGACTGGAAGCCGTCGACCTCACCAAGGTCTACCGCGGCAGGCGCGTCGTCAACGGCGTCTCCCTGCACGTCTGCCACGGGGAGGTGGTCGGCTTGCTGGGCCCCAACGGCGCCGGCAAAACCACCACCTTCTACATGATGGTCGGCTTGGTTCGGCCCGTCTCAGGCTCGGTGCTGCTGCATGGTCGGAACGTGACCCGGGCGCCGATGCACATTCGGGCGCGACGCGGCGTCGGCTACCTGGCGCAGGAGCCGTCCATCTTCCGCAAGATGACCGTTGAGCAGAACATCCTGGCCATCCTGGAGCTGGTCGGCGTCCCCCGCAAGGCTCGCGCGGAGCGGACACAGGAACTGCTGGAGCAGCTCGACTTGGTCGACAACCGGAAGCAGCGCGGCTACACCCTCTCCGGCGGCGAACGGCGACGCGCTGAGATCGCCCGCGCGCTGGCAAGCTCGCCCTCGTTCATCCTCTTGGACGAGCCGTTCACCGGCATCGACCCCATCGCGGTTCAGGACATCCAGTCCATCATCGCCAATCTCAAGACCCGCGGCATCGGGATTCTCATCACCGACCACAGCGTGCGGGAGACCCTCGAAATCACCGACCGCGCCTACATCATGCACGACGGCGTGATCAAGACCTCCGGCACCTCCACGGACTTGCCCACCGACCCGATTGCCAAGGAGTTCTACCTGGGGGATCGGTTCCAGTACTGACCCGTAGAGCGCCGCCGGCTCAGCACGCAACGGAACAGACAGCAGAGGCTCATGCGACTTCTCGACCGCTACGTCTTCATGGAGGCGCTCGCGCCCTTCGCCTTCGGGATGGCCGCCTTCAACGGCATCCTGTTTGCCAGCGACCCGCTCCGGAAGGCCATTGTTGTCTTCGTCGAGAACCACGTGCCGGTCCAGGAGGCGGTCCTGCTGCTGCTCTATCGGGTTCCCATCATCATGGCGATGACGTTCCCGATGGCCATGTTGCTGGGCACATTGCTGGGCGTGGGGCGACTGTCAAGTGATAACGAGGCCGCTGCCATGTTCGCCGGCGGCGCCAGCGTTCACCGGCTCCTGGTTCCGGTGTGGGTGTTGGGGCTGCTTATCAGCGCCGTTGCCTTTGGCTTCAACGAGCGACTTGTCCCACAAGCCCTGGCTGCCCAGGACGCGCTGCTCCTCCGCATCGGCCAGCGCGCAGCGGAGAAGCCCCAGCAGACCATCGTCATGCGGCACCCCAAAGAGGGCGCCCTGGAGCAACTGATCGTCGCCCAGCGGTACCAGGACGAGACCCAGACGCTATTCCGCCCGGATGTCTATTTCTACCGGTCGGGCAAGGTGTACATGATCGTCAGCGCCGAGCGGGCAGTGTGGCGACAGCAGCGGTCGTGGCGCTTTGAGGACGGGTTCATCCAGACCGTTGGCGAGAAAGGCCACACGATCAGTTCTGGCTTCACCGAAGCCGTCCAGAACCTTGGCAAGTCCCCGGAACAGGTCAAGGAAGACCAGCGCCGCGCCGCCCCGCAGCAGATGCGGCTGGCAGAGCTGCGGACCTACATCGGCTACCTGCAGCGCCGTGCCACCGCCGGTATTGAGTTGGCCACCGCCCAGGTGGAACTGAACAACCGCTACGCCGTGCCCTTGTCGAGTTTCCTGTTCGCGCTCATCGGCGCTCCACTGGCGCTCCGTCCGCAACGCACGACCACGGCCATCGCCTTCGGCACCAGCGTGGTGATCATCTTCGTCTACTACCTCATCTGGTACAATGCCAGTTGGCTGGGGAACAACGGCCGCCTATCGCCCGTCCTCGCGAGCTGGCTATCTAACGCGATCATGGCCGTCGTCGGAGTCACCCTCACCGTTCGCCGCGCCCGCTGAAGACCCAATGAACCTGCCGACCTCTGCAATCATCCTGGGCACGCTGGTGGTGGCCACTACGGCCATCGCCTACATCGGCGACACCGTCGGCAAGCGGGTCGGCAAACGACGCGTCTCGCTCTTCGGACTGCGACCGAGACACACGGGCGTGCTGATCTCGGTGCTGACGGGCGTGCTGATCCTGGCGACGGCCGTCCTGGTGATGAGCATCTCCTCAGAGCGCGTGCGCATCGCGCTCTTCGGCATGGAGAAGCTCCGCAGAGACGAGAGTCGACTGCGAAGTGAAAGTCGCCATCTCAATGAGGAAGCAGCCACTCTTCGCAAACAACGCAAGGCACTTGAGAGCAAGGTCGCCGAACGCGGGGCCGAGGTCGCCACGCTCGAGACGCAGGTCAAGGACCTCCAGACGCATCTCGGGACCACCGAGTCCTCGCTGAAGGCAAGCGAAACCCGACTGAAGACGCAGAACAAGGCCGTCGCCGACGCGCGGAGCATGTTGGGCGATGTGCGCGGGTTGTTGACCGCGGAGAAAGACCGCCTGAAGAAGATTGAGGAGCGACTGGAAGAGAAGCGGCGCGAGCTGGTCAAAGCCAATGAGCAGGTCGAGAAGGTCGGCGACGTCGCCATGCGAGCCGGCGCCGACGTGGTGAGACTCGATGCCGACGTGCTGGCGCTCGAGCGGGAGAAGGCGCGCTTGGAGCAGGACGTCAAGCAACTGGAGGACTTCGCCAAGCCGTTGTTCGAGATCGCGAAGCGCGCCCGCGAGGGCGAGGTCATCTATGAAGCCAACCAAGTCCTCGGCGCAGAGGTGATCGACGGCGAGCGGACCGAAGCCGCAATCCGCCAGCAGTTATTGAGCCTCTTGAATGGAGTTGGCCGTGAAGCCCTGAAGAAGGGCGCGCGCCCCGACAAGGAGGGCGAGCGGGCCGTCCAGCTCGCCACGAAGCGGACCGGCACGGCCGAGTCCCCCGTGTACTACCACGAGAGCGACCTCCTCGACCTCGTCGCCAAGGACATTCATCAGTCGGGCGACAGCGTGGTCGTCGAGCTGTGGGCGCTGCGCAACTACGTCGCGGGTGAGCAAGTCGGTTCCGACTTCGTCCTGTTCCCCAACAGATTGTGCTTCCACGCGGGCGACACGCTGGTAACGCGGAAGCTCGATCCCTCTGGTGATCCGGACGCCGCCGCGCGCAAAGCCGGTTTGTTCCGCGACATCCTGGCCGCGCTGCAAGAGGTCCGAAAGGTCGCTCGCGCCAAGGGCATGCGAGCCGACGAGTCGGGCCAGTTCGGCGAGGTCGGCTACGAGCAGATCTTCGCACTCCTTGACCGGGTCCTGGCTGGGAAGCGGGCGCTCACATTCCACATCGTGGCCGCGGCCGAGGCCTGGACGGCGGGCCCTGTGAAGATCCGCTTCGAGGTCGAGGGGCCCGCTTCGCCGTGAACGCCCAGCCGCGCAGCAAAGGCGACCCGCGACCCCTCCTCGCCATTGATCCGGGTCGTGAGAAGTGCGGCGTGGCGGTCGTCTCTCCACTGGGATCGATCTTAGAACTCGGCGTCTCGCCCCTGACGGAGCTTGGGGAGTTGATATCGAGGCTGTGTGCTCAGTTCAGTCCCGATGCAATTGTTGTCGGCGACCGAACAGGTCACGCCGAGGCGGTCCAGGCGGTCCGTGCCCTTCCCGTCGACCTCCCCGTCCACCTGATCGACGAACGGAGCTCAACGTTGGAGGGCCGAGAGCTCTACTTTGAGTGCAACCCGCCGCGCGGCTGGCGACGCCTTCTCCCCCTCTCCTTCCAGACCCCTCCCGTTCCCATTGACGCCTACGCCGCGGCGGTGTTGGCCAGGCGGTTCTGTGCGCAGAGCGAGGCACTGCAGTCCGAGCCGCGAACGTGAGCGAGCGCCCCCCGCACCGAGCCGAGGGTCCCTCCGCTGGCGCGTCGGGCTACGTGTCCGAAGGAACGACGAGCTCCCCCAGCAGGGCGCTGGTGTACGGGCACGGGCACTGCTCGCCGGCAGCTTCGAGCGCCAGCAAGTGGCCGCGGAGGACGTCGAGGTCGTCGGGCTCGTCCACGTCGTACCACGGCGGCAGCGCAGCCGGACGAAGACCCAACTCTCGGCAGCGTTCGACTGTCTGCGCGAGGACCGCCGAAGTGCTCCAGCGGATACCCCGGAAGAGGTTGGGGGCGGCGGCGCGGGCACCCAGCAGGTAGTAGCCGCCGTCTGTGGCCGGACCCAGCACGATGTCGCGGTGCCGCAGCGCGTCGAACGCTTGGTGAACCAGCTCGGCGGGCAAGGTCGGGCTGTCGGTCCCAACAAGCACGGTCGCCGAACACTGGGCACAATCCCCCAGGGCGTCGGAGAGGCGGGCGCCGAACGTGTGCCCTCGCTGGGGTCGAAGGGGGACGCCGGGGGGAAGGATCGACTCCAGCGTGCGGACCTCTTCGGGGGAGCCCGGCGTGTGATACACCGCTACGTGTGTGTGCACGAGAGTTACGAGCTTCCCAAGTGTGTCGCGGACGAAGCAGGCGTACAAGCGGGCGGTCTGCTCTGGACCAAGGTGCTCTGATAGTCGCGTCTTCACTTTGCCGGGAACAGGCGGGCGCGCCAGCACGATCAGCCTTCGCTCCACGGGTCTCACCCGCGCCCGCCCGCCACGCGTACGGAGCCGGCTGCCTCTGCCAGTACTTCACCGTACCCAGGCGTTGGGTGGAGGTTGCGTGCAAGTTCTGCAGCAGTAGCCCCGAAGGACAGCGCAAGGGCGGCCTCGCCGACAAGCTCTTCGGCGCACGGACCGACAATGTGGACTCCCAGAAGCCGCCCGTGTTGCGCGTTCGCCACCACCTTCACCAATCCGCCCGGTACTTCTGCCAGACTCCCTCGCACGCTCTCCTCAAACCGGGCGGTTCCGAGGGCAACCTCGTGCCCAGCCTCCCGGGCTGCAGCCTCCGAGAGCCCTACCGCAGCAACCGGGGGGCTGCTATGGACGCACACGGGCACATGGCGGCCCCTCATGCTCACGTTCTCTCCCAGCGCGTGGCCGGCCGCGGTCCTCCCCTCCGCAACGGCAACCTGCGCGAAGCCAGACCCGTGAACGAGGTCGCCGAGAGCATAGACGCCGCCGACACTCGTCTGGCAATGCGCATCAACCACGATCCGGCCGCGGTCAATCTTCACTCCCCGCGCCTCCAACCCAAGCCCGCGTGTGTTCGGCCGCCGCCCGACGGCCAGCAGCACGCGGTCCGCGGATTGTGCTTTCTCGTCGGCGGCGCACCTGACGACGGCCTCCTGCGCGCTGCCTTCCACCGCGCAGACCCTACATGACGTGCGGATCTCGATCCCGCGCGCCGCAAGCAGTGCCGACAACTCAGCGGGGAGGTCTTCGTCCAGGGCCGGGAGCAATCGCGGCCGCGCCTCGACCAGCGTGACGGCGGCGCCGAGGCGCGAGTAGAGCGAACCAAATTCCACTCCCACCGCGCCGCCGCCCACAACCACCAAGCGCTCGGGGACAGTACCGGACGAGAGCAGCCCCTCTGGCGTCAATACGCGCGGGTGTCCCTCGGGCGCCCAGTCAGGCATCAGCGCCGAGGCCCCACAAGCCAAAACGACACCACCTGAGCCGAAGTCCCGCTGGCCTGCACGATCGACAGCCATGCTGTGCGCCGTCAGAGTGCCCCGTCCCTCGACGACCTCGACTCCGCAGTCTTCCAGCTTTCTCCGCGCTTCCGCACTCAGTCGCGTGCAGACCTCCTCCACTTGGTGAGGGAGCGAACTCATCCCTTCCGGAAGCGGGAGCCGCTGGCCGCCTGGGAGCGCAGCCTGCGCATCGGCGCGTCGGCGCGCAGCCTCGAGAAACACGTGGACCGCAACACCTCCCCACTGAAGCGGGGTCCCACCAAGCCGTCGCTCCTCCACAATGACCGTACGCCCCCCCAACTCCGCCGCCCTCAAGGCCGCCGCGCAGCCGCCGGGGCCACCTCCGAGGACGAACACCTGCTCGTGCCGCCTGTTGCTTCTGCGGAGCAGTTGTTCCGCCTCCGCCACCAGCCGGCCGCTGTCCGTCGCCACTGCCTCCGCGACGGAGGTGGTCTGCGTCAGTGAGGCCGTGCTTGGAGAAGCGGGCGCCGCGCCCGCAGCGCGGGGATCCTCTTCGCTGTTCGTCGGTTGACCTGCCATTGGGGGTGCCGAGTCTGCGTGTTGAGGGGCTTGGTGATCCTTCGGAAGGGCAGTCCCTCTTCCCGGTGCGCGAGGCTCCGCGCTCACTTGCCCTCAGTTGCGGCCAGTGCAGCCTGTAGGCGCGCCCGGTGGCGATTGACGACGGGTTCCTGCGGGTTCGCCCCGTGCAGCGCTTCCCAGACTCGCAGCGCGCCGGGGAGATCGCCCTTCTTCTCCAAGGCGTGGGCGAGCATCCGTCGCATCTTGTCCGTGCCGCCCAGCTCAGCCGCGCGCGCGAATTCAGTCGCCGCCAGCCCGTAACGCGCGCCTTGGTAGTGGTAGAATCCGATGTCGAAGGGAATGTCGCAGTTTCCCGGATTCGCCTCGCAGCCCTTCTCCAGCAGCGCCAATGCAGCGGTCTCGCGGCCCATGCTCCACAGGAGCCACGCGGAGTTGGTGTAGGCCGCGACGAACGTGGGGTCCAGCGCGACGACCTGTCGCTGACAGCGAATCGCCCCGTAGTAGTCGCCGTCGTGGAAGAACTTGTCAGCGTCTCGGTACAGGCGATCTACCTTTGCAGCAGTCGACTCCCCCTTCGCCGGGCCGCCAAAGCAGAGTCCGGAGGTCGCCAACAAGAGCGGTAGCGTCCGTGACGCGGAGAAAAAGTTGGTGCGCATGGCAGACTCCCTTGGGGGTGAGGAATGGCGACCCGGGAACGCGGAGTTCGTCAGAACGGCCGCAAGTCGGCGTCATTGTACCCGATCGGGCGCAGCCGCGTCGCGCCCGAACGGCCCAAGCTGTCGGAGACCGAAGCCCACCAATCCGGCGAGCGCTGCGAGCCCCAGGAGCGTCACGAAGGCGCCGAGCCGATAGCCAGTTGGCAGGTACACAAAGCGGACCCGGTGCTTGCCCGCCGACACCCGCACGCCGCGAACGACGCTAAACACGCGTTCTACGCGGGCCGGTCTCCCCTCCACGAAGGCACGCCACCCGGGCGCGAACGTGTCGGCCAGTACGACCATGGTTGGCCGCGACGAGACACACGACAGCTCCACCGCGTTGGCGTCGTACCGCGCGATGCGGGCTTCACCTGTCCGGTCGGCCACACGCACCGCTTCGGCCGCGACCTCGCGCCCGTGGTGGACCCACTTTTCGGCGTCGGGAAGCACATATGCCCGCGGCAAGGGCCGCCGCAACGCGTACAGCTTTGGCGGGCCGGTAGAGAGCAGTGTCAGCCCGGCCGGCTGCGGCTCTGAACCGTACATCTCGGTGAAATGCACGTTGATCACCGCCAGCATCGCGGTGCGGCCGTCCGCCGATAGCCGATCCTGCGCCTCCCCCATGTAGTGGTCGTAGAAGCTGTACTCGATCGGGTCGTACCCCTCGGCGCTGGGGCGGTCAAACCACATGTTGAGGTTCGGAGTCAGAGTGGCAACCAACCCGCGGACATGCCCGTATCGGGTGTCGCCGAACCGCATGAAGCTCGTGTACTTTCCCCACGACTCGGCGAAGACGCTGGGGCGTTGCAGCAGCCTCGGCGCGGCAGGTCCCGCCGGGAGCCTCGCCAGGACCGGTGGCACAGTGCGGTAGTAGCCCCGATCCGTCGTCGGGTTAGCCCTCATGCCGAACGTCCACAGGTCGACGAACACCAGGGCCGCATACGCCCACCCGACAGTCGCAGGACGCAGTTTGCTGCGTATCCCCAACCGAAGCACTGTTGCGCTTGCGCCCAAGAAGACCGTGGACATCAGCAGCGAGTTCAGCACCGTCGCATGCGCCACTTGGGCAAGTGCGGGGAGCTTTGCCGCCTCCACCGTGGAGGCAACGCGACGGAACTGGATCGCGAGAAGATCCGCTCCGACCCGACACAGCCATCCCTGCGCCAACAGCCAGAACCCAAGCCAGGCTGCGGCAGCCAGAGCGAGCGCAACTACCGGCCAGCCGACGCCCGCCCGTTCCGGCCCCGGGCGGCGTAGCCCGCCCAGGATCTCCTGCGCCCCAAGAGCCGCCAGCACGGACCCGGAGAATGCAGTCAGGAAGAGGAAACGCGCGGGTCCCTTGAAGGACTTGAACCCGGGGACGAAGCTGTACACGAACCACTTGTAGAGTGGGGTGTACTTCCCGAAGCAGAGCACCAGCGAACCCACGAACAGCACGCCAAAGAACGCGCGGGCAGGCCGTCGCACGGTGAGCAACCCGGTCAGTGCAAACGCCAGACCCAAGGCGCCGAAGTACGGACAGAGTTCCCAGTAGTTACCCTCTCCCCAGTAGTTGCCCAGCGCCGGATGGCCGTAGGAGTCAGGCACCAAGAGCATGGTCAACTGCCACGGCGGCAGCGAATAGACGGCGGCCTCACTGAACTGCGTGGAAGCGCGTTGGGAGTGTCGAACGAAGTCCGCCGTCGGCAGCAGTTGCCCCATCGCCACGAACACCCCGACTGCGAGGCAAGCGCAGACCCAGGCGCTTCCCCGCACGCGGGCGGCCGGGCCGCGCTGCAGTGCCCGTGCCCCCACCAACGCCACAACGGCCAGAACAAGCATCACCGACAACTGCAAGTGCCCACCCAAGCACTGCGCCGCCAAGCAGGCAGAGAGCCCCGCAGCGTCGAACACATTCGGCCGCCGCATGAGCCGATCGGCCAATAGCAGGCACAGCGGCAGCCAGACGGCGACGCTCGCCATCGAGGGAAATGTCAGCCGGCAGATCACGAACGCCGAGAACATGTACGACAGCGCCCCAATCACGCCCGCAAAGCGCCCAAGCCGCAAGTGCCGCAGGTAAGCGAACGTGAACGCCCCCGCCAAGAAGACATGCAGCGCTGCACCGTATGCCAGCCCGCGATCCAGCGGCGCCCCGAGCAGCAGCACGTTGACGGGGTAGAAGACGGCCGACTGCAGGTTCGCCAGAAACGGACTGCCGCACAGTACGTACGGGTTCCACAGTGGGATCTGGTTGCCGGCGAAGCACTGCGCAGCGAACCGCCGCCACGGGTAGAACTGCATCGTCAGATCCGCCCAGAAGAGCACCTGGTTCCCGAACAGCACGCGCCAGAAGAACAGCACGGTCGCCGCAGCCATGCCGAACAACGGGAGAGTGAATTTCAGGCGCGGAGGGATGATCACCGGACGAGTGGACAACTCCTGGGGAACGGGCGTCACGTGTCAAGTGCTATGTGTCACGTGTCAAGCCACGTGTCAGCGCAGGCGCAACGAATGATAGACAGCCGCCACAAGCACTTCAAGCACATACCCGAACGCACTCTCCCCGAGGCAGGCGAGAATCCACACCTGCGCAGGTGTGGAATTCCGAGCGGGGGTGCGGTTGGCAGGACGCTATCGACGGCCGGTGCGGTGGTTCCTGAGGAGACCCCATGACTGGTAGAGAGATCGCGCTAGCTACACTACACCGAGAGGCGGTAACCCGGCCGTGCGTCAACTACTGCTGGATGACCAACTCCCACTACATGAGCTACGTCGCGGGTCGTGACTACTGGGCCGACCCGCAGGGCGTCTTCGTTGAGTACGTGCGCAAGTGCGGCATCAACTTGGTTCCCCAGTGGTACCTGCCCGGGGAGGCGCACCGGCGGCTGGAGCAGCGCGAAGTCATGCGCGACCCGCAGGCGCACCTGCAGCAGGGCTTCCGCGAGCCCGAAGACGTGCTGCGCGCCATCGAGTCACTGCCGGAAGATGGGGCGGTCGAGCGCAGCTTTGACGTGGAAGCCGCGGCAAAGGGGTACGCGGACGCAATCAACACCCACCAGTCTCTTCTCGGCCCCGAGGTCCTGGTGATCGACGGCTTCGGTCAAGCAGACTTCATGGGCGGGTACACGCGATGGGGGTACGAGAACTACCTCGCCGCGGCGGCACTGTATCCGGAGGCGTTGCGCCGCTACTACCACCACTCTGCCCTCTGCGGCCGATTGCAGAACCACGCCATCGCGCTGGCGTGCCAGCGGTTCGGCATCGCGCCGTTCGTCTACAGCGGGCAGGACCTCTGTGGCTCGGGCGGTCCACTCATGTCGCCGCAGATGCTGACGACGCTGTACTTCCCGGAGCTGAAGTGGTGCGTGGAACCATTGGTCGAAGCCGAGGTCGGGATCGTCTGGCACTGCGACGGCGACATCCGGCTGATCCTCGACAGCATTCTCGACCTCGGCGTCGCGGGTCTGCAAGGCTTTGAGGAGGAACACGGCCCGCGGTACGAAGACATGGTGCGCCTGACCGATCCCCACGGCCGGCCGCTGGTGATCTGGGGATGCGTTTCCGTAACCAGTACACTTCCGCACGGGAGCGTGGCCGACGTGCGCGTGGCGGTGGAGCGGTCGTTTCTCCTGGCGGGAGCGGGACGCGGGCATGTGCTCTCGTCCACCAGTTCTATCATGCCCGAGGCGCCCCCGGCGAACATCGACGCCTTCTTCCAGCATGGGCAGCAGTTCGGGCGGGAGTTCCTTGGCGGTTAATCGTTAACCCATATGGGACTCGACCACGCCATCTCGCCGTCTGCGCGGGTCAGTCGAACGTAGTACCAGTCACACGCTGCGGAGCCTCCGTCCTCCCCTCCCCAATCGACTTCGCGCGACCCCGGAGCGACGGTCACCAAGTCCTCCCCGTTCAGCACAACGTTCATCCGCGCAAACGGAGCCTCGCTCGCCGCCCGGACCCGCAGCGAGCGAGCGCCGCTGCACGTGATCTCCGACCCCATCGGCTGGCCACACACCTCGAACTCGAGGTACGTCCGCACGTTGGTGGTGGCGAAGCAGCGCCGCTCCCAGAGCGCCTCAAACACCGCCTCCCGCGTCAGCTCTCGCGCCCACACCCCCATGATCCCCTGCCGGTGAAGCAGAGCATACTGATCCGGGTACTCCTGACGGCTATGCAGCTCGTCGCCCGGTCGGCCGTCGTGGATATCGCCGCCGCCGACGAACCCGAATCGGTACCCGCGCTTGAGCGCATCGACTACGTGCTGTCCGAGCTTCTCCCCCTCGTGCGCCCGGATCGGCCGGGGATTCCCGGCCGACGCAGGTCGCTCGCTATTCCCCCAGACGGAGTGCAGCTCGACGAGTCGCTCGGCTGTCGGCTCATGCCCCAGCTCCCAGTTGACGCCCATCACGGCATTCGCCGAATGATGCGGAATGCACAGCGCCTGCTCCGCGAGGCAATGGGCGTGCACGTTCGCCAGCTTGCCGTAGAAGTCGTCGTTCGCACGGAGGATTGCGCCGTGATCGCCCGGGTAGTACACGTTCCGATGGCCGAACCCCGGGCTTGTCCACTCCAGCCCGACCAGCGTGGCGAAGCGATTATCCTCGTTGCAGTCGTTGGTGACGCCCACAAAGTAGTCCCACTGCCGGTCCGTGAGATGCTCGGCGTGGTCGGAGAGGGCGAAGATATCAAGGAACGCCTCGTCTCGCGCAAACGCGTGCAGCTCTTCCGGGCATCGCAACCCGTCGCTGAAGAACGTCTGACTGTGCAGGTCGCCCCAGAACAACCGGCGCCCCCACGGCTCCGCCGTCACCACGATCGGGTTGGACAGCGCCGCCCGCCCGCTCTCCCGGTCGCGCACTTCGACGTACTTCGTCCCTGGCGAAGAGAAACGGAGTCCGGCGATTCGCGTGATCGGTCGCCGATCATCCACGTACGGCCCGGCCACTCCAGCGAACGAGAACTCCCGCGGCCCCTCGTACCCCTCGCCGCCCGCCAACTCGACGGTGCCCTCCCACTGCGCCGGAACATTGTCCATGTACCGAATGCCCCGCGGCGACACGTTGTACGGTCCCTGGACGCCGGGCACCGGCCGGTAGCACGCCGACCCCACGTAGCGCGGTTCCGCCAACACCTTGACGCCAAGCGAGAACGTCTCACCGACTTGGACGGTGGAGGGGGCCGCGAGGAGGAAGGGGGACCGTTGCATGGCTCACGTGGTTCGCCGTCACCGGCTCCCCTCCTGCCGTCACGATCCGCAGGCAGGACCTGGGCGGTTGACGACGACACCGATTTCGTTCACGTTGCCTCTGGGCCGGACCCTCGCGCCTACGCTCTCGGAGCCTCTCCCCCCAGGACGAGCATCCGCACGCCGCCGACGTACGCGCGCGACGAGGGGTCAGCCACTTCGGCCAGCTTGCGGGTGACCACGGAGATCCGCTGAGCCGCCTCGGCGATAGACTCCAGCCGTTGGGCTTCCTTGGCGTTTGCCGGAGTGAGCCGCTCCCGTAGCAACTGCGCGTTGCCAAGGATGGAGGTGAGCGGGTTGTTGATCTCGTGGTTGACGCTGGTGACGACTTCGCTCAGCATCGCCAAGCGCGCTCCCTTGGTCTCTGCTTCCTCCAGCGCCTTGCGCTCGGTCAGGTCGTGCACAGTCAGGAGCACCTGCTCGACCTGCCCGTGCTCGTCGAACATGGGAGCAGCCAGCACCTCACAGTAGCGCGAGGCGGTCGGGCCGCCCCACATCACGCCCGTCAATCGCTCGACGGCGCGACTCGTGAGTGTCCGCGCGGCCGGACAGTCTTCACAAGGGGTGTCCCGCCCGTGGAACCGCTGGAAGCAGTGAGAGTCACGATCGGGTTCCGCCGACCCCAGCCACGTCTCCATTACCTCGTTGATCCACAGTACTTCCAGATCGGACGAGAGCACGGCGATCCCGTCGTTCACCGATCCCAGCACCGCGCTGAGGAAGGCATTGGAGGTGGTCAGTTCCGCCGTACGCTCGGATACGGTCTGTTCCAGATTGGCGTTGGTCTCTCGCAGGGCCTCGAAGAGCCGTGCGTTCTCGATAGCCACCGCCGTCTGGTCGGCGAGCAGCGACAGCACGCGCTGGTCGGCCTCGGAGAACGCCGGCGCCGACACTTTGTTCAGCACCTCCAACACGCCGACCAGTTTGTCCTTCTGGATCACGGGAACTGCCAGCAGGCTCCGGGTCTGGTAGCCCGTCTGCCTGTCAAAAACGCCCGCGAACCGCGGATCGACCCGCACGTCCGGCACGTTCAGCGGCTGCCCGTGCTCACCGACCCAGCCGGCGACGCCGTGCCCTCTGGGAACGTGCGTCTGGCTGAGCTTGTCCCCCTTGTCACCCAGGGCGACCGAGAAGACCCGATCGCCCGTCTCCTCGTCCGCCAGTAGCAGCGAGGCCGCGTCCGCGTCGACAAGCTTCTCAGCAGCGCGCATAACCTCGGTCAAGACCGACGCCAAGTCCCGATTGCTGTTGATTGCCTTCGCTGCCTCCAGCAAATGGGTGACGGTCTCCG
>PEVN01000059.1 GCA_002779825.1 Armatimonadetes bacterium CG06_land_8_20_14_3_00_66_21 | reverse complement strand
GCAGTTGCAGCCGCGAGCGTTCGCGGACGAGTGCTGCCCCTGAGTCCGAGATACGCCCCGAGCGTACATCCCTACGAACAGGTGACTCAGTGGCCTGCCGCTGGACTACCGCCGCCCGGCCAGCGGCACAGACCTCTGCCGAAGCGTTCGACGCAAGGAGGCAGAGCGCTGACGCTTGGGCGGTGGACTGCCTGCAAGGCGACCGGCGCCATGAGTACCTGGCCTGCCTTGGCGAGCGGTTTTGTCGCACCGGCTGCTCACAGATTCAACCTAGGCTGCTCGCCGAGGGCGTCCGGTGCAGCACGTGTCATGGCGACGCCATCGTTCATGCACTGACACGAGGCACCCAGCGTGTGGACCTGGAACTGCGACGCGCCGAGCGTCACGATCGTAAGCACGACCAGGACTTCGGTCAGCCCTTGCGTTGGGCAGCAATACGACACGAAGGGAGGTGAGACTACCCCGAAGAGGTCTACGCGGGAAGCAGGCGAGGAGACGTGCCCTTGCTGGCTCCTTCGTCTTGTGCCACCCGCCTCTTGGCGCCATACAAGTGGCGCCCCAACGAGCCGGTGGGTTCACCCGCGCTGGCTCGATTCCCGTTCGAGAAGGAAAGGACACCGATAATGGCGATTCGGCATGTGACTGCAACTGTGGTGGTATCGTTGAGTGTATTGCTCTGCACCCCGCGCCTGGCAGGTGCGGTGGCCTGTAATCTCTACCCAGAGGGCAACTGCGACGGAGGCGACTGTTCGGTCGCCCAGACGTGCTCAGGTAGCACAAGCTGCGCGTGCGTAGCAATCACGCCTCCTTCCCCTTGTCCAGGCTCGGGCATTGTCGCTCTTCGCCCGACGACCGTGCCCGTTCTGCCGGTTGGGCTGGGTGAGCGATGGCGTCGGGAGATGGCGGAGATAGCATTCCGCCGGTGTCCGCTTGCATCGCCGTGCAGCATCACGACACCCCTCGCGGCGCCGCAACCACCCGTCCCCTCGCCGAGCCTTGGGACCGGATGACATGGGCTCCTCACGTCGTAATCTGAACTGGATCGGTCGGACTGCGTCCTGGCTCGCCGCCTGCCTGCTCGGCGGCAAAACGGGACCGACGCTGGCAGCACGTCAACCTGCCGCGGAGGCTCCCTCGCGCGTGAGCCTCGGGCAAGCGGTGGTGCGCCTGGCGGACCAGTCTGGTCTGCGGGTGGTTGCGTGCATCCCCGCAGAGATGGAGACCTGCACCGTCACTTGGTCGCGTCTTGAGGGGTGGATGGATACTGCACAATCAGTGGCTGACCAAGCGGGGGCTGTGTGGACCGCCACGCGCGATGTGCTAATCTTCTCACCGCTACTGGTAGAGGCGAATGAACGAGGAAAGACGATCACGGCGTTCCAGCGCTTCTGGCACTCCCTGACCGAGGAGCAGCGAAGCGGCCTGCTCGCCCGACGCACACTCCCCCTTAACGTGCTCGACGATGCCACCCAGGCGGCCCTGCGGACGGGCTGGCCCGAGGCCGACGCGCTGCTCAGGCGGCAGGGACCCCGGGTGCCTGAGAGCCTATGCTTAGCTCTGTGCTGTGATCTGGCGTTCGTGGGTTACTGTTTCCCTTCGGAAGGACTGTCCGAATACGGGCAGTTCTTTCCAGTCGCCGAACACGTCGTCGCCGCGCAGACCGGGAGTGCCACCACCGGCAAGGAAGAGGAACCGCTGCGAGACCATGCCCTTCCTCCCTTCACCTTGCAGGATCAAGGCGACCTGCTGCCTGACGACCAACTGCTTCGCACGAGTTCGCCTTCCCCCGCTTGGGCGGAGGGAAAGTGGATGGCCGCTGACGAGCTGTTCCGGTGCCTGGGGGAAGGGATCAACATTGAGATCCACGTTTCCCGACCCCTGCAGGCGCTACGCTTCGCGGTCGCCGGAACCCGCACAGCGTCGGCGGGAGACCTGCTCGGGGATGCCCTTCGGGCCAGCAACTGCCGTGTTCGGCGCGTGGACGACCTGTACTTCGTCGTCCCAACGGACCCAGACACGCTCCCCTCAGCGCCTTTCCTGCACCGGTCCTTCGAGGGCCTTCGATGGATCGCCCACAACCAGCAGCCACTGCTGCGTAACACCGATCTCGCTGCACTGCGGTGCCCCTTCAGGGCGGCGGAGGACTGGTCGAGGTTCCGCGCCTACAGGGGGATAGACTTGACTGATGAGCAGCGCGAATACGTCTGCCAGACCCTGGCGTCCCAATCAGGATCCGGGAAGTGCGCCAAGGGGCTGCTGAAAACCCCCGCGGACATGAGAGTACGTCTCGCGACGCTGCACAACCTCGACATCCTCGAAGCGCGCACGACGGCAGATGGGATGCGCGTCATTCGCGTGACCACACTTCCCATCGGGAGGTCCCAGTGGCAGAACGCCCCGGACACCGGACAGCCTGGCGCCGTCACCGGACCCGCATGGGCGGTGCTGGCAGACTCGGTGGCGTCGGAGAGGGCGGACGTACGTGCGGCCTGCGCTGAAGCAATTGGCGAGACCCGGAACCGACACTGGCAGACCGTGGTGAGCAGCCTTCTGGGCGATCCCGACCCGGGAGTAGCTGAGGCAGCCGCCACAAGTGGCTTCAGCCTGGGGTTAGTGGATTGTCTCGAACCACACTTAACGCGTCTGGCGAGACAGGCGAGGGGGGATGCCGTGGGAAGGGCCGAAGTCGCAGGGGCGACTCAGGCGAAGGAGCAGACCGCCACGTTGCGGGCGGACCTATCGTCTCCGTCGCCGGCCCTTCGTGCCGCCGCTGCCCGGGTGCTTGGCGCCCTCGGTGACCGCGTGGACACCATGAGGCTGGAGACAATGGCTAAGCGAGACTCAGAGGTCTCAGCGCGGATCGCCGCCGCCGGAGCATGGCTCAGGCTGTCGATGTCTGTTGAGGCAGCGGAATGGCTGAATAGGGAGTATGCGAAGGCGGATATCGCCGGGAAACAGGCTGTACTCCAAACCGTTTCCGAGGCTCTGGACGGCGTGGTTGCCCGCCCGATGCGTCCTTGCGAGCCGCTCCTGTACGATCTCCTCCAAAGCGCGTTCAAGGGCGGGAGCCCGGAGCTCGCAGCCCCGGCCGCCATCGGTCTTGGGAGGATGGGGATGCCCTCGTTGGTGCCCCAACTGTCTCGCGGCTTACAGTCTCCGGACGCGATCCTGCGCGTCAGAAGCGCGGCAGCGATACTCCGCCTCGCCCGAGACAGGTCCAGAGACTACCTTTCTTGGATGACTGAGTCAGCGTACACGGCATACGGGTTCGCATTGGCATACCGAGAGCAGACCCATAGGCAACCGGCGTTCCTGGATGTCGAGCATGTGCTGCTCGGCCTCTTGTCAGTTCCCGATTGCGCGGCCCGCGACTGCCTACGCTCAGCAGGTCTGGAAGTCGAAAGCCTCCGCTCGATGTTGACGACGGAGATCCAGCGACCGGAGTACCAAGCCGAGATGGAGGAGGTGCGCCAAGACGAAGACGCGAAGGAGGAATTCGCTCACGGAGTTTGGCTTCTCTCCTATCGCTGGGCGTCCGCGCAATCGACCGCACTTGCGCGTGCCCGGAAGGGCGGGCGACGGGTCACGACTCTGGATTTCCTCCTCGCGATCGCAGACGAGGAACACAAGCGGAGTGGGCACCTCCTCGCAGGAGCAGGTCTGACCTACGCTCGTCTTGCGGCCGTGGCCGATAGAACCACTGGGAACGAGGAATCACCCAAGCCTTGGGGTCCGCCTGAACCGTGAGGCATGCTCTCTGGAGACGCCCCCCTGACAAGGTGTCACGCTGAGTGGTCCCGTGAAGCATGGCTGCCGAGGCGGACGGACGCACCGGCCACGCTCCGGCACTGCGGTAACGCACTATGGCGCTTCGCCGTAACGACGGCGGCGCTTTTCCCAGAAGGAGCCAGGAAGAACACGCACATGCATTGGTCTGCCACTGAAGCACGCCTGCCGGGAGGCTTGAGATGGTCATTCGGGCTGACGACGGTCATCATGGTCTCGGCCTTCGCCCAGCCGGGCGGAGGCGGGCAGACACCCAAGGGCGACACCGGTCCCTGGCCCACGTTTCGGTCTGGCTCACCCCCATGCAGTACGACCCGGTGCCGACGCTGCGGTGGCTGGACCAGCAGAAGCTGGAGCCGGACCGGGTCATCGTCCAAGCGCTGGACTGCGGGATGACAGCCTTTGCCACGAAGTCGGCGGTCCTCGCGTGCGCGCCCAATGTGCAGGGGAAGGACCCCCTCGGCGACGTG
>PEVN01000536.1 GCA_002779825.1 Armatimonadetes bacterium CG06_land_8_20_14_3_00_66_21 | reverse complement strand
GGCGTTGTCAAGTCCCCGGAGAGATTGGTGAGGGGGTGACGCGCGTCGCTGCCGCGGGAGCCACACCGCCCTCGCCTCCGGCGCGCTCAGCCGGGCACGCCCTCCAGCAGGTCCTCGGAGGCCTTGCCGCGCGACTTGCGCTTCTCCGGGGTCTCCGCCGTTCGCAGGAGCTTCTCGGGGTCTTTGCCGATCTCGGTGAACTCGAACAGCTCGTCCCAATCCATGAGGGTGCCTAGCGCCGCATTCCGAGTGGGGATGCCACTTTCTTCGACGGCCGCTACTGGGTTCAGCCCGCCGGCGACGATCATCCCGACGCGGCCTTCGTGCACGGCCACGTCCAACAGCGGCTGCCCAGGTCGCCCGATGATCATCGGGGCGCCGAGGCCGAGCTTGTGGATCTTTGCGCAGAGCTGCCGCACGTCGTCCAGGGCTTCTGCGGGGACTTCGCGGAAGCTGGCGCCGATGAACCCGTGGTTGGTCCGGCAGGCGTCGCGGACCGCCGTCATGTGCCCGCGGATGAAGATCTCCAGCGGGTCGATGGTGGAGCCATCGTAGTTGATGATCTGCACGAAGCGGTAGGGCTGACCGCCGGAGATCTCCAGCAGGCCGCCGAACCGCGCTGTCACGGCAATGCCCGACTTGAGCAGCACCCCGTTCAGGCTGACGCTGCAGACAGTGCCCACGGCCACTTGGTCGTCAGGCACCCGGAATTCGCCGAGCATCGCCCCGGGGCCGGCGAGCGTCAGGTAGCGGCCCATGCCGAACCCCGCCGCGAACACCTTGCGGATCTCCGCCACCGCCCGCTCGAACTTGTCGGCATCGAAGGTCGAGACGTTGAGGATCACCTTCCCCGTCGCCTTGGGGAGCCGGAACGTCATCCGGTAGGAGAGCCCGTCTACCTTGGAGGCGATGAAGCCGACTTTGTCGACTGCCAGGGAGGTTCGCAGCTCCTCTTCTCCCTTTGCGGTCAGCTCGCGCCCGCGGCGGCCTCGGTTGACGGTGAGCCCTTCTTCATCCGCCTGGCTCAGGTAGTGGCGAACCGTCCGTTGGCTCAGCTCGATCCCGCCCGCCTGCAGCTCGCTGGCAATGCGCGTTCCACCCAGGGGGCGACCGGCTTCGTGGATGGCACGCAGGATTGCCATCAGCTTCCGTTTGGTGCGGATGTCTTTCCTCCGCGCGGCGTCCGGGGAGATGACTTGCGGCATAGTTGCCTCTTCCTTTCTGTTCAAGCTCCGGGGATATGATACCACATGCGTCAAGTATCTCCGCGCGTTTAGCGGCAGTAATGCCCATATTGCCTGGTACTTGGCGCAGAACCATAGCCACATAATACGGCATTAGTGCCGAATGAATTGCCGCAAAATGCGCAGTTACGCGCCGTTGACGGCAATATGGCTGGGTGGTATAATTGGCAATGCACTGTCGTATTCGAGGCGGCAGAGAGCGCGAAGACTTGACCTTCCACGGTCTTCCGCTCCGGCGGGCACCCGTTCAGGCAATCTCTTCTCGGCTGAGGACGAGGGCCCGAATCCCCAGAAGACCGCAGGAGGTCCAACAGTCATGTCTTATACAAGCGACACAATGGAGTTGGTGCTGAAATGCGACCCGGGCCAGCCGGAGTTCCATCAGGCAGTCAAGGAGGTGCTCGACTCCCTCGAACCGGTCCTGGACAAACGACCTGAGTACCAGGACCAGCGCATTCTCGAGCGGATCGTGGAGCCGGAGCGCGTGCTGCAGTTCCGAGTTCCGTGGATGGACGACAACGGCAAAGTGCACGTGAACCGCGGCTTCCGCGTTGAGTTCAATAGTGCCATCGGCCCCTACAAGGGCGGGCTGCGCTTCCACCCGACGGTCAACCTGGGCATCCTCAAGTTCCTGGGCTTCGAGCAGATCTTCAAGAACTCCCTCACCACCCTTCCCATGGGTGGCGGCAAGGGCGGCTGCGACTTCGACCCCAAGGGCAAGTCGGACAATGAGGTCATGCGCTTCTGCCAGTCCTTCATGACCGAGCTGTTCCGCTACCTCGGCCCGCACACCGACGTGCCCGCCGGCGACATCGGTGTGGGCGGCCGTGAGATCGGCTTTATGTTCGGGCAGTACAAGCGGCTCCGGAACGAGTTCACCGGCGTGTTGACCGGCAAGGGACTCAACTGGGGCGGTTCGCTGGTTCGTCCCGAAGCGACGGGCTACGGCGCCGTCTACTTCGCCCAGGAAATGCTGGCCACCCGCGGCGACTGCATGGAGGGCAAGGTCTGCACCGTGTCTGGCTCGGGCAATGTTGCCCAGTACACCGTTGAGAAGGTCAACCAGTTGGGCGGTAAGTGCGTGAGCCTGGCGGATTCCGGCGGTACTGTGTACGATGCTGCCGGCATCGACGAAGAGAAGCTCGCCTTCGTCATGGACCTCAAGAACGTCCGGCGCGGCCGCATCAGCGAATACGCCGACAAGTTCCCCGGCGTTGAGTATCGCGCGGGCGAGCGCCCCTGGTCCATCAAGTGCGACTGCGCGTTCCCGTCGGCCACGCAGAACGAGATCTCGGGCGACGACGCCCGGACGCTGGTCGGCAATGGTTGCATTCTGGTGGTAGAGGGCGCCAACATGCCCACCGACCTCGAGGGCGTCGATGTGTTCATCGAGAACAAAATCCTCTACGGCCCCGGCAAAGCGGCCAACGCCGGCGGCGTAGCCACGTCCGGCCTTGAGATGGCGCAGAATGCCCAGCACCTCTCCTGGACCCGCGCCGAAGTGGACAGCCGCCTGCACGACATCATGAAGGCCATCCACTCGGCTGCCCATGGCGCCGCCGAGGAGTATGGTCACGCCGGCAACTACGTCGTCGGTGCCAACATCGCCGGCTTCGTGAAGGTCGCCGACGCGATGTTGGATCAAGGGCTGGTCTGATCGAGTCGGCGCTCCGGCGCTGAACTGAGCCAGTAAGCACGAACGGCCTCCGCGAGTTGGCGGAGGCCGTTCTGTTTGCGGAGGGCACGGCGCAAGGGGGGACAAGGAGACCGGGCGAAGAGGGGAAAGGGCGAACAGGGGATCGGGGGACGAGGGGAAGCGGGGGAGGCTGGAACGGCGGGAGCCAGTACGCCCCGCGCTTCCAACCCTCCAGTCTTCCCCCCTCCCCTTCTCGCCCTATCCCCCTGTCCCCTCTTCCAGCTCTCCTACCTCGTCAACTCGAAGTCATCCAGGCTGTAATTTGCTCCCCAGCCGTTCCCGCCGATCCCCACCCGGTAGTAGGTGTCCTTGGGCGCGCTCAAGCAGAGCTGGCTGACCTGGAGGGACGTGTCGTCCGGGCGCGCCGCTCGCAGCGCGGCTCCCAGGTCGACTTCGGCGGTGTGCCACTGGTTGTCTGGCTGTACGTTCTCGATCTTCCCCACCGTCTTGCACGTTCCGGGCGGCTGCGGGCCGCCGGTGAACTCGAGGGCGTAGTAGCTGCCCCCGACCTGAAGGTAGAGGTTCACCTTCACCTCGGCTGGCAACTTGTAGGCGAACCGGAGCTTGGGGAGCTTCAGGGCGTCGAAGGCGCCGATCCCGGCCCAGACTGTGAGGTCGCCGCCGGCACCGGGGTTGGTCACTTTGAGGCTCTGCTTCCCGCTCGCAGCGGTGGTGGTGTCCAGCGAAGCGACAGCGCCGTCGCGACGGTTGTAGCCCGACCAGCCGCACAGGTCCTTCTCGAAGTCGTACTTGACCGAAGTGGCGTCGGCTGAGACCGCCGGGAGTTCCTGGTCCCACGGGCCGCCCTCCTCTCCCTGCCAGTGAGCCGCCGGGAAGTCCGGTGCCTCCGCCTCCCGCTGGTACCAGAGCCGAATGCGCGCCATCATCATTCCGCCGTTGCCGTACTCGTTGCCGAAAGTCCACACCGCGATCCGGCCGGACGGGATCGGGTCCGGGTCTTCGTACTCGCTGAGCAAGGTGTCGTCCACGTAGTGGCGGAGGCGGCTGCCCGTGCGCTCGACGCGCACCCGGAACCAGTGGCGGTGGAATCCCATGTTGCCGCTGGTCGGAGTCTCGACGAGGGCTTTCTTGCTGCGCGGGGCGCACTCGTCGTTCTTGCGGAACAGCCCGGACTCGGTGTAGTTCCACCCGGCGTACAGGCAACTGTAGCCACTGTTCAGCGACCTGCCGTCTCCGCACACGGTCACGTTGAGGTCGCCCGGATGGCTGTAGCCTGGCTGGCTGGTCAAGTCCATCTTGTTGGAGACAAACGCCTCGACTGCGAAGTCGCCGGCGAAGGCCTGTTTGCTCCACAGCACCGGCGTTGTGCTCTCCGTTCCGGCGAGCCAAGTCCAGCCCGGCTGACACGACCAGCGGTTGGTCACGAGCCACTTGCCTTTCCCCTGCCACCACCGGGTGGGCGCCGCCGAGAACGTGTCGTCAATGAGGTTCGTGCCGGTTGCGAAGATGTTCTTCGCCGGGATGGTCAGCCCCGTGGTTCTGATCGCCGTCCGCGTCCCGGTCAGGGGTGCCGGGTCCTTCACTTCCAGCAAGCGGTCGTTGCCGACCTCCACCAGGAGCATGTCCTGGTGCCGGCGCAGCTCGACGTGGACGGGCCACTCGCCGGTGGCGACGCGCTTCTCTTTGAGCTGCTTCCCTTGGCGGCTGACGGAACAGTCCATGGTGGATCCGGTCGCGGCGGGCGTCAGCCGCAGGGAGTAGCCGCTCTCCGGGTCGTCGCCGGTGGCGTGGATCGTCAGCGTGGCGTTGCCGCCGCGTTGCTGGATGAATGGCAGCTCAACCGACAGGGAGGCGTCCCCCCAGAACATGCCTCGATTCCAGCTCCAGCCATCCTGACCGTGGAGCCAGTCGCTCTCAGGATCGGCCCAGCCGGCCATGGTGTCTTCCTGGGTGAACTGAGCGGTGATTCGCGGCGCCGAGAGAAACGGCGACGGGTCGTCCGCCGGGCGTTCCCAGTGGCGGCAGAACGCGTCGTCGAACACAGCGGCTTCGCACTCTCTGGCGTAGAGGCCTACCTTGCCCAAGCAGAACGGCGGCGCCTCAGCGGCCAGCACCGGCTTGCCATCGACGAACGCCTCCAAGCGCGAGTCCGTCGCCTTCAGCGCCAACTCGTACCACTGGTTGGGCTGGTAGCCGGTCCCTCCGGCGGCGACGACGTGCTCCTTGCCGTCCCGCACCCACACCAACTGCTGTGCCTTGGCCGCGCCGGCCGAGTCACTCGCCTGCCACCGGAAGAGGGCGTAGTTTCCGGGGTCCTGGTAGAAGGCGACGAGCCCGACGGCGCCGCCGGCTTCGGGCTTGACGGCAGCCCGGTACAGATAGCTGTCCCAGAACCAATAGCCGGTCGTGGCCAGCGCCGTCTCTTTGGCGGCCACGCCGTAGGAAAAAGCGTTTGCGCTGCGGGTCGGGTCGGGTTCCACGGATTCGACAGGCTTCGCCTGCCACTCTTCGCTGACCGGCTCCCACGCGCCCGTCTGGTCAGCAGTCCGCATGAAGTCATCAGTGAAGTAGACTGGGGCCACCTCTTGGACGCGCAGCGACTGGAGCGTCACGCCCCCTCCGAGCGCCGTTCCCACCTTGCCGCCTGGCGCGGCGTGGTCGGCCGCTGAGCCGATCAGCTCGCCGTCGACGACGACCGCAATCCGGTCTGCTCGCCGCTTGATCACGAAGGAGTGCTGCGGCGTGGCCGTCAGCGCGCGCGTCTTCCACAGGGGTCTGGACTTGCCGCCGCTCACCCGGAGCACCGTCAGCTCCTTGCCCGCAAACGCCACCTCGGCGTGGTCGCCTTTGCCGACATGGTCGAGCACGATCTTGGCCTGGGCGGCGGGCGAGACGGGTTGAGGCAGCTTCACGACGCCCGAGACATCGTACTCAGCGGGGCAAGCTTCTTCGCGGAAGGTGTACGTCTCCTGCGCCCCAATCACAGACACCGTCGTCAGCCATACCAACGCGGCAGCAGTTCGGGCCGAGTGGGATCGGTCTCTTCTCATCTGGTTCCCTCCACCTCTACAGTACACACCGTGAGCCGGTCTCGTTTCTGACGCAATCGCCCGCGCGCGTGTTCCCTGCGCCGCAAGACGGCCCGGTCAGGCACCCACTCCTTAACGACACTTCTCGGTCCGGGGTTCGGTCGAGAGGGAGGTCCGGTCGAGGGCGGCGCACCCCGAACGGAACCGGGCAGTCCTCTCAGTATGCCCTGAAGGACGCGGCGCGGCGAGGGCCCCCCGGACGGCCTCCGCGCAGCTTGACGCCACGCCGGCCTCCCGCTACACTGACGGGGCCGAAAGAGCCCTGGAGCAGAACGCACATGCCAGGACGCCACCCGACCGAACACCGCAGACGAGCGCGCCGCGACCTACTGGGGTACGTCGGCGGCGTGGCCGCGCTCCTGGTTGCGGCAATCTGGTGGACGGCTTTGCCGCAGGCAGTCGTGTGGCATGTGCGCTGGCGCGGAGCGGAGCTGACGTTGCCTGTGGACGGGCCACAACTGGTTCTGCGACCGGGCGAAGCCGTCGACGTCGAGCTTGCCGTGCACGGTGGCGGGACGCTGGAATCGAGGGCTTCGGCTACCTCCCCCTGGCGCTTCTCGTGGCGCGCCGAGGCCGGGAGGCTGGCGACCGACGGCCACGTCGGCCGCGCGCGCTGGGTGCTGCCGGCCTTGGCCGGGCCGGCCGGCGCTTCACTCGAGGTAGCCTACTCAGCCGTTGGCGGCACGCGTCTCGGTTGGCGGCTCACTCACCGCGTGCGACCCCGCGGGACCCTCCGGCTGACGTGCCCCGTGGCCGAGAGGCGGGCGCCCGGCTGCTATGTGGCCAAGCTGCCGCCCGATTCCGGCGAGGCATACCTGTCGCCGTCGGTTCGTGTCCGTGACTGGGTGCGGGTCGAGCCGGGTCGGCCGACGGATTGCTCGTATCGGGCCGACTTGCTGGCGAAGGTCGAGGCGGTGCTTGGCTCGCTCCCGCCCGGAGCGGTGCAGTTAGTTCGGCCGGCGACTCCCGCCCTCACGCCCAGAGCCCCGATGGTCGCTCGTGCCGAACACCGACACAAGGACGGGGTAGCTGCCGATCTTTGGGTCGGCGACCTGACCGGAGACCGAGAAACGGACCTGCTAAACGGGCGGCACCTGGCAGTCAAGATCGAGCAGCTCGAAGAGTCGGGCCGGGTCGTGCCCGGTGGCTGCGGGCTCTACCAGAACCGGCAGGGGCGCGTCTGCATTCATCTCGATGTCAGCGGCGAGTCGGACCGCTGGGGCGCGGCGGTTGAGCCGGGGGGGGCGAGCTGGCCGGTGCGCTGGTCCGCGGGCGAGCAAGACGCTGCCACCCGCTGCGCCCGCCTGAGTCTGTCGCCGGGTGAAGGCAGCCTCCGCTTGGTCGTCCGCAAACGGAGGTCCCTGTTGTGCTATGACGCCGACGCCGCCAGGTTCGTGGAGTCCCCCTCGCTGACTGTCTGGGTCGAGGGGACGCCGGTGCGGTCGTACCCGATCGCCTTAGGCAGCGATCCCGTCGGCGACAAGCACCGATACGGCGACGGGTGCACGCCCGAAGGGGAGTTCTACGTTTGCCGAAAGAACCCGCAGAGCCGCTACTTCCGGGCGCTCCAGATCAGCTATCCCAACGAAGGAGACGCCGAGCGCGGCCTCCGATCCGGGCTGATCACCGCTGCTCAGCGCGACCGGATCGTCGCTGCCCTCGCCCGCCGCGAGATTCCGCCGCAGAACACGTCTCTTGGGCGAGACCTCTACATCCACGGCGGCGGCATCGGCTCGAACTGGACTCAGGGCTGCGTGGCCCTGACCAACGAGGATATGGCCGAGCTGTACGAGTTCGTGCCGCTGCAAGCTGACGTTGAGATCCGCAAGTAGTGCACGACCGGCACGGCCGGACCGCCATGCTACGAGTCCGGCCAAATCCCACCGATCCGTCGGAGCGCCTCTTTCACGTCAGCGGCGGCAATGTGCCGCTGCAGCGACAGCCGGACCTGCCCATTGGGGAACCGCACACCCAGCACTCCGACCTCTGCGCAGCGCTGCAGGAAGTCGTCCGGGTCGCCGGGCGGTCGGAAGAACACAAGGTTAGTCTGGACAGTGTCGAGGTCGAGCTCGATCCCCGGCAGTTCCGCAAGCCCCTCGGCCAGGAGCCGCGCGTTGGCGTGGTCCTCCGCCAAGCGGTCAACCATCTTGGTCAGAGAGACAATGCCGCACGCCGCGAGAATGCCCGCCTGCCGCATCCCGCCGCCGACCAGCTTGCGCACGCGGCGGGCTTCCTTGACGAAGTCCGCCGGCCCCGCAAGCAGCGACCCCACCGGCGACGACAACCCCTTCGACAGGCAGAACATCACCGAGTCCGATTCCGCCACCAAGTCCGCTGCTGGCACGCCCTGCGCGACCGCGGAGTTGAAGATCCGGGCGCCGTCGGTGTGCACCTTCAGCCCGTGCGCGTGGGCGGTGTCCGCCATGGTCTTCATCTGCTCGGCCGACAGGCACACGCCGCCGGCGGCGTTGTGGGTGTTCTCGATGCTGAGGAGCGTAGCGGGCGCAACGTGCACATCCTCCGGGTCGTGGATCTCCTGCCGGATCGCCTCCGGCGCCATGAAGCCCCGCTCTCCCCGGATGGTCCGGCACAGCAGCCCGCCCAGCGCCGCCGCCCCGCCGACCTCATGTTCGTAGGTGTGGGACTGGCTCTCGCAGAGCAGCGACTCCCGCGGGTGCGTATGGGTCACAATCGCGCAGAGGTTGCCCATGGTGCCGCTGGCGACGAAGAGTGCTGCCTCCTTGCCGATCTTCTCGGCTGCCAGCTCTTCCAGGCGGTTGATCGTGGGGTCATCCCGCGACACGTCGTCGCCCAGTTCGGCCGCAGCCATCGCCCGGTACATCTCGTCGGTCGGCTTGGTGACGGTATCGCTACGCAGGTTGAGCACGGTGTCCATCGGCACGCCTCCAGTGTGGGTGGGCAGGTGATTGTAGAAGCTGCCGGAAGGAGTGTCAATTTGCGCCGGAGCCGGCGGGTCGGATAGAATGAGCTATCACGCGGAATCGGTAACAGGGAGCACTGCAGCCGTGCCATGGCTTGACAAGCTGAAGAAAGGTCTCGAAGAGGTCGTCGGGCAGGTGGATGGCGCCCGGGCGGAGATCGTGGCGCAGCAGTTCTACCGGAGCGGGCGGGCGGCGTGCGAGTCGGGGTTCCGCGAGCGCGCGGCTGCAGCCGCGGTCAAGGACCTTGAAGAGGCCGTGAAGGCCGACGGCCTTTTCCAGCCCGACGCAAACCGCTGGCTGGCGAAGGCGCACGAAGTAACCGGGAACCTGACCGGCGCCCAGCAATGCTACCTCGCCGCCATCGACGTGATCGAGCAGGACGACACCAACCGCCTGCTCGCGTGGATTGCCGGCGAGTACGACGGCGATCCGGAAGACTACCTGTCGGAGCTGCATGACGACCTCGCCGTGCTGCTCGCCGGTCAAAGTCGGCACGACGAGGCCCTCTACCACGCCCGCCGCGCCGTCGAGACGAACCGCGACAACCTCAACGCCTACCACACCCTCATCGCCAGCCTGCACGCGACGGGCGATGGTCAGGAAGTCCGGCGCTGGCTGCTCCAGGCGCGCGACCGCGACACCTTCGGGCTGGTCGACGGCTGGGTGGCCGAACTGGCCCTCGACGAGTCGCTCGCCTCTCCGGTCGCCAGAGGCTCCCCGCTTTCAGAGATCGGCTGTATCGAGCTTCCCGGTCTCGAGGTCGAGGACGACGACGGTTGAGCGTCCCGTGACCCAGCCACACGTCTCTCCGGGGTTGACGATCAGGACGCCGCCGACCTCGCGAACATCATGAGTGTGGCTATGCCCGTAGACCACCAGGTCGTACTGCCCGGACGCCGCCAGTTCCTCGACGAAGTCGCCTTCGTGAACTACCACAATCCGCTTGCCGCCCAGCTCCAGCTTGGCCAGGCGCGGCTCGAGAGTTCCCAGCGGCGTCAGTGTCTTCTGCAGCCCCAGCCGCTCGCCGTCGTTGTTGCCGAATACCCCGGTGAACGGGCACTTCAGCTCCTTCAGGGCGCGGTACACAAAGGGCGCGACAAAGTCGCCGGCATGGATCACGTGCGCGACCCCGGCTTCGTTGAAGTACTTGACGGCCGCCGCGATGTTCGGCATATTGTCATGGCTGTCCGACATGATCCCGATTTTCATGGGGCGTTCTCCCGGTGCGATGGAGTGAGGACGAAGGGAGCGACGACGCGAAGGGACGGCAACCGGCCGAAGCAGAGCGACGCTCCCCCTCGCCGTGTCACCGTGTCTCCCAGTGCCACTCCCCAAGTATGACTCCCGAACGAAGTGACCTCAATGCACATCGACCGCCTGCGGATGCTGGTGACAGACGGCAAGTACTCGCTGGGCCCGCACGCACTGCGGCACGCTCAGGAGGACGGGTTTGAGAAGGAGCACTGCCTCGGCGCCCTCCTGGACGGCCGCGTCCTGGAGAACTACCCTCGCGAACGCCGCTGCCTGGTCCTAGGACGCTACTACGTGACCTTGGCCGCCCGGGTACCCCTCCACGTAGTCTGCGACTACACCAACGACCGCGAGGTCCGCATCGTCACCGCCTACATCCCCAAAGCGCCGGAATGGGAGTCCCCGACGCTGCGGATGCGGAAGGTGCGGTTGCGGTAGGGGGGGCCAGGCTGGTCGCCCGCCGCGCCTCCCGTCGTCACAACAGCTCCCGATGCCGGAAGCACCCCACCACGTGGTCGTTGACCATCCCCGTCGCTTGCATGTGGGCATAGCAGATCGTCGGGCCGACAAACTTGAAGCCGCGGCTGACCAGGTCTTTGCTGAAGGCGCGCGACTCAGGCGTTTGGGCGGGGATCTCCTTCCACGAGCGCCAGGAGTTGACCTTGGGGTATTCGCCGACGAACTGCCAGACATACTCGTCGAAGCTGCCGAACTCGGCTTGAACGGTCAGGAAGGCTTTGGCGTTCTGCACGGCCGACTCGACCTTCCGCCGGTTGCGGACGATGCCGGGGTCGGCCAGCAGCGCCTCGATTTTCGCCTCGTCATACTGCGCAACCAGGGCTGGGTCGAAGTCATCGAAGGCCGCCCGGTACCCCTCTCGCTTCCGCAGAATCGTGATCCAGCTCAGCCCGGCCTGTGCACCCTCCAGCACCAGAAACTCGAACAGCAGCCGGTCATCGTGGACGGGCACGCCCCATTCCTCATCGTGGTAGGCAACGTAGAGCGGATCGGCGCCGGCCCATTCGCAGCGGGTGGTCATGTCGTGTGCGGCTCCTTGTGCTCCCGGCGTTGAGCGACCCTAACTTCGGCGGCGCCCGCGTGCCCTCCTTCGTCCGCTGCGCAGGAACTGGCGCTCCTCCAGCCAATCTGTGGGAATCTGGCCTGAGGCCGTCGGCTTCGGCAGACGCGCGCTCCTCACGCCACACGGAGGCTCACCATGCTGCGGATATCCCTGCTCGGAATGGCCCATGTCCACGCCAACGGCTATGCCCAACACGTCGTCAATCACAAAGAGGCGGAGATCGTCTGCATCTGGGACGACGATTCGGCGCGCGGCAAGGCCGCCGCGGAGCAGTTTGGCGCCCCGTGGACGGCGGATCTGGAGGAGGCCACCGGCAGCGCCGACGTCGAGGCCGTGGTCGTCAACGCGCCGACTTCACAGCACCCGGAGGTCTACAAGGCTGCCCTCAAGCACGGCAAGCACCTCTTCACCGAGAAGGCGCTGACTGTCACCACCGCGGACTCGGACGAGATCGTCAGGTTGGTCCACGACAGCGGCGTCAAGTTCATGATCTCGTTGCCCAGCCGCACGCGGCCGGAGATCCTGTTCATGAAGCAGGTGATCGACAAGGGCTGGCTCGGGAAGATCACCCTCATGCGGGCCCGCATCGCCCATTCGGCGGCGCTTGACAAGTGGTTCAGCGGTGGCAGCGCGTGGTTCGCTGACGAACGGCTTGCCGGCGGCGGCGCGCTGTTCGACTTGGGCTGCCATACCACCGACGTGATGCGGTGGCTCATGGGTGCACCGAAGAGCGTCATTGCGAAGGTCCAGAATCTCTCCGGCGCCTACCCCATCGACGACAACAGCGCCGCCGTCATCGAGTTCGAGAGCGGCGCCCTGGGCATCCTCGACACCGCCTGGGTCCACCGCGCCGGCCCGAACCCCTACGAGCTGTACGGCACCGACGGCTACCTGGGCTATGGCGCCGCGCCAGGCAGCGGGCTCGTGCTCACCAGCACGCAGCTCAAAGTCGAGGGCATGTCCGTAACGATCAACCCCACCGACCTGCCCCAGCCGCTGTCGTCGCCCATGGACCAGTGGATCAGCGCAATCCTCCACGGCACCGAGATGACCATCACCGTCGAGGACGGCCGCAACTTGACGGAGATGCTGGAGCTGATCTACACCGCGGCGAGGGAGGGGCGGGAGGTCACGCCGTAGCGCGCCCACGGCCCTTCAGCGCGGTCTCACTTCGACAAACGTCACCCCGTTGTTCGCCACCTCCAGCGTCAGCCGCACCGTGCCTTGCTGGGGCTCTACGGCAGCTTGGCGCGTGGGCGCCAGCTCCTGTAGCCGAAGCAACTCCGCCACCTCGTTATCCGAGAACACCTCCTTCCCGCGGCACTTCTCCGCCAGCGAGAAGAATGAGTTGTGCTCCCGGTCGAGTCGGTACTCGGTTAGGCCGGCCGCGGGCCAGGGGAGGTTCGCCAGGTCGAGGGTGACCGTGTACGTCGGGTTCAGCCGACTGTGGTAGTCGCCGTCGTTGTGGGCATACAGCAGGATCCGAATGGCGTCGGCGCTGCGGGAGGCGAAGCCGGCGATTCGGCAGCCGCCACGCTGGACGGCGGGGATGAACAGGTAGTCGTGCCCCAGACTGGCGAACAACTCGATGAAGTTGAACACTTGGTGCTTGATCGGGACGTCTTTGCCGTCTTCGGTGCGGATGAGCGAGGTCACTGCGTTGATACCGCTCAGGTTGGCGTCGCGAGACCAGCTGGTTAGCACCGTCTCTCCCAACGCAAAGCGCGAGTCGGTCGCGGCCCGTTCGAGGCGGCGGTGAAAGAGGTCGGCGCACCAGGTCGAGAAGTAGCCATTTCCGAGGTAGAGCCGCTTGGTGTCGGGGTCCGGGCTGGGCTGCCAGTCGGGGCAGGACTCGTGGGAGTTGACGTAGAGCTGCGCGAAGTAGTCGGGGTCGAGTTGCAGCGCCAGTGCCTTGGCGTCGTTCAGGCTCGTCGCGGCGGCCGCGGCGAGCTTGTATTGGTGGATCGACAGGTAGTCGCATGGAGAACCGTTGCCTCCGTTGCCTGAGCAAAGCGCGTCGACCCGCCGCGAGCGCTGGCCGTCGAGCCGGTGGTCGAGAGGTCGACCGGAGAGGCCATGAAGTCCACGATCAGCCGCCGGCCGAACTGCCCGTGCACGAGGTCCCATTCGTCGTCCACTCGGCTCCAGTAGTAGACCGGCGTGCCTGTCGGCTGGAACTTGCGCAGGCAGCACTGCGGCACGTATGGGAACTTGCCCGGCGTGTCCGGGTCGTCGCCCAAGGGGACGGCGTTGGGCGGGTCGAGGACCCAGTCGGCCGGCTTGCGGTGCAGCTTGGTGACCGTGACCGTCCCGTCCGCGTCGCTCACTGCCACGACCGTCGCGTGCTCGAAGCTCGCCTTGTCGGAGACCAGCACCTCGTCGCCGACGCAGTAGTCCGGCGCCAGCGGCCGATCGGCGGCGAGACCGTACAGCTCGTGGCTGAAGAACGGGCCGAGGTGGAGCACGGTGCTTCCGTCGCCTTCCGTCATCCGCACGACTCGTCGCGTCTCCCGTTCGCGGCAGACGTTGGGGTTGCCGTTGAAGAACGGGTGATCCCAGTAGTCCGCCGTCGGCGACCAGTCGCGCTGCAGGCTCCACGCCCCCGGGCAGCGCTTTGTGACCTGCGCCATCAGCTCATATTGGGAGACTAACCCCGAGGACCGCGAGCAGCAGAACTGCGGCTTCAGGATTCCCGCGAAGTGCTGGCCCTGCCACTTGACCGGCGCCGCCGAGAGATCCAGCGACAAAGCCACCGACCGGTCCTCCTCCGGCTCGGTCCGAAAACGCCAACTGCAGTCGCGTGGGTTGCCATTCTGCCCGTCAGTTGTCCGCGCCCGGACGCGGACTTCGTACTCCGTGTCGTGCTCGAACGGCTGCGCCGGCTCGAGGTAGACGCAGTACCCCGCCCGGCCGTCAGCGGCATACGGCTCCAGCCACCCGGTCAGCGGTTCCACCGGCTTGCCGCCGGACACCAGCGCAAGCGCCGCTCCACCGGTCGGCGTCCCCTCGGCTTCGAGGCTTCCGCGGACCACGCGGTTTGCTCCCCCCGCGCTTTCATTCGCCATGACGAAGAAGCAGAAGTGCGTCGTCACGGAGACGTTCTGCTGGTCCCTGAAGGGCCGCGGCTTGCGGAACCCGGTCGGGAAGAAGCTGAACGACACGGCCGGCGCGTCTGTGCCTGGAGCGGGCTCTGCCAGGGAACGAGCTGGCACGGAGCAGAGCGCCGCGACGCAGGCAAGAGACAGGTTCAGCCGAGCAGGGCGGCGGAGGGCGATCCTCCTCCGGCCACCGGCTTTTCGGCGGGCTCCGCGACGGCTCAACGCCACACTCCCGGAATCGTCTCTCCGCAGTGCTTGCACTTGCCGTCCACGACGTCGTTCCGCCGGATGACGAACCCAGTGCGTTCGAGGAGCGGTTCCCGGCACTTGGGGCACTTGGTGTTCTCCCGGGGATGACCGGGTACGTTGCCGACGTAGACGAACTTGAGCCCCTCGCTATCGGCGGCTGCGACACAGCGGTCGAGCGTCTTTGCGGGCGTGGCGGGGAGGTTGGTGAGCTTGTAGGTGGGGTGGAACCGGGTGAAATGGACCGGCACGCTGGTGCCGATGTTCTGCTTCAGCCACTTGCTCATTCGGCGAATGTCGTCCACATTGTCGTTGAGCGTGGGAACGACGAGGTACACAAGTTCCAGCCAGACGCCCGACTTCTTGAGGGTCACGATGGTGTCCAGCACGGGCTTGAGTTGGGCGCCGCAGATATCTCTGTAGAAGCTGTCGGTGAACGCCTTCAGGTCTACCTTGACGGCGTCGACCACTTTGCACCATTCCTTGAGCGGCTTCTGGGCGACGTACCCGCTGGTGATGACGACGGGACGGAGGCCCTGTCGGCGGGCGACGACGGCGCAGTCGTAGGCGTACTCAAAGTAGACGACCGGCTCGCCGTAGGTGAACGCGACCACCGGAGCGCCGGAGCGTTTGGCGCCCTCGGCGACCTGCCGGGGCGTCAGTGAGACGTTCTCGACCTGTTCCGGCCGGAACTGCGAGAGTTCGTAGTTCTGGCAGAACTGGCACTCCAGGCAGCAACCGGCGGTGGAGAGCGAGAAGGCGTCGGTGCCGGGCAGGAAGTGGAAGAGCGGCTTTTTCTCGATGGGGTCGGAGTGGACTGAGCAGACGCGGTTGTACACCAGCGTGTAGTACTTTCCGCCGCGGTTCTCTCGGGTGGCACAGTAGCCGCGCTCCATGTCGTCCACGCGGCACTTGCGCGGGCAGATCTCGCAGGTGACGCGGTCGTATTGCTCCTTGCGGTAGTGCTTCGCCTCAACCCAGGAGAGCTTCCCCTTGGCGGCGTGTGCGGCGGGGCAGCGCTGGCCCAGGAGCTGTGCGCCCGCCGTCGCCAAGGCGCCGGCGCCGGCCGTTCGGCCGCACGCTGCGAGGAACTCCCGCCGCGAGGGGGCTGGCAGTCCGTGGTTGCGCGGGAGGGCGTCGTCCATCGGGGGTCTCTCAGACGGTCTTGCGGATGAACTCGATCTGCTTCAGGTCGGCAACGCCCAGGGCGTACTTGGGTGAGCCGGCGGTGGCGATGTGTCTCGCCGGGCGGTCGTCGTCCGCCAACGGCGGCATGCCGTTGTCCTTGCGCCAGCTCTCGATGAGCGACGCGCACACGGTGTCCAGGGCCACCGGGTCTGTCGCCACGATCACGCCGCCGTACCGCACCGCCCATTGCGCCTTGAAGCCGGGGCCGCCGTGGTACTGCAGCGTAGTGGCATCGCAGACCACGAGCCGCTGCTTGTCCCGGATCTGCGGCAACGCGTTCAGGTCCGCCGCGTACGGGTCGCCGCAGTGAGGGTGGTACTTGTTGGGGTTGTGGATGCAGCCGAAGTTGTTCTTCAGCGAGCCGGACACGCCGACGATGCCGTGGTCCTTCAGTACCGGCACGTTGATCATCGCCGTGGTGTGCCGGGTCAGGAGGGTGCTGAGGTAGCCCCCCACCTTCCCGTTCATCGCCAGTTCGCGCTCGCTGCCGATTCCCTCGTGGTCGGTGCCGATGCAGCGCATTCCCCCGTTGTCCGTGTTGAGCTGGTAGCCTGCCCGCGCCAGCTCCTGGTCGGTTCGGTCCCAGGCGAAGACGGACTCCTCGGGAAGCCCCGCGCCGCCGAGGGCTCGCGATAGGGCGTGAGCCACTTCGGGCCGCGACGACAGGTTGGGGCCCGCGAGGCAGTTGACTTTGAGACCGACAACGTCGTCCTCACGGAAGAGAGAACGCCAAGCGGCCTTCCCGTCGCGAGTGTCGCGGAGAGCGCAAACCGCTGCTTCGAGCATGTCGGTCAGGACGTCCGGGTTGACGCGGTCGCCCTTGAAGCAGCCTTCGCCGCGCACCTCAACAACCTTGGCGGAGTTGCCGGCACCGCTACCTCCGGGTGCTGCCGTCGGCCCCGGGGTGTCCCGTTCCGTGCAGCCGTTGCCACTCAGCCCGGCAAGCCCCAGTCCAAGGCTACCCACCTTGTGCAGGAACCCGCGGCGATTCCGTTCAGAATCAAGGCAGTGCGAGGGTGGCGACACGGAGCGGACACCTCTGAAGGCGCGGACCGAGGCGGTCAGACCTTGGGCAACTCGAGGAGTTGCGTCTTCTGGAAGTCGCGGATGCCCAGGCCGTACTTCGCGGCGGTGACGATATACATGGGGGCGCGACCGTCTTCTTTGAGGGAGGGGCGGCCGCGCTTCTTGCGCTCGTCCTCAATCAGGCGAAAGCCGACATAGTCCAGCGCGACGGCGTCTTTCGACACCAGCAGCGCGTTGGGCTGGAAGAGGCACTCGGAGAGGCGGCTGGGGTCCGGCGAAGGACCACCGTCGAAACAGGCGGTGAGCGCCTCGCAGAGTATGAGCCGCTCTTTGCCGTGGATCTGCGGGATCGCGTAGTTGTCCGCCACGAACGGATCTCCGCCCTTGGGATGGTGGTACTTGTGCGGGGTCATGATGCAGCCGAAGTGGTTCTTCATCGCGGCGCTGATGCCCGTATAGAGGTGGTCCTTCAGGATGGGCATGTTCACGATGGCAGTGCAAGTGGTGGAGAGGATCTTGCTCAGGTTGGTGACGACTTTGCCTTGGCTCGTGAGCTGGCTGTCGTAGTCGCTGCCCGTGCCATAGCACTGAACGCCCTTGCCGCCGCGGTTGTACTCGAAGCCGGCCTTGGCCAGGTGGGCATCCTGCATGTCAAAGATGATGATGTTCTCGGGCTTCACGCCCGCAGACTGGACTCCCTCCGCGACCACCTGGACAAGCAGTGGGTTACTGGAGAGGTGCTGTCCAGCCAGGCAGTTCACCTTCAGGCCGACAACGTCTGTATGCGAGAAGAGCTTGCTCCACACGGTGTCTCCGCGCGACACGCTGTAGAGCGCCCCCAGGCACTCATCGAGGGCACTCTTGGCTTGCTTGACGTCGAGTTCGCCGGAAGGGCGAAGCAGCTTCGGGTCGGTGTACTTCACTACTTTGCCAAGGAACGCCGCCCCCGGGCCGTAGGAAGCGGCCGAGGCATTTCCAGCGCCGACCAAGCTGGCGCCGGCGGCGGCGCCGGTAAGGCGGAGGAAGGAACGTCGGTCGAGAGGGTCAGGAGACCAGTGAGGCGTTCGGGTCTGCAACAGTCGTGTTCACTCCTTGCGAGAACGTGCCGTCAATCCGAGCCGCGAGGGGGTGCCCCATGGGCCAGCCCGTCGCGGCTCGGAGTGGGGGCGGTTTCATCCAGTGGGGCGCTCAAGCGAAGCGCGAACAGGGGTGCTTCCCACGGAAGGACAGTGTCACCTGCCGGACGGGCGCCTCTCGGCCTCGTCACGGTCTCCAGAACCCCGGGATGGGGTTGCCGCAGTACTTGCACTTGCCGTCCTTCATGTTGTTCTCATCGACGGTGATGTAGCCGATTCGGTGGAGCAGCAGCTTGCCGCACTTGTCGCAGTGGGTGGCGTACTCGTCCATCTTCTCGGGGCAGTTGCCGGCGTACACGTACTTCATGCCCTCTTCCAGGGCGATGGAGCGGAGCTTCAGGATGGTGTTGGCCGGGCTGCTGGGGAGGTTGCGGAGCTTGTAGGCCGGGTAGAAGCGCGTAACATGCAGCGGCGTCTTCGGACCGACGTTCTTGCGCAGCCACTGCACCATCGGCCGGAAGGTGTTGGGGTCGTCGTTCATCCCGTGGACGACCATGTTGATGACTTCCAGCCACGCCTTCGACTTGTGGGCAGCCACGATGGCGCGTTTGACCGGTTCCAACGACCCCGCCGTTACATCCTTGTAGAACTTCTCCGTGAAGCCCTTCAGGTCGATGCGGATGACGTCGATGTACTTCAGCAGCGCTGCGAAGGGCTCCTCGTCGATCCAGGCGGCAGTCACCACGGCATTCACCAGCCCGGCTTTGCGGGCGGCTTTCGCGACGGCCATCGTATACTCGATGCTGATGACCGCTTCGGTGAAGGTGTACATGATGCCCCGGCAGTTGTGCTGTTTGGCGATGGCGACCATCTGATCGGCGCTGACGTCGTAGTTCTTCGTGTCGGCTGCCGTGGTCTGGCTGAACTGCCAGTTCTGGCAGTACTTGCACCGCAGGTTGCACCCGGCCGTGCCATACGCCAAGAAGCGGGCGCCAGGCAGCACGTGGTGAAACGGCCCTTGCTCGATGGCGTTGGTGGCGATGACGGCAGGCGCGTTGAAGATCTCGGTGTAGAGCTTGCCGCCCTTGTTGAGCCGAATGCGGCAGGGGCCTCGCTGGCCGGGCTTCAACTGGCAGTAGTAGGGGCAGAGGGTGCACTGCACCTGGGCCCCGGTCGGGTTCCAGAACAGCGCTTCCTTCAGCTCGATCTTCTCTTTGACCGGCAGACCGGGGATCTGCTTGACCGGCAGGTCGCGGCCTCGGTAGAGGGGCGTGCCCGCGAAGGCGGGTGCGGCGGCGCACAGGCCCATCGCCCCCAGCGTGCAGGTCAGGAACTCTCTGCGGTCCAGTCCGGAATCATCCATTGGGGCCTCCGTGCGTTTGGTGAGTGGTGAACTGTCGGTGCTGCTCCAGGAAGAGCGACCCGGTCAGCCCCACACTCCGGGGATCTTGGTGCTGCATTTCGGGCAGGCGCCCGGCTTCGTCCAAGTGCACTCGACCTCGCCCGCTTCGCGCTTCACGCAGGTCTCGCCGCACTTGGGGCACGTGACGTTCTGACCGTCGTCGGTCCGCACGTTGCACAGGTAGACGTGCTTGAGACCGGTGGTCTGGCCGACCTCAAGGGTCTCTCGCATCATGCTCAGCGGCGTGGCGATGCCGGTGAGCATGTTGTAGGAGGGGAAGTAGCGCATCAGCATCCACGGCACTTCAGCGCCGCCGGCAGACAGAATGTACTGCGCCGCCGCGGTCGCGAACTCAGGCGGGTCATTGTACTTGGGGAGTAGCGGAGAGGCGACCTCCATGTGCAGGCCGAGTTTGGCGAAGTGCTTGAGCGTGTCGAGGACCGGGTCGAGCTTGACCATGGTCAGCTTCTCGTGCACTTCGTTCGTGGCTGCCTTCAAGTCCACGCACACCGCTTCGAGCACACCCGCCAGCTCGGTGGCTGGCTCCGGGTGGAGGTGACCGGCCGTGTGGCAGGTAGTCTTCAGACCCGCCGCCCGAGCGGCTTTGGCCGTATCCATCATGTACTCGAAGCAGACCACCGGCTCGTTATCCGTGAAGCAGATGACTGAGCAGCCCTCCGCCTTGGCCCGCTCCACGAGCTGCTCCGGCGTGAGCGCCTCGTTGGTCGTGTCCTCGGGGCGCGCCTGGGAGATGTGGAACGTGTTGCAGAACTGGCACTGGAGGTTGCACCCGGCAGTGCCCACATTGAGTGCCTTCGCGCCGGGCAGGACGTGCATGAAGGTCTCTTCGATGTGGGCCACCCGGATGGCGCACGGCCGCCCGTATGTGAGGCTGTAGTACTTCCCCGCGCGGTTCTCCCGGACTCCACAGAACCCGCGCTCGCCGTTACCGATCTCGCACTCGCGCGGTTCCAGACGACAGCGAACCGCGCCGGTCTCCAGCTTGTCGTAGTGGCGGGCCTCTTCGGCGGCCAAGGGCGCTGAGGGTCTCTGCTCTTCAGCGATCGCCACAGCCGGACCGTTCCGGGTCGTCTTGGCGAGCGCCCACGTGGCTGCGCCGACGCAGGCGCCCTTTCTGAAGAAGCCGCGCCGGTCCATCGGCGTGTTGACCGTTGCCTCGTGGCGCTCTCTCTCGGGCGCGTCCATGTGTCTCTCCTTTGCCGGTACGTTCGCCCCTGTCCGGCTCGCCTGGCAGCTGAATCAGCCCGGGTGTAGCAGGGACCAACCGGCTTCCGCGCCCCAGGACGGACGGACCTGCCGGGCAAGCCGGACAAAAGTGCTTCCAGGCCGAGCAGCGGGGTACTCTCGGCTGCGCGCTTGCAGCCACGTGTGCCGGCGGTCGATGACCGGAGCGGCCGCCTCCGCGAGGAGGTCCCTTCTGCGGCCTGCAGACCGTCTCGACCGGTGGGGGTACCGGCGAACCGAACCTATGCGCGGGTGCGACCGGAACTGCTGGTCCATTGTAGGCGATCAATCCACAGCTTGCCAGCGTCGCCGGGGCACTGGAAGTCGGCCACTGTCCGACCGACAGTGACCCCGATCAGCCGGATGGACCGGGGAACCGCTTGGTGTCTGGCGTTGAGCGGTCCCGAGATTGCCCGCATCTTTGCGAACGGGATCTGGAAGGCCCGCCAGGCGTCGTCGACCTGGATGACTTGCCGGAGGACGATCTCTTTGTCTCGATTCCGTTTGCCGACGACTGCCGCGAAGCGCACGTCGACGAAGAACTCGCGCGGCTTGCCGCGATAGCGCCCGTCAGTCTTGGCGCACAACTCAATCCCGGTGCAGTCTGCGAGGTCGAGACTGAACTGCTGTGCGAGGACAGCGCCGCTGCTGGCTGCCTTGTCCAGGGCGAAGTCCAGCCGCAATGCGCCCGGGCTGTTGGGGGCTCCTTCGTTTTCGTCCAGGACGACGCTCTGCCCGCCAGCCTCTGTCGGCTCGCCCTCGTCCGGGGCCCCGTCGTCGCAGCCCAACGCGCGGTCCGCGTCCGTATCGAGAGACACGCCGGCGGCCCAGAGGTCGGTGGGCGCGCTGTATTCCAGCACCTTCCACGGCTGCCTCGCCTCGGCCTTGGGGAAGACCATCAGTCCGTTGTCGGTGCCCACCCAAACGCTGCGGGCGTCGGCATAGAGGCACTGGGCGACGAGGCTGCCCATCCGCACCGAGAACGTGGGCGACCAGTGGCAGGTCCGGTCTTTCAGGTTGAACCAGCCGATGCCATCGCTGTACCCGAGCCAGAGGCCGCCGCTCTCGGGGTAGGCGCATGTGACGAAAGCGCTGTGTCGCTCGCCGCCGATCCCCTCCCGGCGGGCGATGCCATAGACGGCGTCCGGCTCTTCACCGTCGTCTTTGCGGAGCAGGTCGATGCCGCGCGCAGTGACGCACCACACGTTCTCGCCCGAAAGATAGACCGCCAGCACTCGCTTGGTGGTGCCGCCGAAGTGGCTGAGTCGCTTCCCCTCGCTCGCCGAGTGGGTGAGCCCGGCCGCAGCGTGCCAGAGGGTGCCGTCGGTGTCCACGGCGAGGCTGTCGCAGAAGACGCCCCGGCCTTCCTGGACAGGAACCCCCTGCCCGCCGGTAGACTCCGGCGACCAGCCGCCCTTCCCCTTGCGGGCGGTGATCGCTCCTGTCGCCCGGTCGAGCCGAGCCAGGCCGCGCGCCATCCCCAGATAGAGGGCCTTGCGATCCGCAGCGAGGGCCATCACCGGCCCAGGCAGCAAGCCGTCGTCAGCGGTGTAGTTGCGAAACGCGTGCCCGTCGAACTTGCTCAGCCCGCAGGGGGTGCCGATCCAGAGCATGTCCCCTTCGGCGTAGAGCGCTTGGACGTCGTTATCGACCAGCCCTTCGGTCATGCTGTACTGGGCCAGCGGCATGCCGGGCTGCGTGCGCGAGCACTTAACGAGGCCGCGGTCGGTGCCAAGCCAGAGGAAGTCGCCCTGCGGGCAAAGGGCCTGGATCGCCGTGCCCTCGAAGTACTGCGGTTTGCGGCGTTCTGGAGACAGGTTCACTGCCGAGCAGACCTCGCGGAACGACTTGTCCGCAACAGGCACTCCCTCCGGCGGCGCGCCCGTGTAGAACTTGGGCGGCGCCACCCAGTACTCGCCGGTTACGGCCGCGCCGCGAGAACGACCGCCGACCTGGATCTTGAGGTGGTCCAGTTCAGAGAGCTTCAGCACGCCGTCGCCCGCAGTCGTGGAGTTCGTGTGCAGGGCGAACGGGATCGCCACCGCCGACCATTCACCCGGTGCGAGGGCGGCGCCGGCCCCTCTCCAGGAGAAGTTGCTGGTGTCTTTCAGCCCAGCGCTGAAATGCGTCGCGTCGGTGGCCTTGGCGGCGATTACGTAGCCGTCGTACTGAGTCAGGTCGAGGCCCAGCAGCTTCGCCGTCGCGGGGGAGGCCGGGTTGCCTGCCCGGCGCGGGTCGGCGACGTACGAGACATGCAGTCGGTACTCGCCGCACGACAGCGGGTCGTTGCCGGGCGAGAGGTCGAGTTCACAGTGCGTCTCATCGAAGACCGGACCCGGCGGAAGACCCCGCAACTCCCAAAGGTTGAGGAGGGGGGCGCCCGTCAGCTTTGCGCGGCCGCCGTCGCGGCGAATCCGGATCACGCACTCGCGCGGCAGGCCGTGGACGGGCTGCAGTGCCACCTTCGAACCGTTCAGCGAGACGTCAAGCGGAGCGAACAGATCGTCGAAGACGGCATACCGAATCACCACTCCGGCGGCCGCGTGCGGGACCCGACAGCGGAGACTGGCCGGGCTGGTGCCTTGGGTGGCCCAAACGGGCCGGCGCCCGTTCCCGGCCGGGGCCCAAGAGCCGCTAAGCATGCCGGCGACTGCCGGCCCCAGACGCAGCCGGGCCAAGTCGCGGTAGCCCTCGGCGACGAACCGGAGCTCCGCAACGGTCGCCGGGACGCCGGAGAACGTCAGCACGTCGTCGCCTGGCTCGACCGCCGGCGTGTCGGCGGCCGGTGCGCCACTCCCTAACGGCTGGGTCAACCCAAGAGAACCCGGCAACAGGCACAACAGCAGACTGATCCGCAGCAGCGTCGCATGGAATCGCATGGCAGACTACTCCTCCGTGGCGCAACGAACAGGGGGTGCCTCGCCGCCTCGCAATCCGTCGCGTGGGGCAGCAGCACGCTCGGTTGGGTACCCACTTGCGGGGCAGAGGTAACGCAGACTCCGCGGCAAGGCGACGGGGGTCGAGACGCCCGGCGGAGCGCCCGGGTTCAACGCCGACCGCCCAAAGACAACCATCGCCCCGCCTCTGAGCAAGAGGGGGGGCGACGGAGCAGCAGTCAGAAGGAGGGGCAACTCGCCGGCGGCTACGCGCGGCCGCCACGAAGGCTGGCCCATTCCAGTCGGTCGAGCCAGAGCTTGCCGGCATCGCCGGGGCAGTGGTGGTCCGCGACGCTGCGGCAGAGGTCCACGCCGTTTAGCTGCAGGGAGCCGGGGGTGATCGCGCCAACCTGGCCAGAACCCTCGACCAGCTTCATCGAGGCGAAGGGGATCTTGAACACGGACCATTTGGGGTCGACCTTGATCGCGCCGCGCCAAGTCATTCGGCGGGTCTGCTGGCCAACTTTGGCGGTCGCGTGCACATCAACGAAGAACTCCCGCGGGGCGCCCTTGTACAGAGCGTCGGTCTTTGCCCGGAACGCGATCCCGTTGCAGTCCGGCATGTCGATCTCGAACCGCTGCGCCAAGCACGCTTTCTCGTCGGCGTCCTTGCCGAAGTCGAAGGTTAGCAACAGGGCGCCGGGGCTGCCGGGCGAGCCGCCTTCCTCGTCGAGAGAGACGGTCTGGATAGCTTCGGCTTCGGCGTCGCGGCCGTCTTCACAGGCCTCCGGCTCGTCCAGGTCCATGTTCACTCCAGCCGCCCATATGTCGGTCGGCGCGCTGTACTCGAGCACGCTCCACGGGTCCAGCGCCTTGGACTTGGGGAAGACCATCAGCCCGTTGTCCGTGCCGACCCACACGTTGCGGAGATCGGCGAAGATGCTCTGGGGGACGAGCGCCCCCATCGACACGGAGAAGTTGGGCGACCAGTAGCAGCGCTTCTCCTTTGGATTGAACCAGCCGATGCCGTCGCTGTAGCCGAGCCAGATGCCGCTCTTCTCAGCGTACGCACAGGTGACAAACGCGTCGTGCCGGCCCAGGGCCAGCCCTTTGCGGTTGCCGATGCCGAACGAATGCGAGACCTCACCGTCGTCCCGCGACACCAACTCGATGCCCTGCGCGCTGGCGATCCAGACGCCTTCCTCGGCGGGGAAGACTGAAAGCACGCGCTTGGTGGTGCCCAGGTAGTGGCTCATCTCTCGCGCGTCTTCCCGGGAGTGCGCCAGCCCGGCAGCGGCATGCCAGACGCTGCCGTCCGAGTCGAGGGCAATGCTGTCGGCGTAGACGCCGCGGCCTTCCTGCACCGGCACACCCTGTCCGCCGGTTGATTCGGGCGACCAGCCGCCCTGGCCCTTCCGGGCGGTGAGCTTGCCGCTGGACTTGTCGTACCGGGCGAGGCCGCGAGCCATCGCCAGCCAGACGTACTTGTCATTCGACGTGATCGCCATCACTGGGCCGGGCAGCAGTCCCTCGTCGGAGGTGAAGTTCTGGAACTTCTCGCCGTCGAACCGGCTCAGTCCGCAGGTGGTGCCGATCCAGAGGTCCTTGCCGTCGGCGTAGACGCACTGGACATCGTCGTCTACCAGCCCTTCCGCCATCCCGTACTTCGCCAGGGGAACGTCGGGCTTCGCGCGAGAGCACTTGACGAGGCCGTGGTCCGTGCCCAGCCACACGAGGTCGCCCTGCTGCTGGATCGCCTGGATTGAGTCGCCCTCGTAACAGTGCGGCTTCCGTCGTTCGGGCGACAGGTTGTTGATGGCGCAGAGACTGTGCGGTCGCGCCTTGGCCACCGGCACGCCCTGGGGCGGCTCACCTTTGTAGAACACCGGCCCCGAAACCCAGTACTCACCGGTTACCGGCGACCCTTGCGGACGGCCGCTCGCCCCACCGTTGAGGCGCGTCAGTTGGGAGAGCTTCAGCACGCCGTCGCCTGCCGTCGTGTAGTTGGCGTGGACCACGAACGGGATGGCCAAGGACGTCCACTCGTCGGGCTCCAGCTTCCCGCTGCCGCCGCCCCAGGAGAAGTTGTTGCTGTCGAGCAGACCTGCATGGAAGTAGCGAGCATCCTCTGCCTTGAAGGAGATCACATACCCGTCATACTGCGTCAGATCCAGTCCGTACAGCTTCGCATAGCAGGGCGCGGAGGGGTTGGCGGCCCGCTTGGGATCCGCGACGTAGGAGACATGCATCCGGTACTCGCCGGCGGCCAGCGGGTCGTTCCCCGGACTCAGGTCGATCTCGCAGTGGGTCTCGTCGAAGACCACGCCGGGCGCGTGGCCGGCCACGTCCCACATGTTCAGGATGGGCTCGCCCGCGAGCCGCACTTGGCCGCCATCGCGTCGCAGCCGGACCAGGCACTCGTAGGGTCGGTCCTCCACGGTCGGCAAGGCCACTGAGGAGCCGTTCAGGGAGAGGGTCGCCGGGGCAGTGCTGTCGCGGTCGGTCGTGTATTCGAGGACCAGCCCGGCAGCGCTCTCGGGGAGGCTGCAGTTCAGCGTGGCTGGCCCGTCACCGTTCATCGTTAGGCCGGTCTGCGTGGCATTCCACCCGCTGCCGAGCAGCTTCGCGGCCTCGGCGTTGCGCCGGAGCTTGGCGACGGTGCGATACCCCTTCGCGACGAACTTGAGACTGGAGAGGGTGACCGGGGCGCCGGTGAATGTCAGGGCGGTCTGTCCCGGCTCCAGCTTCGGCGTCGCCGTTTCCGGATCGACTATGCCGGCTGGTTGCGCAAATGCGGCGGACACAACGGTCAGACAGAGAAGCGCACAAAGGGTCAGTGGGTGTGGGAAACGTCTCATGGGGATCCCTCCTGAGGGTTGCGGAAGTGAGCCGCAACAGGAACATCAACGAGACTGCTCGGCATTGTGTGCGGCGCCGGCCTGCCTGTCAAGGGGGCCGACGACAGAGGGTGGGGTCCGCGGGCGGCGTCAGGCACGACCGCCGGCTCGCAGGCTCTTCCATTCCAGCTTGTCCACCCACAGCTTGCCGCTGTCTTCGGGACACTGAAAGTCGGCAACGCTGCGGGAGAAGTCTACGCCGGTAAGGTGGAGGGCGTCAGGCGTCATCGGGCTACCCCGGCCGTTGTCGGCGACGAGCCGCATGGTGGAGAAGGGCACGGTGAATCGCTGCCACTTCGTCCCGACACTAACCTGCGCTCGCCACACCTCGGAGCGCGTTCGGCCGGCTTCTTTCACGTCCACGCGCAGATCGACGAAGAACTCCCGCGCGCGGCCGTCGGTCTTCGCGCAGAACGCAAACGCATTGGCACCGGTGACTTCCATGTCGAAGCGCTGCGACATGAGGGCTTTACTCTTCGCGTCCTTGCCGAGGTTGAAGGCGAGGAGCAGCGCTCCGGGACTACCGGGAACGCCTTCCTCATCGTCGAGCGTGACGCTGTAAGCACCTTGGCCGTAGCGCCCGCGGTCGCCACTCTCGATCTCTTCCGGGTCCATGTCGACACCGGCGGCCCAGACATCAGCCGGTGCGCTGTACTCCAGGGAGGTCCAGGTGTACTGGGCCCGCGCCCTCGGGAAGACCAGCAGGCCGTTGTCGGTACCCACCCAGACGCTGCGGGCGTCGGCGAAAAGGGATTGCGGTACCAGGCTACCCAAGGCAACGGAGAAGGAGGGGGACCAGTAGCACTTCTTCTCCTTGGGGTCGAACCAGCCGACGCCGTCGCTGTAGCCAAGCCAGATGCCATCCGGCTCGGGGTAGGCACAGGTGATGAAGGCATCGTGGTGCTCTCCATGAATCCCTTGCCGACCGTGGATGCCGTAGGACGACTTGATCAGCCCTTCCTCGCGCTCCATCAGCTCGATGGCGTAGGCGCTGACCAGCCAGACGCCTTCTTGGGTGGGGTGAATGGAGAGCACCCTGTGAGTGGTGCCTAAGTAGTGGTTCTTTTGTTCGCAGTCGCTGGTGGAGTGCCAGATTCCTGCGGCGGCGTGCCACAGACTGCCGTCGGCGTCGAGCGCGATGCTGTCGGCGTACACGCCGCGGCCTTCCTGAATCGGCACGCCCTGTCCTCCGGTGGATTCCGGCGCCCAGCCGCCGCTGCCCTTGCGGGCGACGATCTGCCCACTGGACTTGTCATACCGGGCAATGCCCCGCGCCATGCCGAACCAGAGGTACTTGTCATTGGAAGTGACGGCCAGGACCGGTCCCGGGAGAAGACCGTTCTCCGACGTGAAGTTCTCGAACTCCTTGCCATCGAAGCGACTCAGCCCGCAGGTCGTGCCGATCCAGAGGTTCTGCCCGTCCGCATAGAGGGTCTGAACATCGTCGTCCACCAGCCCTTCGGGAACGCTGTACTGGGCCATCGGCAGTCCGGGCTGGGAGAGGGAGCTCTTGATAAGTCCGCGGTCGGTGCCCAGCCAGAGGGTGTCGCCTTGCCGGCACATCGTCTGAATCGAGACGCCCTCGAAGAAGTGCGGCTTCCGGCGTTCCGGGGAGAGGTTGCGGACCGCGCACGCCTCCTGCAGGGGCTTCTTGGCAACGGGGATGCCTTTGGGCGGAGAGCCTTTGTAGAACACCGGGTTGCGGACCCAGAACTCGCCCGTCAGCGGCGCGTCGCCGGGGCGGCCGCCAATGTTGACCGACAGGTTGGTCAACTCGGAGAGCTTGAGCACCCCGTCGCCGGCGGTGGTGTAGTTGCGGTGAAGTTCGAAGGGGACGGCGATGGAGGTCCACTCTTCAGGCTCCAACCTCATGCCGGCTCCGGACCAGGCGAACCCGTTGGAGTCGCCCAAGCTGGTGCTGAAGTACCGGGCGTCCGGCGACTTGACAGACACGTAGTAGCCGTCGTACTGGGTGACGTCGACCCCGTGCAGGGGGATGTAGGCAGAGGCGTCGGGGCTCGTGACCGACTCGGGGCGGGCGACAAAGGACACGTGGACGCAGTAGCCGTTTCCGGTCAGCGGGCTGTGCGCGGGGGAGTAGTCGATCTCGCGCTGGACTTCGTCATTCCGCGGCCCGGGCGGGGTGCCCTGCAAGTCCCACAGGTTGTAGCGGGGTTCACCGGCCGGCTGGAACTGGTCGCCGTTCTTGGTCAGCGGCACCAACGTCTGCCGGGTGCCGTCGTGGAAGGGAGCAAGCTGAACTTCGGCGCCGTTGAGCGCGAGCGTCACGGGGTCGAAGACACCGCCGGCGCAGAGGTACTTGAGCACCAGCCCGGCTGCCTCGGTCGGGATTCGGCACCGGAGGCTGCCGGGCCCGCTGCCCTTGAGCGCCAATCCGCGCTGGCTCTCTGTCCAGTTGCCGTCAGACAGCTTCAGCGCGGCCGCGCCCTGGACCAATGCGGCGACGGACTGGCACTGCTTGTCCACGAAGTCCAGGCTCAGCAGTGTGATCGGCGCGCCGGAGAACGTCAGCGTATCTGTGCCCGCTTGGAGCGGACCGGCGGACGAAGTGGGGATGCCAATGCCTGTCGGCTGCGCCGCGGCCAAGGCAACCCAACCCGCGGACGCAAGCAGCGAAGTGACGAGCACAGTCAAACGCCGTACCATGAGGGGTTCCTCCCTCGTGGCCCGCGAGCCTTGCAGTTCCGACGTAGCGTGCCTGCTGTGTCCTCTCGCAACCAGGAGTTTGCTTCCGGTGGCACCCGGGAGGCTCCTCATTGCCTGCCGCTTGTGCGGTGGTAACGCCGGGCCCTGCACAGATAGGCTTCTGCGGGCCGTGTGATCCCTATTATTGCCCCTCTGCGGCGGAATTGCAATGCGCGCGCAACATAGGCAGCGGCTCCCGGAACAGGAGCCCTCCTACACAGAGAACCTGCGTTGGCTGATATGCGGTGCCCGTAAGGCGGCGCGTTGTGCGCTGCAAACTGTCAGTTACCCCGCGCCCGCAACCGCCTTCAGCTCCTCAACCGTTGTCCCCGGCGCCGCCGCCAGGCGCACGTTATCCACGCAGAACGACGTGCCGAAGTAGTTGCCGCCGAACCCGGCGCGGAGGTATTCTGCGTCTCGGGGGCCCGCGAAGCTGAGGTTGGCTGCGCGGATATCGGGACGGTTGGGGAATGCCGCTTGCACGGCAGCCGCCAAGTCGAACTCGGCGTGGTGCCACTGGTTGTCGGCGACGACATTGTCGAGCTTGCCCAGAGGCTTCGCAGGGGTACCCGGGCGCGCCTCGCCAGGGCTCTCGGGAGCCGAGAACAGCACGACGTGGTAGTCGGCGCCGAACTTAGCGTACAGGTTGACTTTGGCTTGCGGATCCAGTTTGTAGTCGAAGCTGAGCTTGCCCAGCTTCAGCGGGTCGAACTCCTTCAGCCCAGCCATCACCACCATGTCGCCTCCGCTGAAAGGCGCCGTCACCTTCAGGCAGCGGCCGGAGGCACCGGCCGGCGCAAGCTGCACCTGCATTGCTTCGGCGCTGGGCACCGGTGCCCACCCATTGGTGTTCCTCTCGAAGTCGCTCACCAGGCCGAGTTGCTTTGCGTCCACCTGCCACTGGCCTTCCACCGGCGAGGCCTGCTCCAGCAGGACGGGAGGCTCGCCCTCCCCGGCGTCCTTCTCGTACCAGACCCGGGCGCGGGCGATCATCAGCCCATTCCGGTATCCCCACGCGGCAACCTGACCGCCGGGGAGCGGGTCGGGATCGGTGTATTTCAGCCACAGCTTGTCGTCGGCGAACAGTCGCAGGTTGCCCCCGCGCTTCTCGACGCGGAGGTGGAACCAATGCCGTTGCCACGGCACGTTCAGCCGCATGGCCTTCACCATGATCTCCGGCCGCTTCTCTTCGGCTACCACCTGTCCTTTGCGCATGATGCGCACAACCGTGTTGTCCTTGCCGGCATACACGAAGCTGTAACCGCTGGACACGTCTCTCCCGTCGCCGCAGATTGCCAAGTCCAAGTTGCCCAGGTGGCGGTAGCCGATCTGCGGGTCGTCGCTGTTGTCCATGTATTGGGCGAGCCAGGCTTCGAAGACGACATCGCCGTCGAACTTCCTGCGGCTCCACAGCATGGGGGCGTCGCTCTGCAGGCCGCCGAAGAACGTCCAGCGGTCGTCGCAGGGCCAGCGGGGAGTGACCTGCCAGTCTCCGCGCGCGCCCCACCAGTTGATCGGCGCCCGCCCAAAGGTGTCATCAAACAGATGCGTCGTGTCGGCAGCGGCCGTGCCGGTACCGAGCCCGCCGCCGGGCGCCAGCGCCACGCGCCGGCCCGAAAGCGGTTGTGGATCGTAGTAGGAAACCACCGGTTCATCGTCAACAGTTGCGGCGACCAAGCCGCCCTCGCGGTAGAAGCTCAACCGCGCGGGCTCAGCGGCCGGCGCCTCGCCCGTCGCTACCGGTTGCTGCTGTCGCAGCAGAGCGAACTTCGCCTTCCCCTGTTCACGAGTCACCGCCAAGGTGTAGCCGGTGTTGGGCTGCTGCCCGTCGCAGCAGAGCTGGAGCGATCCTTGCCCGCTGTTGACGGCAGCCAACTGCGCGTCGACTCGCGCGTCGGCGAAGAACTCGCCCAGGTGCCAGTAGACGCCGCCGGCCTCCCGCCAGGCGTAGGCGGGGTTGGCCCAACTGTTCATCGTCTCTTCCTTGGTGAACTGCTCAAACACGACCGCCGTGTCGGTGGGCGCCTCGTGGAACCAGACAACGAGGTTGTCGAAGCTGGCACCGGGATTGCCGTCTGCGCGGAACCCGACTTGTCCCGCGAGCTCGGCGTGGATCGCGGAGACGAGCTTCAGTTCGTCGTTGAGGTAGCAGCGGGCGACTCCGCGTTCCAGGTCAACTTTGAGGCGCTGCCACGCCCCCGTGTCGAGCTGAAGCGGACACTCACCCACCACGGTCTCGTTGCCCTCGCGGACCCGCACGTGGCGCAGCCCGCCAGCCGTGCAAAGTAGCGCTTCGTAGTTCTTCTCGTCGACGAAGCCAAACACGATCCCGGAAGCGGCGCTCCCGCCCGGCTTCACGTCGGCGCCATACACGTAGTCGCGCCAGTCGGCCCGCCCGAGGACCGACACGCCGGTGCCCGGTGCGGACTTGGTGTACACGGCCCAGTCGCCGCCCTTCTTGGCAGTCCAGCCGGCGCCGACCTCCTTCAATTCACGCGGTCCGGGCGAGCCGAATAGCTCCCGGAACCCGTCTGCGGCTTCGGCCCGCACGTCGTCGAACTGCGCCGTGCCCTCGGCAAAAAGGCCGATCTCGCCCTCGCCGAAGAGCTCGCAGTCTGCGGACAGCTCTGGTCGGCCGTCGAACGAGCCATGCACCCGGCCGCCGGTGGCCACGATCCGGACGCTGTGCCACTGGTTGGCGACGTAGCCGCCCGGCTTCGTCGCCAATACCGTCTCTCTCCCACCGCGGACGGCAACCAGTTGCTTCTCGCCGACCTGGTCCGAAGTGCGCACCGTCCACCGCACCAACAGATGGTTCGCCTTGTCGCGCACAAACGCCGCGACCCCGATACTCGTCGCTCCCGAAGGATGCACCGAGGCTTCACACTTGTACGAATCCCAGAACCAGTACCCGCTGGAGCACAGGTTGGGACCCTCGCCCTGGCTGCGCCACGAGAACCGGTTGGAGCCAAACGCGCCCTTGATCTCCTCCAGCCCCCACTTGCCGGCCAGCGTCTTCCAGAGCTCGCTGCTGTTCGCCGCCCGGGCAAAGTCATCGGTGTAGTACACCGGCTCCCACGGCTGCAGCTTCGCCGATTCCAGCTTGATCCCCGCGCCCAGGTTCTGAGTGCCCGCCTTGCCTGCGGCAGAGCCTGCATCGTACGCCTGGATCACCGTCTCGTCATCCCACACCACATTCACGCGCCATTGCCGGCGTTGCACAGTCAGCAGATGAGCCCCGCCCGTCAGCCTGACCGGAGCAGACCCAAGCCCGATCGCCTTGCCATTCTCCACGCGCGCCAACGTGAGCGCGTTGCCCGCCACTTTCAGCGCGCAGTAGTTGCGCTCGTCGGCATAGTGGAACAGCAACTCCGCGGCGTCGCCGTTCCCCACCTTCCCAGCCACCTTCGCCTCAGTGCGAAGGCTGAACTCGCCCTCGCAGTCGCCCTCGAGAAACTGAACCGCCGCCGGGGCCCGAGGTACGCCAATGAGGAAGAGTGCCGCCCCCAGGCAGAGTGCGCGCGCTTGCTTGCGAGAAGTGAGCCCAACCGTCAACGTCGTCACAACCGGATCCTCCATACTCCCTGATCTGCCAATGCGCGTAGGACACCTACTGAGCATAGCCGAAAGGTAGCTGACCTGCGAGAGACTGCCGAGCACAGCGAAGAAGCTGGGACGCGGCGAGGCGGCTGCCAAGGGGTTTGAGCTTCCTTCGACGCGCACGCGCAGACCTACGTTCCAGCGCTCGCCGACAGCCAGGAGGTTCTCGCCCGGCAGAGCGCCACACCCTCCCCTTCGCGGATCACGGCATGGAGGAGGGCGGAGTCGGCGACCTCCTCGCATACCACCGAGAGCGCTTCGTCGCCGAACGCTTCAGCAAGGTACTCGATCTCAAGTGAGCGCAGGACGGCGGCTTGGTGGTGCGCCAGCGGCAGCCCGTCCAGGAGCCAGCCGACGTACGTTGCGTTGCTGACGTGGCCGTTTGTGTCCAGGTCACCGTAGCCGACGCGACAGGGGCGCTCGTGATCGCGCACCTGGACGGCCGGAATGGCCGGTGCCCTGCCCTCTCCCGCTCGTTCGTTGGTCTGCGGCTCAACGCTGAGATAGGAGTCAGTTCGTTGCGGGCGACGGCTGCGCTGATCGACGGCGAACCAGACGGTGGTCGCTGCGCCCAGCACGCACTCATCTTGATCGACGAACCGGAAGTCACGGTAGCAGAACAGCCGATCCCTGCCGCTCATCCACGTGCGCAGCCGAACCGTCTCGCCCCACCGCGGCGCCCGCGCGAGCGTCACCGACAACCGCGACAGCACCCACATCAGTCCCTTCCCCACCAACTGCGCGTACCCCACTCCCAGATGCTCGGCGTGGTGCCAGGCGCTCTCCTGCATGAACTGACAGAGCGACTCGCACTTTGCGACGCCGTTGAAGTCCACGTCGTACGAGCGAACCTCGTAGCTGTCTTCCCAGAGATAGAGGATGTCAGCCGAATTCACCACGACTCTCCCATCTGAGAACCACACGCGCTCGGCTGTTTTCGTCACAGCGAATGGTGATTCCTGGCATGTCGGGAATGCCGTCTGTTTGCGCTGTGCGCAACCAGGCGATTGGGCACCGCGCGAATCTGCCGTCTTCGGCGCAGCAGATAGACAGGCACAAGCCTGTCTGCTGACCGGGTGGAGTCTGACCGGCTGGCGTCTACCTTCCACTTGGCGACGACGCTCTGGGCTGAGGTCCGCAATCCGGAATCCGAAATGGTCGCCGTTCAGTACCGTCTTGCTCGACTCAGCGACCGCACGATGGCCCAAGCCACCATCGCGAGGGCGCCGAGGGCCGCTGCCGTCATCCCCGCGCTCCAGTGTTCGGAGTCGGAAGCTGCACCTATTAGGCCCAAGACGATTGCGGCGATCGAGACGAAGGACAGGAGCCGCTGGAGGGGGGGCGGGTGCTTGGACAGGCCCGCCAAAGGCAGCCAGACCAGTGCCCCGACAAGGCTGGCGGTTGCCAACAGCAGTGCCCACACCCAAAGCGGCACGCGACACACCCACTCCACTGGTTTGCACAGGAGAGCGGCGAGCCCTCGCCGTCGGTCAGGTCGAGTTGAGCCGTGGCTCGTCTGCCACATGCGGAACGGGCTCCTCTCGCGTTCGAGTCAACGGGGTGCCGGCGATAACGCTTGCCGGGTCGCGCAGGTTCCGGCGCCGCGACACAGAAACTGAGTTAGACCACCGGCGAGCGAGGTCCCCCCAATGTCTGCAGAAACCGGAGTTCTGGGTGTCGTCACCGAGATCGACGTTCCCGCGCCCATGCGCGACGGCACGACCCTTCGTGCCAACGTGTTCCGTCCAGACGCGCCGGGGAGGTTCCCCGCGCTGCTGCTGCGAACGCCGTACGGCAAAGCCGCCGCGGGGTTTGAGCGCTACGTTCGGGCGGGCTACGTCGTCGTTGCTCAGGACACCCGGGGGCGCTACGCCTCCGGCGGCGATTACGTGATGTTCACCGTAGAAGACACGGGCGACGCTGAAGACGGCTACGACAGCATCGAGGGGCTGGCTCGGCAGCCGTACTGCAACGGCGAGGTCGGCACGTTCGGCGCGTCCTACTGCGCGTGGATGCAGTGGCAACAGGCGAAGCTGCGACCGCCAAGCCTGGTAGCGATGTGCGCGTACTCCATCCCGCTTGAGCTGACCGAGGTCGACTGGCTGGGCGGGTTCCGGCCGGGACGGCGCATCCGGTGGTGGATGACCACCATGGCCCCCGACCTGCGTCGGCGCGAGGGTCTGCCCAAGCCGCACACCCCGGAGGAGGCCAACCAGATCTGGAACGATCTCGAACACGGCCGGTGGCTGGGGTTCCTTCCCTGGCTCGAGTTCCCCAAGTACCTGCCCAAGCGACTGGCCGAGCAGGCGGAAGACTGGCTGCGTCACCCCAGTCGGCGGCCGTGGCGGTTCGAGGAGAGCCACCAGGAAGTCGAGGTCCCCAACCTCGACTTCAGCGGTTGGTACGACCACTGCGGCGGAACGATGGGACACCTGCCCGGGATGCAGCGGAACGCTCGCACCGCCGTGGCCCGCGAGCAGACCAAGCTGATCCTGGGCCCGTGGCACCACTGCGGTCTCGGCGCCAGGAAGATCGGTGAGGTCGACTTTGGGCCCAACGCAGCACTGGACCTCGCCGACGTGCACCTCCGTTGGTTCGACCACTGGCTCAAGGGCGCCGACAACGGCCTCGACCGTGAGCCACCGGTGCGGTACTTCGTCATGGGCTCGGGCAAGTGGCGGTCGGCGGCCACCTGGCCGCCGGAGGGCAAGCGGGAGCGGGTGTTCTACCTGAGCAGCGACGGCGCTGCCCAACTGCCCGACGGCTCCGGCGCACTTTGCCCGGCGCCGTCCACCGACGAGCCGCCCGACTGCTACGCCTACGACCCGAACGACCCGGTGCCCACGCTCTGGACGCGCGACCTGTTCACCGTGCCTTCCGACCGGCGACTGCTCGACCATCGGCGCGACATTCTGCGCTACCGCACCCCG
>PEVN01000206.1 GCA_002779825.1 Armatimonadetes bacterium CG06_land_8_20_14_3_00_66_21 | reverse complement strand
CGCTGGTGCGCGCAGACACGAGGTTGTAGCTGCCGGCGCCTAGCCGGTGGGTCCACGCGCTGGTGCGCGCAGGCACGGCGTTGCTGCTTGTGAACACGTAGAGGTCAGGAGGGGTGGGTCCACGCGCTGGTGCGCGCAGGCACGGCGCCCCGACCGAATCTCCCCCCGAAGATTGAAACAAGCTGTAGAGACGTTGCATGCAACGTCTCTACAACGGCGCCCCGACCGAATCTCCCCCCGGAGATTGGGGCGGCGCAGCGCTGCCGTGGCAGGCGGCAACATGGCAAGGGTTCGTTTCAGGGCGCCGTCGGTTTGCGGATTGCTTCCGCCCGGTCTTCCAGGGGCTCTGCTTCGTCGACTCGGCCAGCCTTGCGGAGGAACGCGCCGTAGCTCTCAAGCAACAGTGCGTGTTCCATTCGCGCCGCAGCCCCGGCCCGGTCCACTGCTGCGAGCCCTTGCTTGTAGAGCGCCTCGGCCTCCTCGGGTTGCTTCCGCGCGACATACAGCGAAGCCAGCCTGGTCAGTGTGGCGAGGTACGAGGGGTCGTCCTCAGCCAGCGTCTTCTTCTTGATCGCCAGCGCCTGAACGTACAGCGGCTCTGCCTGCTCAAGCTTGCCCTGGGACTGGTAGAGCGCACCCAAGTTGTTGAGGCTGGTCGCGTAGAAGGGGTGCTGCTCACCGTACAGCCGCCGGTACAGCTCCTTCGCCTGCAGATAGAGCGGCTCAGCCTTGTCCAGCTCCCCCTTGGACCAGTAGAGCACTGCCAGGTTGTTGAGGCTGTCGCCATAGTCCGGGTGATTCTCCCCCGAGGTCGCCTTGCGGATGGCCAGTGCCTGGCTGTAGAGCGGCTCTGCCTTGTCGTGCTCGCCCTTTGCCCAATAGACCGCCCCCAGATCGTTGAGGGTTCTGGCGTACTCCGCGTCGTTCTCGCCCAGTACCTTCTTGCGGATTCCCAGCGCTTCCTGGAACAGCGGCTCAGCTTGACCGAGTCGGCCTTGGGCCCAGAGCACCTCGCCCAAGTCGTTGAGCCTCGCGGCGTACGTCGGGTGCTCTTTCCCCAGGATTGCCGCGGATAGCTCCACCGCACGTCGGTACTCCGACTCGGCCTTGGCCCACTGGCGAGTCGACTTGTGGAAGCCCGCCAGGTCGTCCAAGGCCTCCAGGTAGTCGGCACTCCCCTCGCCGGCTGCCTTCTTCCGGGCTTCCAGTGCCCGGGTGTACAGCAACTCAGCTCGGTCATCCTGCCCGGCGCTCTCACACAGCTTCGCCAGGTGCGACAGCCGCGAGAGGTAGGCGGGATGCTGCTCGCCGTGGACCTCGTGCCAGATCCCTGTCGCCTCCTCGTAGACCGGAAGCGCCTCGGTCCACCGCTGCAGGGACTCGTACAGCCCGGCGAGGTTGTCCAGGCTGGTGGCGTAGTACAGGTGTTTGTCGCCGTGGACTCGGCGCGAAAGCTCGGCCGCTTCGGCGTAGAGCGGCGCAGCCTGGGCCAGCTTCCCCTGAGCGACGTACCGCCCCGCCAGACTGCTGAGGGCGGCTGCGCAGGAGGCGCCGTGGTCCGGTCCTGCTTTCCTCCAGGCCGCTACCGACTGACGGTACAGCGACTCCGCTTTCTCCTGGTCGCCGGTCGCCTTGTAGAGGTCTGCCAGCCTGCCCAGACTCGCTGCATACTCCGGGTGGCCGTCGCCCAAGGCACGCTTCCTGGCGGCGACCACTGTTTCGCCCCAGTGTGCTGCCTTGTCATACTTCGCCGCCGACTTGAACAGCGCCGCCAGCTTGTCCAGGACGGCGAAGTACTCCGGGTGTGTCTCGCCCAGAACCTGCTTGCGAATCGCCAACGCCCGCTGCAGTGACTGCGCCGCTGCCTCGGTCCGCCCGAGTTCGGCTTGGACTGTCCCCAACCAGGCGAGGGCCGTGGCCGTGTCGGCGTGGGCCTCACCCACCCGACTCGTGCACGCCTCGACCGCCTGCCGGGCCAGCGGGAGGGCGCCGGCGTAGTCGCCGGCGTCGCAGCGTTCCTTCACCTGCCACAGCAGCGCCTGCGTTTCCGCAGCCGAGCGTGCCGCCTCCCCCCAGACGACCGACGCGCACGCGAGGACCATCAGCAGTAGCAGCGTACACGACAACGCTCCGCGCGGCGGCACAGGCCAAGGCGCTGAAAGTAAGCGACCGATCGCTCTGGGGGGGGGGCAATTGAATGTCATGGGAGCGACTTGCGCGCGTGTGAGACTTCCTTGCGCTTCGCGTTTCGCGACTCCGTCGAGGACGCGCTCAGGGCGCCCCAACTGGGTGGGGGCTGACCGCGGCCCGGTCCCGAACGAGTTCGGGCGTCCTGAGGGACCAACGCGGATGATCTCGCGGGCGCCCAGCCCGACTGCCAGCTACTCCGACGCGGGCGGCTCCGGCGTCCGGAAGGTGGAGAGTCGGTGGGAGAGGCTCGCCGCCAACTCGCAGAGCCACGCCACTTCCTCGTCGTCGAATGTCTCGGGCTCTGAGGCGTACAGGTTGAGCGAACCCGCGACGCCGTCCGGCCCCGTCAGCGGCAGCGCGAGCGACGAGGCGTAGCCGCGCTTCATGGCTTCTGCGCACCACGGCGTGTAGCTTGGGTCTCGCGGAATGTTCCGCACGGCGCACGGCTTCCCGGTACGGATCGCCGTCCCCGTCGGGCCGCGCCCCCGTTCGGTGTCGGCCCACGAGATCTTGACCGTGTTCAGGTACCCCGCTTCGAAGCCGGCCTGCGCTACGGGCAGCACGCTCTTCTCCTCGTCGTTCCGGGCGAACCCGACCCATGCCAGCCGGTAGTCCCCTTCCTCCACGGCTATGCGGCACGTGTCGGCAAGCAGCGCGGCGGAGTCGCCGGCGCTCATCACCGCCTTGTTGAAGGCGATCAGGACCCGGAGCGCCCGGTTCACTTTGCGCAGCGACTCCTGCTCCTCTTGGCGCCACTCGCCTTCGTCGGCCAGGTCCCGCCGCTGCTCCAGCAGCATCCGCAGCACTTCGTTGCGGCTGCGCATCAGGTTGCCGATCTCGTTGTTGGGGATGAACTTCTCGTCGATGATCGCGGCCTCTTCGTCACCCTCCCGCACCTGCTGGTTCGAGTCGCTCATGCGAGCAAGTGGCCGCAACACCCAGTGGTCCACCGACAGCGCCAGCGGGATCAGCAAGACGGCGACCACGGCAACGAGGGCCAACACGAAGTCCCACGGCGCGTCCACGTCGTGCATCCCCAGCGCGTCGTGGACATTCACAGAGACCACGACGGCAGCCACCATGGCGAAAACTCCGCCGAGCAGGAAGCGCACTCTAAGGCTCTTCATGGTTGCTCCACTCCACACAGGATGCGGCGCGCGGCTCGCTCACTCCCCCACTCGCCACTCGAGGATGCCGCCGGAGACGTCGGGTTGAAGCTGCACCTCCAGGCGCACTTCCTGAGTGGTGACCGGCGAGAATGTCGCCCTGTTGAACTGGTTCGGCGCCACACCGTAGGCGGGCTGCCCCTCCACCGGGCGCCACTCGTCGCCGTCCTTCCAGAGCAGCCGCCAGGAGGCGGGAACGCGGCACTGCCCCACACCGGTGTCGTCGAACCAGTACACTTCAGAGTATGACAGCTTGCGCGGCTGCTCGAATGCGTAGGCAACCCATTCCGGCGTCCCCCGGTGGTCCCACCACGTCATCCGCGGGATGTTCTGATCGCCGGAGTGCTCCGGGAGCAGCTCGTCGTTGAGCGCGTTGGTGGTGTCGCCGGGGTTGCAGTGCGAGGCCAACGGCGGCTTCGGCGGCTCGGCCCATTGGGGCGCGTCGGGGGAGTCGCTGACTGTGGGGAACGCGCTAATCCGCAGCCGGGCGCAGCCCAGGGGAATCAGTGTGACCGTTTCGACCGGCTCCGCAGACTTCGCTGGACTGGGCTGCAGCTTGCCGACGAGCCCGCCGTCTATCTTCCACTCAGGGATCTTGCGGGCTTTGGCGTGCAGCTCAACCGGCGCGGCGTCGACGGTGAACGGCTGGTCGGGGACAGCGCCCGGCTTCTCGACAGCCTCAATCGACGCCGCCGGGTTGGCCGGGTCGAGCTCCAGTCCGTAGTTCCACGGCGTCGTCGGGAACACCTCGAGTGCGGGCCACTCGTCAGTGCCGCCGTACCGCTCCCAGCGCTCGCCGATCTTCAGCGAGTAGGTCAGCGGGCCGTAGTCGAGGGAGACGCAGTTGTGGTTCTTCTCCCAGACGGTGGCTTTGAGTGCCATAGGCAGTTGCAGATCGACGCGGTCGTCTGCTTTCCAGGATCGCTCCAGCCGGACGTATTGGGAGCTCTTGGGGGTGACGCCGACCGGTTCCCCGTTGACACTCACCTTTGCGCCTTCGCACCATCTCGGTATGCGCAGGTACAGCGGGAAGCGGACCTCCTGCGGCGTCGAGAGGGTGAAGCGCAGCGTGTCGCGGAACGGGTAGTCCGTCTGCTCGGAGATCTTCACAGCCGCGCCCTCGCCCACCTTCGCCTCCACCTCGCTCGCAGCATACAACGAGGCGCACAACCCGTTGTCGGGGGTCGCCAGCCACAGCTCCTCGGCGTAGTAGGGCCAGCCGTGCGACACGTTGTGCTGGCAGCAGCGATAGCCATGCGGGTCGTACGCCAACATGCAGCCGCCGTTCTGGAGACCCGGCGCCTTGTTGTTGCGGTCCAGCAGCACCATGTTGGGCGCTGTGAGGTAGTGCAGCCCTTTCTGGTCGGCCGGCTGCGAGGCGGGGAACGAGTTGAGCGCCATCTCCTCGCACCGGTCCGCCCAGACCGGGTCGCCGGTGATCTTGGTCAGCATTTGGGCGCTGTGCATGAACTCCACCATGGCGCACGTTTCCAGCGCGCCCCGCGGGTCGGTGTAGCCGGGGCGCGAGTTCTCGTCGCCCACCCAAGTGCCGCCACCGAACTGGCCGTACATGTCGCGAACCTTCCGGTAGTTGCGCTCAGCCGAAGCCAGGTCGTCGGGATCATCGGACTGCGGCCAGAACACGGTGCCCGCCCGGAAGCCCTGGGCGATGTTGACGTTGTGCCAGTTGATGACATCGGTCTGCCACGGCGCCATGTTGTCGTGGATCTTCTGCGCCAGCTCGAGTAGCCACGCCTCGCCTGTGCGGTTGTAGAGCCAGTGCACGCTCTCGATGTTGTCGCCGGCACGGATCTTCGGCCAGTAGCCCTCGCCGAAGGCAGTGGCCGGAAGCTGGTTCTGCCACTGAAAGTAGCGGGTCATCAGCGGCAACACCCGCGGGTCCTCGGTGAACTCATAGAAGCTCTGCAGGATGTTGAGCATGACCATGTGCGGCCACAGATCGGGCTTGCCGTCCAGCGACGTCAGCAGCGCCCGCGGCCCGAACCAGCCGTCTTCCCGTTGCGAAGCCAACACCGGCTCGATCCACTTGCGCGCCTCGGCGATGAGGGTCTCATCGTGCAGCACATAGCCCAGATCGCCATAGCCCTTCAGCCAATAGGGAAGCTCCTCCCACCCGCGCTCGCCCTCGCCGGTCGGGCTTGCCCAGGCGCTGGTATTGAAGTTCAGCCACGGTGATAGCGCCTCAAGCCGCCCGGTCATCCCATCGGCTTCCAGTTCCAGCATGTGCCGCAGCCAACCCTTGGGCGTGACGCTGCCGATTGGCAGCTTCATGAACGGGCTGGGCTGCAGTGGCTCGCGGTTGGAGACGTAAGAGGCGTTACGGGTAGCGGTGGCTGGCGTGTCCACAGCCGAGGCTTCCAGGTCTTGCGCAGGCACGAGGGTGACACCTCCGGCGGTCAGCAGGATGCAGGTCAGTAGTGCGGCGGTTCTCTGTTGGGTCATGTGCAACTCCAGGGCGAGTCGTTCGTAGCGCCGCCCTCCGGGCGGCTCGGTAATCAGTCGGATCCGTCGGACCGGTCCGAGGGGCTACGGGCCAACCCCGAACAGCCGACCAAACACCAGCGGGCTCAACCGGCCGTCGGCCCACTCAGCAGCATACCGAATCTCCTGGGTCCCGGGCTTGTCCAGCCGGATGGGCGCGTCGTATCGCGGCGATTCGACAGTGGGGTTCGTGCCGTCCAGTGTGTACCGCACCGACGCACCTTCGGGCGGCGTCAGCGTCACGAGCGCACCGGTCGCAACAGGACCGCCGGGTGGCTCGATGCCGACGTTCCAGGCGTTCGCCAGCAGCGCCGACTCCAGCTTCACGTCGTCGATGAACGCCTCGAACGGCCCGCCGGCGGCTCGACTGTCGTAGGCGAACAAGATCGCCTCGATTGCCTTGCCGGCGGCGAACCTGCCAATCGGGATAACCACCTGCGTCCACTCGCCGATCACGCCGCGCGTGTTGCCGGGATGTAGCGCCTGACCATCGGCGGTCTTGCCGCCGGAGTCTCGCAGCGTCGTGCCGTCGGTGAAGCGCAGGTCGATCCCCACGCACTGCCCGCGTTCATTCGCTGGTCGGATCCAGTACGACAGCACCGAGTCGGGCGCGACGCCCAGCGTCTCCTCGAAGACGGCGAAGTAGACGTAGGAGTAGCTCGGATCCTCGGCATTGCCCGTCACCCGTAGCGCGCGCGCGCCAGCGCGTGCCCCCACAGGTGACGATCTCGTTGTACGTCCCGCCGTCACCCGTAGCGCGCGCGCGCCAGCGCGTGCCGCCGTCACCACCGGCGCACACGCCTGGCCGCTCACCGCCCGAATGCCGCCGCCGCGCGTCGCTATCTGGTCGGCCGCGCCCTGCGGTTGCCCTTCTTCCCAGCCGCTCTCGAAGGTGAACCGGTCAGCCGCCGGCCGGAAGGAGACCGAGTTCGCCACTGCCGAACAGGCGTCGCCGATGTCGTTGCGCATCCGCAGCAGCCCGGGCGCCGACAGGGCCGCCACGAGTC
>PEVN01000141.1 GCA_002779825.1 Armatimonadetes bacterium CG06_land_8_20_14_3_00_66_21 | reverse complement strand
CAGCGGAGGCAGCGAACACCGTCGAGGCGAAGGTGATTGAGGCGGTCGAGGAGGCTGTCAGAGAGCGCGACCCATGGATCAGCCGCTTGAGGGCCAGTAAGGTGCTCAGTCCGGCCGAGCTGCAGAAGTGGGTGGCCGACGGCGACCTGCAGAGCGCGGAGGGCGTCGCCCTCCTGCTGCTGCAACAACAGGTCGTCTCGCTGACCTCTCTACCGGAGACCGACCGGGAGAAGTCGCTATGCGGCGCCATGTGGGCGGCCAGCAGGGAGCGAGTCGCTAAGCGCAATGCCGAGCTTCAGGAGGCGCGCCAACAGCAGGTTGTCGCCAGCCTCATGCGAGGGGAGGTGCCCAACACGGAGCAGTTCCTGTTTCTGGTCGAGCAGGTGTTTGGGCTGCTGGGACACACGAACGGTGTTCCACTTGCCCAGTGGTGAGCCACTCGACCGCGCGAGACCGCGCGGAGGGCGGCTGGCAGACCAGCCGCGCAACACAGCGAAAGGAGTCGAAGAATGAGTACGTCACGCCGCTTGATTGTTCTGAGCATCGTCGTGGTGGGTCTTGAGGGTGTCCAAGCCCATGCCGGCCACTACGACGTGGTTTCGGACCCAGTGCAGGGCTCCGGGACCCCAGCCGGCCCACAAAAGGACCAACAACAACCACCTAACGACCTGCCTGGCACGTTCCACCACGGCACGTGGGGGGACTTCTGGGCCAAAGGGGAGGCAACGGTTCAGCTCCCCCCAGACTTCAGCCTCCACACATGGTCTGACGCGAACGCGAATGCCTTCCAACACAGAACGTACACCTGGGACCCGGAGGGCCAAGAGGTCGGGCCGCCAGCCCGGGTGATCTTCTACACCACCCTCACGCACCTGGCCAGCGCCGTGGCCACCGTCCGCGGTGTCAGCCCGAACCCACCACAAGGCGCAGGCAAGGCGGAGGGCTACTGCTATGCCGAAGTGCCGTTGGGCCGGTACGAGCAGGCCCAGCGAGTGCGTCAGAGCACGCCCGACTGCACCGACCGCGTAGCCGCACCCACGGAACCCGTGACGCTCGAAGACCCGATGGACGGGCAGTGGACGCACGAGCTGGGGCAAAGGATTTTCGTTTCCACGCACGGGGAGCGCGCTGGAGTCGGTGACTCCTGCACGGCAACCTACAAGATGACCTGCTCCGAGTGGGGCTTGAAGCCAGCGCCGTAGGTGTGGCGACTGGCTGTCTGCCAAACGCCGGAGCAGCCATCGCGCCCGATTCGCGGTGCCGACCTGGCCGCGAATCGGAGGCCTCGTTGCGTGCCTCAGCGGTCTCCGGCTACCCGCGTCATCCCAGGCGGCAGGAGGAAGCAATGTTCCATAGACCGGGCAAGCGCGGAGTGGGACTTCGCTGTGCGCCCAACAGCGATCTCCGTTGGAGCGGGCTTGTGTGCGGGGCCTGTGTGGTGGTCCTGGCGATCGCGGCGCTGGCCCTGCTACCGACAAGGAGCGAAGCCCAGCAAGCGGGAACGCAACCGCGTGCCCCGGCAGCTCTCGTGACGAGCCTCAGTTGCGACCTGGAGATGACCTTTTATCGGGACGGCCGCGTCTCGGCAACGGTTGGGGCTCACTGCCTTCTGGTTCCGCCAGATCGCGCCAGACTGGAGGTGCGCTGGCGCCTTCCTGCCGTTGGGGCCGCTCTGTCCGACTTCTTCAAGGAGCGCGTCGGCACCGTGTTTCTGCGGCACGGGTCGGAGTTGGGCGTCTACAACCCGTTCACGGATGCCTTCGTTCGCTTCCCGCTCGCCGGCGCCACGGTCCCGCCTCCGCTCTCGAACGTGCATGGCACCGGTGAAGTGGTGGAGCTGGACGGCTACGCACCCGCCATGGCGGCGCTTTCCGACCCGTCGCGCCAGGAGTGGCGTCTTCAGGGCCAGGAAGCCGTCGGCGACCACATGTGCGACGTCCTGGAATGGCGCCCCACCGCGCCGCTGAAGGTGCGGGAACCGCACGTGTTGACGCGCTTCCGGACGTGGGTGGAGACCGAGCGGCGCTGCCCGGTGAAGAGCGTCGCGTTCGACGACGGCGAGCAGCCCGTCGTGACCACCAGCTTTCTGGAACCCACGGAGGTCGCCCCCGGGCGCTGGGTCTGTCTTCGCTCGGAGACAGCCATCGCGCCCGGTGACGTCCCGGTCGCTCACGAGGTCATCATCGGGGAGCACAAGATCGGCGAGCCGGGGGGGCGACGTGAAGTCTGGCACGCCACCGTCGCGATGAAGGGCCGGAAAAAAGTCGTCACCTACCAATGGCACGAGCCGGGCGTGCTGCTGCCCAAGTCCGTCGACGTCTCCGAGGAAGACGGCGCCCTCCTGATGAGCTGCCGATTCAGCGACTACCAGGTCAACGTCCCAGTCGACGAGGAGGTATTCAGACTTGATCGCCCACCACTGCCGCCTGTGGAGTAGTGCGTCGCTGATTCTCGGATTGCTCGCGCCTGCCGGAATCTGCCAACCCTCTGCCGCGGTTCCGCCCGCGCTCAAGCACCGCGGCGTCTGCTACGTCTCGTGGCTGGATCGCCATGTGTTGCTGTCCGAGGGATCGGATGCGCGGATCGACTCCCTGCCGGTGTTGGGGGCGACCTGGGTCTCCCTGCGCGTGACGTGGCAGCAGACCAAGTTCGATGTGCCGTCGCTGTACCCGTGCTACTTCACCCCGAGCGACGACGCGTTGGGTCATGCCGTCCGACGACTTCACGCCCGGAACCTGAAGGTCATGGTCACGCTCGTCGTCGACTTGGCGGACGAGACCGGCAGCGACTGGCGCCCTGGCGGCGGCAAGTGGCGCGGCAGGATCGAATTCCCGACCGACGAGTTATGGGGCCAGTGGTTCGAGGCGTACGAGCGGTTCGCCCTGCACTACGCGCGCCTCTGCCAGGAGTTGCACGTGGACCTGCTCTGCCTCGGCGTCGAGCTGACCCTCTGCTCGACCTCCCAGGAGGGGCGGTGGCGCGACCTCATCGCCAAGGCACGCGCCGTGTACCGCGGCCTGCTGACGTACCAGGCGAACTGGAGCCCGGTCACTTACGACAGATCGCCGGCGGCGCTCATCAAGGCGAAGCAGTGGCAGTCCGAATACCGCCAGGTCGCCTTCTGGGACGCTCTGGACTACGCCGCCGTTTGCACGTACTTCCCGTTGGTAGTCGACCCGCGGCCGTCGCTGCAGCAACTCGAGGCAGCCTGGAAGCTCTGGCTCGGCGACCTGCGGGACTGGCAGACGAGCCACGGCAGGCCCGTGCTGCTCAACGAGATGGGCTACCACTCCTGCGACGGCGCGGCGGTGCGGCCGTGGGAGCACCGGATGACCGGGAACGTGAACTTCGCCCTCCAGCGAGACTGCTATGAGGCATTCATGAAGACGTTCTGGGACGAGCCGTGGGTCGCCGGTGTGTACTGGTGGTTCGTCGGCCACCCGGAGGAGTCGGGAGTCGACGAGAACCGCACCGGCTTCCCCTTCCTGGGCAAGCCAGCGGAAGAGGTCGTGCGCCGATGGTTCACACGGTCCGGGAACACGGCGGAAGTACCCGTTGCACGCGCCCGATAGTGAGTGCGCATGTAACGACACGTCGGACTCCAGAGCGAGGGTCAGAAGTTGAGGTCCATCTGAGCCGTGACCGTTCCAGGCACGCCGGGGGCATTGTAGAAGTCATACCCCAAAATGAGGCTCGTGCTGCTGTTGAACGCATAGGCGACGCCGAAGCTCAAAGCGCCGAACGCACTGTCGCCGCCCTGATAGTCCACGGCTCCCCACCAGCGGCTGTTGAACGACTTATCAATGCCGGCGAGGACCATGCCGTTGTCCGGGCCAAGAGTCGCTTTGCGGCCCTGGCCGTAGCCCAGCGTGAGGCGGGAACCGTCTGCAAGCGTCTTGCTGGCCAAGGCATACACGAGATTGGAGGCCGTCGTGTTGCTGTCGGTTCCGAAGCCGTAGCCGCCCAGCACCACGCGGGGCTTACTGGCGGACTCGTCAGTCAACAGGACTTTGGCATTGAGCGACCAGGGGTCGTTGCCGGGGGTGAGGTAGTCGAACCCGATCTCGGCTTTGGGCAGTCCGTAGGTAAGCCCCAGGTCGAGGAGGCTGTTCCCCTCGTGGGGGAAGTAGTTGTCTTGGCCGAGGTGCCAGGTCCCCGCGGCCTGGAGGTCGGTGGAGGGGATCCACACCAAGGTCGAGGGAGTCGCCCCGGAAGGCCGGACTCCTGCGAAGACCGCCGCTACAGCGGCCAGGTAGGCAATGCGCGATTTCATGGGACTGGTTTCCTTTCCTTTGTAGGTCACGAGGCGCTCTGCCTCGTCAAAGCGCTTCCGAGTCCGCGTCGCCGGTGCGGATGCGGACGGCCTTCTCCACGGGGATCACGAAGATCTTGCCGTCGCCGATCTCGCCGGTTCGGCCTTGCTCAACGATGGCGTCGACAGCGGCATCGACTTCATGCTCGTCCACGACGATCTCCAGTTTTGTCTTGGCCAGGAGATCGACGGTGTACTCGGCGCCACGGTAGCGCTCGACATGGCCGCGTTGCCGGCCACAGCCCCGAACGTCGGTCACCGTCATGCCCAGAATGCCTTTCTCCGCCAAGGCGGCTTTGACATTCTGCAGTCGATGGGGGCGAATGACTGCTTGGATCAGTTTCATCTCAGTACTCCTCCTTCATTTCTATTTGAGGGCGCCGGCCCGCCGGGGCAGGGAGTGGCATCCGGTAACGCCCACGACGGGCCGGCACATTGGTTCTCTTCAGGCAGGCTGGGCCTCAGTCACCGACAGACCCGGCGCCCGGCCACGCTTCGGTGCGAATCCGCCGCCGGGCGGGAGAACGTCCGCAGGGAGAACGGAGGGCGCGATCTCGAACTCGGGATACGCCGTGCCGCCGTGCTCTCCGTGGTCGAGCCCTTCCAGCTCTTCTTCCGGGCTGACTCGGAGCCCGACGGTAGCTTTCAGGAGGGCGAACATCGGCACTCCGGTCACGACGCACCAGCCGAACACGGCCAACACCCCGATGAGCTGCGCCTTCAGCAGGCCGAAGCCGCCACCAAAGAACAGCCCGTTCGGAACGGTATCGGGCATGGTTCCTTTCTGGGCGAAGAGACCCAGCAGGATCGTCCCCAGAGCACCGCAGACACCGTGGACGCTGATTGCACCCACCGGGTCGTCGATGCCCACCTTGTCGAAGAACGCCACGGCGAACACCATCACCAGACCGCCGATCGCACCAATCAGTGTTGAGCCGACAGGATTGCCTAACCGGTGAATCGCCTCCGAGGAGGCGTCCGCCGGGGAGGTCGCTACAGGATATAGCCCCGTTCGTCGTGTTGACTGATGTCGAGACCGACGCTCTCGTCGTCCGGGCTGACGCGCAGGCCCATGAGCCTATCGAGCACTTTCAGCAAGACGAACGTCATGAGCGCCGCGTAGGCGATTGTCACGAGTACGCCGAGGAGCTGGATGCCGAACTGGGCCGGGTTGCCGTAGAACGCGCCGTTGCGCCCGGCCGCGTTGACCGTGGTGGTCGCGAAGAGGCCGGTGGCCAGTGCGCCCCAGGTCCCGCCGACACCGTGGATGCCGAAGGCGTCCAGCGCGTCGTCGTAGCCGAGCTTCTCTTTCAGTGACACCGCCCAGAAGCAGAACAGCGCAACAGTCACGCCGATAAACAGCGCGCCGACCGGGGTCACGAAGCCGGCCGCCGGCGTGACGCCAACCAAGCCGGCGACAGCGCCGGACGCGAAGCCGAGGGCGGTGGGCTGCCGCCGCGTCTTCCACTCAACAAACAACCAGGTAAGCGCCGCCGCGGCCGCGGCCGTGTTGGTAGTGACGAACGCCGTCATGGCCACGCCGTTGGCGGCAAGGGCGCTGCCCGCGTTGAAGCCAAACCAGCCAAACCAGAGCAGCGCGGTGCCCATGCTGGTCATCGTCATGTTGTGCGGCACGGGCGGATCGTTCTCGAGGTTCCGCCGGCGACCAAGCATCAGGGCAGCCACGAGACCGGAAACGCCCGAGGTGATATGCACAACGGCGCCACCAGCAAAGTCAAGCGCACCGAGACTACCCAGCCAGCCGCCCCCCCATACCCAGTGGCACACGACCGAGTACACCAACGTGGACCAGAGGACCATGAACACCAGGTACGTGGAGAACTTCACCCGCTCGGCCATGGCGCCGGAGATCAGGGCCGGCGTGATGATGGCGAACATCATCTGGAACATCATGAACAGGTAGTGGGGGATGGTGCCGGCGTAGCTGCTGGGCTCGGCGCCGACGCTGTGCAGGCCGAGCCAGCTCAGGCTGCCGATGAACTTGCCCAGGTCCGGCCCGAAGGCGAGGCTGTATCCCCACAGCACCCACACGACGCTCATCAGCGCAACCGCGACGAAGCTGTGCATGATCGTGCCCAGGACGTTCTTCCGCCGGACCATGCCGCCGTAGAACAGCGCCAGTCCAGGCGTCATGAGCATTACGAGGGCCGAACAGACGAAGACGAAGGCGGTGTCGCCAGCGCTGATTTGGCTGTCTCCTTGGGCGAAACACGGAACCACCGTGCCGCCAAGCACCAGCCCGGCAGCAAGGGCCGCGGCCCGGCGGAGAACTGCCTTCCTTGGCATGTTGCTGGCTGCAGTGTGCACTTCCATCAACTCCTTCTTGGGGGGTGTCCCGTGGGGCTGTCCGCCAGGCAAGCGACAAGGTCCGGCGGGGTCGCCGTTGTCAGAAAAGGGGACGGGCGAGAGGGGCTGGGGAGAGGCGCCCTGCTCGCGCAACTGGCGAGGCGAGCGCCTCTCCCCTCCGGTTCACCGTAGCGGACCGGGGAAGGGCTCCGCGGTTCGGCGGTCAAGGGCTCGACTCAGATGTCGTAATACAGCGCGAACTCGTATGGGTGCGGGCGCAGGCGCATGGCGTCGATTTCGTTGACCTGCTTGTAGTCGATCCAGCGCTCGACGACGTCACTTGTGAACACGTCGCCCTTGAGCAGGAAGTCGTGGTCGGCTTCCAGGGCCGCCAGCGCCTCATCGAGGGAGCCGGGGGTTGTCGGCACCTGGGCCAGCTCTTCGGGCGCGAGGTCGTACAGGTCCCGGTCGAAGGGCTCGCCGGGATCGAGTCGGTTCTCGATGCCGTCGATGACCGCCATCAGGATCGCCGAGAATGCCATGTAGCCGTTGCACGACGGGTCCGGGCAACGGAACTCGACGCGCTTGGACTTCGGGCTGGAGGAGTACATGGGGATGCGCACCGCGGCGCTACGGTTGCGCGAGCTGTATGCCAGGTTCACGGGAGCTTCGTAGCCGGGCACGAGGCGCTTGTAGGAGTTGGTCGTCGGGCTGGTGAAGGCGATCACCGCGGCGGCGTGCTTCAGGATGCCGCCGATGGCGAAGAGCGCCGTCTCGCTCAGACCGGCATACCCGTCGCCCGCGAAGAGCGGCTCGTCGCCCTTCCATAGCGAAACGTGGGTGTGCATGCCGCTGCCATTGTCCTGGAAAAGCGGCTTGGGCATGAAGGTCGCCGTCTTGCCGTGGCGCCGGGCGACGTTCTTGATGATGTACTTGTAGAGCATCAGCCCGTCGGCCATCTTGACCAGGGGACTGAAGCGCATATCGATCTCGCACTGCCCGCCCGTTGCCACCTCGTGGTGCTGGCACTCGACGTCGAGACCGCAGTCGATCATGGTGAGCATCATCTCGGAGCGGATGTCCTGCAGCGAGTCGGTCGGCGGGACGGGGAAATAGCCCTCTTTGAAGCGCGGCTTGTAGCCGAGGTTGGGCCCTTCGTTGCGGGCGGTATTCCACCGACCTTCCACAGAGTCAACTTGATGGAAGGCCATGTTGACGGTCTGATCGAACCGCACGTCGTCGAAGATGAAGAACTCCGCTTCCGGCCCGAAGTAGGCGGTGTCGGCGATTCCGGTGGACTTCAGGTATGCCTCCGCCTTCTGGGCGATGTTGCGCGGATCGCGGCTGTACTTCTCCTTGGTGATGGGATCCACCACGTTGCAGATAAGGCTCAGCGTGGTGTGCTCCATGAACGGGTCGATAATCGCCGTCTCCGGATCCGGGATGACGAGCATGTCGCTCTCGTTGATGGCCTGCCAGCCTCGAATGCTGGAACCGTCAAACCCGAAACCAGACTCGAACGAATCTTCCGACAACTCTGCGGTGGGTACCGAGAAGTGCTGCCACAGGCCGGGAAAGTCCATGAACTTGAAGTCCACGACTTTGACGGCCCGCTCCTCGGTCAGCTTCAGAACCTCTGAGACAGTCATGACTACCACTCCCTTGGTGTTGAGCCCCGTTACTCATCGCGGCATCGCTGCAGCGGGCTCTCTATTGCTGCAATGTCATGTAGGTATTGTGTAGCGGCATGTCTCTGCCGTCAATATGCGCATAGAGAAACATTACTGTCGTGTTTTACGGCAATAGTGCCGTTACAGTTGTTCTTCACACGAGCATACATGCTCACCTCAATAAGTTCGCAAACGGCATACGTGCCGCTTAACGCACGGATTTCCGCATTCGGTCTCGGCTGCACCGCCGGTAGCGCCTTCAGCACCCCAACGGCATGCACCCAGGCAATCAGCGGGAGTCCAGACCCATAGAGAGCCGCAGGAAAAGCCCCGTGTTCACGCAATGTGCCTCGTTTGGGCGCGCCGCTGAGCTTCCCGGGTCTGCACAGGCCTGGTGGGATGGCCTAAAATGGAGTGTCACTTCGGGAGTGCTGCCCTGGGGAGGACTCGGTATATGACGCTGGACGACCTCCGCGAGAAGCTGAGAGACGCCTACGACCCTCATTTCCGCGGGTTCCACGCCCTGATGTCCAGGCGGGTCAAGACCATCTTGATGGTCTCCAATCATTATGAAGCCTTCAGCATGGCCCGGGACGCTAGCTTGACCAGCGACATCTACGGCACCTCCCGGTTGCTCCACCTCCAGAACGTCCCTCAGGTCACCACTGCGCTCTCCGGAAAGGAGGCCTTGGAGATCCTTGAGGACCGGCCCTTCGACTTGGTGCTGGCCTCGGCCAATCTGCCGGATATGAGCTCTTCGGAGTTCGGTCAGGCGGTGAAAGCCCGACATCCGGGTCTGCCCGTGGTCCTTCTGGTGTTCGGCGGGCGGTGGTTCGAACTTGGGGCGCCGGGCGCCGATCCCGCCGGCATCGACTCGGTCTTCGCGTGGCGCGGGAGCGCTCAGGTGCTGCTTTCCATCATCAAGCTGGTGGAAGACCGGCTCAACGTGGATCGCGACCTCAGCTTGGCCTCCATCGGCATCATCATCGTGGTCGAGGACTGCGTAGAGGACTACTCGCTCCTGCTGCCCCATGTGTACGCGACCCTCATGGAGCGCACGTTCATGCTGGTGCCTCAGGGAATCAACGAAAGCGACTGCCAGATGCGCACGCGCGTGCGGCCGAAGGTGCTCCTGGCGCGAACATTCCGCGAAGCGCGCACGCTGTTCAACCGGTACGAAGGCTCCCTGGTGGGGATCCTCTCCGACCTGCGCATCCCCACAGAGCCGAAGGACAGCGGCGAGAGATTCCTGTGCGAGGCGCTGGCACGGTCACCGGGCACTCCGGTGCTCATCCATTCGGCCGAACCGCAGGTCGCTCGGATCGCTCAGGAGTTGGGGGTCCGTTGGGTCCACAAGCGCTCGCCCCACGTGACCGACCATGTCACCGACTTCATCGTGGTGGACATCGGCTTTGGGGACTTCGTGTTCCGCGACCCCGCCGGGCGCGAGATTGCTCGCGCCCGGAACATGTGGGACATGGAGAACATGTTCCCGAGCCTTCCCGACGAATCGATCGTCTTCCACTCGTCGCGGAACGACTTCTCGCAGTGGTTCCGCGCCCGGGGCGAGACGACCTTGGCCTCCGTACTGCGGCCGGTTACGGTCTCAGACTTCGCGACAACCGCCGGACTGAGAGAATTCCTCCTTGCGGCTGTGTCCCTCACCCGCAAGGAGAAGTACCGCGGCGCCATCGCCGAGTTCCGCGGACCCGAATTCGACCCGGCCTACCCGTTCCTGGTTACGGGACGCGGCTCCTTGGGCGGCAAGGGGCGCGGGTTGGCATTCATGTTCCACCTGATGAGCGAGCATCTGAGGGAAGACACCGTCGAGGGAGTCACCATCCGGATCCCGCGCACACTGGTCGTTGCCGCCGATGAGTTCGAGAAGTTCATGCGCAGTAACGGCATCGACCTGGAGGCCCTGGCCGGGATGGCCGATACCGGTATCCAGCAGCGGTTCGTTGCAGCAGAGCTCTCCCCGCGCCTGTGCGAGGATCTGACCGAGTATGTTCGCCGGGTGCAGACGCCGTTGGCGGTCCGGTCGTCCAGCCTGCTGGAAGACTCCCACTACCAGCCGTTCGCCGGCCTGTACGACACCTACATGCTGCCCAACAACCATCCGGACCCCGCCGTTCGCCTGACGCAACTGTGCCGGGCGATCAAGCTCGTCTACGCCTCCGGGCACCTGGAACGGCCGCGCCGGTACTTCGAGGCCCTCGGCATGAACCTGGCTGAGGAGCAGATGGCCGTCGTCATCCAGGAAGTCGCCGGCCGCCCGCACGGCGAGGTCTACTACCCCACCTTCTCCGGGGTGGCGCAGTCGCACAACTACTACCCCCTCAGCCCGATGAAGCCCGAGGACGGCGTCGCCACCGTCGCGCTGGGACTGGGCAAGCAGGTTGTGGAGGGCGGGAAGGCCGTGCGCTTCTGCCCGCGCCACCCCAACATCCAGCCTGACATGTCCTCGCCGCAGGCCGTCTTGGACGCTTCCCAACGCGAGTTCTTCGCGCTGAACCTCGCCGCCCGCAAAGTGGATCTGGACAGCGGCAGTGGCGCCACGCTGGTCCGGCTGCCACTGTCGCGGGCCGAAGAGGACGGCGAATTACGGCACCTCGGGAGCGTCGTCTCGCCGACCGACGACCGCCTCTACGACGGCGTTAGCCGGCCCGGGGCGCGCGCGGTCACCTTCCGGCGCCTGCTGCAGAGGGACGCCTTTCCTCTGAGCAGCATCCTGAACCGACTCCTCGCCATCGGTCGGGAGAACATGGGGTTCGCGCTGGAGATCGAGTTTGCCGTCAATCTGGCGGACGGAGACGGGGCAGAAGCGGAGTTCTTCTTCCTGCAGATGCGGCCGTTGGTCGCCCTGAGAGAGCGGTGCGACCTCAATCTCGATTCTGTTCCCGCCGACTGGCTGCTGTGTCGCTCGCAACGCGTGATGGGGAATGGCCGCCTCGACACTATTCGGGATGTCGTCTACGTGTCGCCCGGCCGGTTCGAGCGCGCCAAGAGCACTGACGCTGCGGCTCACGTCGCTCGCCTCAATAACAAGCTCGTGGCCGAGAACCGGCCGTACCTCCTGCTCGGGCCTGGCCGCTGGGGCTCGCAGGATCCGTGGATCGGCATCCCCGTGGTCTGGTACCAAATCTCGGGCGCGAAGGTCATCGTGGAGGTCGCGAACGCCGACCTGCCGCTCGAGCCGTCCCAAGGCACGCACTTCTTCCACAACATGACCTCGGCAGGGATTGGCTACTTCTCGCTGCCGGCAAGCACGGCAGAAGAGTTCGTTCGCTGGGAGCTGCTGGACGAGCTGCCCGGCGAGCAACTCACGCCGTACCTGCGCCACGTCACCCTCGACACGCCGCTGTCCGTGCGAATGGACGGTCAGACGCAGTGCGGGCTGATCTGTCTACCGGAGCAACGGTAGCCGCCGCGAAGCGCACGACGCACGGAAACGTAGCCTGAGGCGCGTAGCCGAAGGACTCCCTCCGCTGGCGCGTCGGGCTACGTCTGCGAAGGAGCTCAGCCATCATGCCAGCCGCCAACCTACCGCCAAGCACCGGTCTTCCCGCCCTGGATGACGTCCTGAAGGGGCTCCGCCTCGGCGACAACATCGTGTTCCAGGTCGAGTCCATCGAGGACTACCTCCCCTTCGTGGCGCCCTACTGCGAACAAGCGCTGCGGGAGGGCCGCAAGCTCATCTATTTCCGCTTCGCCCGCCACGAACCGCTCCTGCCCGAGGACTGCGGGGCAGAGGTCGTGAAGCTCGACCCGGAGCTGGGGTTCGAGGCGTTCGCCTCGGAGATCCACCGGATCATCGGCGAGGCGGGCAAAGGCGCGTACTACCTGTTCGACTGCCTCTCCGATCTCGCCGCCGACTGGTACAGCGACTTGATGCTGGCGAACTTCTTCATGGTGACGTGTCCGTACCTGTACGAGCTGGACACCATCACCTATTTTGCTTTGCTTCGACACCGGCACCACTACTACACCGTCGGGGCGATTCGCGACACCACGCAGCTCTTGTTGGATGTCCACCGGCACCGCGGCAAGCTCTACGTGCACCCGCTGAAGGTGTGGCGGCGCGACTCACCAACCATGTACTTCCCGCACGTCTGGGAGGGCGAGCGGCTCCGCACGGTCACCGAGAGCGCCGTCATCGCCGAGCTGTTCGCCTCAACGGCGCAGCCGCAGGTGGGCTCCGCGGCACGGGTCATCGACGTGTGGGATCGCATCTTCTTCCAGGCCCAGGACGCGCTGGCCCGGCAGGACCGCGGTGAGGCGCTCTTCCAGGAGACCGACGAGCTGTACGAGCGGCTGCTGCGAATGATGGTCACCCGCGACCCACGGCTGTTGCGATTGGCCAAGCGCTACCTCAAACTGCCTAGCCTGCTCGGCATCCGCAAGCGCATGATCGGCACCGGGCTCATTGGCGGAAAGTCGGTGGGCATGCTGCTGGCCCGGTCAATCCTCAGGGACCGCGACGACAAGTGGCAGAAGCTGCTGGAGGTCCACGATTCCTTCTACATCGGCTGCGACGTGTTCTACACGTACCTGGTCCGCAATGGCTGCTGGCGCCTGCGGCAGCAGCAACGCGACCCGGAGCGGTGCCTCGAGAACGCCAAGGAAGCGCAGCAACGGATCCTGGGAGGTCGCTTTCCCGACTTCATCCGCAACCAGTTCATCGAGGTGCTGGAGTACTTCGGTCAGGCGCCCCTCGTCGTGCGGTCAAGCAGTCTGCTGGAAGACGCCTTCGGCAACGCCTTCGCCGGCAAATACGAGAGCGTCTTTTGTGTGAACCAGGGCACGCCGGAAGAGCGACTGACGGCATTCACCAGCGCGGTGAAGCGCGTCTACGCCAGCGCCATGGGCGAGGAGGCGCTGCGGTACCGCGCCCGCCGCGGGCTGCTCCAGTACGACGAGCAGATGGCGCTCCTGGTGCAGCGGGTATCCGGCGCCGTCTACGACGAGTTGTTCTACCCGCAGCTCGCCGGCGTCGGGCTGTCGTTCAACCCCTACGTCTGGAGCGAGGAAATCGACCCCGAGGCCGGCGTGTTACGCTTGGTGTTCGGCCTCGGTACCCGCGCGGTCGATCCGCCGGAAGGCGACTACACCCGCATTGTCGCCCTCAACGCGCCCACTCGGCGCCCCGAGGCGACCGTCCACGAGCGCCTCGACTACACGCAGAAGCGCGTCGACGCGCTCGACTTGCGGTCCAACAAGCTCCTGTCGTGCACCTTCGAGGACGCCGTGACCGGGAAGGACCGCGTGCCCGTGGAACTCTTCGCCACCCGGGACCAGCAGTTGATCAAGCGTGCCCGGGCAGCCGGCCGGACCAACGTGTTCCCGTGGCTGCTGACCTTCGAGCCACTCCTGACGAAGACCGCCTTCGTCGAAGACCTCCGGGATCTACTGCGGACACTGGGCGAGGCCTACGACTACCCGGTGGACGTCGAGTTCACCGTCAACTTCCTGGAGCCCACCGCGCCGGAGGAAGAGCACGACTACCGGATCAACCTGGTCCAGTGTCGGCCGTTCCAGGTGAAGGGCGGCGGGGCGGTGGTTGAGCCGCCGGAAGACCTCGCCCCCGAAGATCTCGTCCTCGCTACGCGCGGCGCGGTGATCGGCCCTCTGGAAGCCTGCCAGCTCGATCGCCTCATCTACGTCGTGCCGGCCGCCTATGCCGGCATGCCCATGCAGGACCGGTACGCCATCGCGCGCTTGGTCGGGCAGTTGGCGCACCTCGACGCGGGTGACAAGACGGTCATGCTGCTCGGTCCCGGCCGCTGGGGAACCACCACCCCGTCGCTGGGAGTGCCGGTCTCCTTCACGGAGATCAGCCCGGCGCGAGTGCTCGCAGAGATCGCCGAGATGCGAGTCGACCTCATCCCCGACGTCTCGCTGGGAACTCACTTCTTCAACGACCTGGTCGAGAACCAGACCGTCTACCTGGCAGTGTTCCCGGACAGAGAAGGCACAGTCCTCAACCGCACGTTCCTCGACACCGCACCGAACCGGCTGACAGAGCTGTTGCCCGACCAGTCGCGCTGGGAGGGAGTCGTCCGCGTCATTGAGCCAGCGACCCTGGAGGGCGGGAAGCGGCTGCATGTCAACGCCAACGCTTTCAAACAGCGGGCGGTGTGCTACTTGGCAGCGGGGTGAGGCTGCCATGGGAGGGATGGGCGCTATGGGACCGATGAACCGACAAGTCCGCTATACCCGCGAAGGTTAAGAACACACCGAAGTCCCGGTGCGACTTCGGCTCCGTCTGGGAGAATACCCTCTGTCCTACGTCTGCTGCACGCCTGCCGGGGAAGTTCCGTGAACTTCCACTTCGGTGTGTTCTTAACCTTCGCGGGTATATCTCCCATTCCTCCCATGGCTCCCATTTCTCACCTCGCGCCGATGCCACCAAGCTCTGCATAGTCCGGCCGATCCGCCGAACTCCGGTGCCGGAACTCCCGCAGCACCTTCCCCTCGTGGAGCAGAAACACCCCTGGCATCCGCGTGTGATCGCCGATGATCCTGCCAAAGCCGTGGCCTGCAAACAACGCCGTCCACGTGCCTCGCCAGATCACCTTGAGGCCCATGAACTGGGACGCTCTGCCTTTCGTCAGCGCGAAGGCGTCGTACAGCGTCGCCGCCGGGTCGCTAACCCGCGGTACGTCTTCCAGACCGTACTTCCCGAAGATCGGCAGCGCGTCTGCCTCCGTGCCCAAGTGAACGAACGCAACCTGCGTTCCCGTCGCTTCGAGGGCTTCGCGGCGTGCAGCAACGTCCGCGAGGGCCTCGCGACAGAACGTTCACCCAAGGTGCCGAAGGAAGATCAGCAGGACGCGGGTTCGGCGCGACAGCTCCAGCAGGCTGTCGCCGTGCTGCGTCTGCGCCTCGCGCAGGGCCTGGGTCAGTCGGTCGTCATTCGCCATGGGGACTCCTTTCGGCCCGCCGGTGTCGGCGCGCCAGACTGACGTGGGCTGTGGGCGGGTGCGCTCCGCTCCCGCCAGCCGCGGTTCATTGAACTAACGGAGTGAGGGCCGCCCCCAAGGTCGGGTGCCGAAATGCGTACCCGCTACTCAACAGCTCCCTCGGCACCACCCGCGCACTGGCCAGCAGCATCTCGTCTGCCATCTCGCCGAACGCCAGTCGCGCCACGAACGCCGGCATTGCTGCGTACGTCGGCCGGCGGAGCACTTTGCCCAGCGTCCTGGCGAAGTCGCTCTGGGTGACCGGGTTGGGCGCGACCGCGTTGACGGGGCCCGCAAGTTGGTCGGCGACAAGGGTGTGCAGGATTGCGCCGAGGAGGTCGTCGAGGGCGATCCAGCTCTGCCACTGCTTGCCGCTTCCCATTCGCCCGCCTAAGCCGGCTTTGAAGGGACCAAGCATCTTGCCCAAAGCGCCGCCGCGCGGGGTGAGCACGACGCCGATTCGGAGGTTCACCACCCGGATGCCGGCCTCGCGCGCGGGGTGTGTTGCGGCTTCCCACTCCTGGCACACTTCTGCCAAAAACCCCGTTCCGGGCGAACTCGACTCGTCCAGCTCCTCATCGCCGCGGTCACCGTAGTAGCCGATTGCAGACGCAGCGACCAGCACCTTGGGCGGGAGTGCGAGCTTCGCCAGGGACTCGCTGAGTAGCCGAGTGCCGTTGAGCCGGCTATCGCGAATCCTGCGCTTCTTCGCTTCCGTCCAGAGGCCGACGAGGTTCTCACCGGCAAGGTGGACGACGGCGTCCATGGCGCTCAGCGTGGCAGCGTCGAGGGTGCCAGTCTCGGGGTCCCAGGCGAGGTCGCCGGGGCCGGCCTCGCCCCGTACGACCCGACCGACCTCCCACCCCGCCTCCGCTAGGAAGGGCACGAGCGCAGAGCCGACGAGTCCGGACGAACCACTCACAACGGTTCTCATGGCGGGGCGTTCTCCTGGGCAGCCGCAGGGACGTGCGGGCACCCCTGGAACAGGCTATCCTAATGGCGTGACAGAAAGCCCTTAGGGACGACCACTCCATGCGAATCGGTATCATCGGCGCGGGGCCGGCAGGGACTGTATGCGCGCTGTCGTTGCTGCGAGCGGAGCGTCGCTTGGGGCCCGAGCACGAGGTTCTCCTGTTCGACGGGAAGTCCTTTCTGCAGTGCGGCCCGATGGGCTGCAATATGTGCGCGGGGGTCATCTCCGAGTCGCTGCTCGACCGCCTTGCCGAGTTGGGCGCGAAGGCGCCGCCGACGCTCATCCAACGGCGGCTTACCGGCCACTACTTCCAGACTCGGGCTGGAGGCATCCACCTCGCCGGTCACCCGGAGAGCCCGCTCTGTACCGTCTTCCGCGGCGTGGGCCCCCAGGACGCGCTTCCCGACATCGACCACAGCTTCGATCAGTTCCTGCTGCAGAGCGCGATGGCGGCCGGCGCGGTCCACCACACTGCCAACGTCGCCGAAGTGGTCTTGCCCGCGCGCCCTGGTGGGGCGTTCCGGTTGCATACGCACGGCGTC
>PEVN01000046.1 GCA_002779825.1 Armatimonadetes bacterium CG06_land_8_20_14_3_00_66_21 | reverse complement strand
TGCAGCGCCGCCTGGCCGGCACCTTGAGCGGCGGCGAGCAGCAGATGGTCTCACTGGCCAGAGCGCTGATGACCAACCCGTCGCTGCTCCTGGTAGACGAGCCCTCTCTCGGCCTGGGACCGGGCGCGGCGCAGTCGGCGCTCGAGCACCTACAGACCCTCGCGCGCGACACCGGGACGGCGATTCTGCTGGTGGAACAGAATGTCAGCCACGCCCTGCGCCTGGCGCACCGCGTGATCGTCTTGGTGCTGGGACGGGTCGTTCTGGAGGCGGAGGCAGACAGTCTGACGGAGAGGGACTTGAGGCAGGCGTTCTTTGGGCAAGAAGGGCGGCGGGTGACCTGATTCGGGGCATCCCCCGTGGGTTGGCGCCTGCTGCCGCAGTCGGCCTCGAGCAATGCCGCGCAAGGGGCGCTTTGGGGGTATCATCCTTGACTTCGACGCGGCTCTGCGAGGGCGCCGCTGCGGCGTGCCGGCGTGGTTTCCCCCGGCTCTCGCTGTCGAAGGACTCCCTCGGCTGCGCGCGCAAACGCCCGGCGTTTGATCGGGCTACGATTCTGCTCACAGGAATCGCCCCTGTCCGCCCGTTGGTTGAACACCACGTCGAATGAGAACGCCAAGGAAGGGCGAGCCAATACTCCTCGCCCTTCTCTGCCCGCGCCCCCGGGGCGTGCCCTTTGCCCCTTGGCGTCTCTGCGTTGAATGCCGTTCTCACGGGAGCCTCGAATGAAGACCGTCCCTGAGTTCACCAAGACCATCCACGGAGTCGCGAACTGCGGCCCGTTCAAGCCGTGCTGGGAGTCGCTGAAGCAGTACCGCGTTCCGGACTGGTACCAGGACGGCAAGTTCGGCATCTTCATTCACTGGGGCGCCTACTCGGTGCCGGGGTTCGGCAACGAGTGGTATCCGCGGCAGATGTACCTGCAGGGGACGAAGGAGTTCGAGCACCACGTGGCCACGTATGGGCCCCAGAGCGAGTTCGGCTACAAGGACTTTCTCCCGCTGTTCAAAGCAGAGAACTACGACCCCGACCACTGGGCCAACCTCTTCCGCAAGGCCGGTGCGAAGTTCGTCGTGCCAGTGGCGGAACACCACGACGGTTTTGCCATGTACGACTGTGGGTTTTCGGGAGGGTGCGCGGCGACGAAGGGACCGAAGCGCAACCTCATCGGCGAGCTGGCGGAGGCCGTGCGCAAGGAGTGGCTGACATTTGGTCTGTCCAGCCATCGGGCCGAGCATTGGTGGTTCATGAACGGCGGGATGCAGTTCGAGTCCGACGTGCAGGACCCGAGATTCGCCGGTCTGTACGGCCCGGCGCAGCCCAAGGAGATGCAGCCGAATCAGGAGTGCCTCGACGACTGACTGGCGCGGACATGCGAACTGGTGGACAAGTACCAGCCGCAGCTCGTCTGGTTCGACTGGTGGATCGAGGAGCCGGCCTTTGAGCCGTACCGCAAAGCCTTCGCAGCGTACTACTACAACCGCGCGGCCCAGTGGGGCCGGGGCGTTGCTATCAACTACAAGAACCAAGCCTTCCCGCCCGAAGCCGCCGTGTACGACATCGAGCGGGGGCAGTTGGACGACTGCAATCCGCACTTCTGGCAGACCGACACCGCCGTCGCCAAGAACTCGTGGGGCTACACGACCGACCTGGACTACAAGACCTCGGAGTCGATCGTCGGCGACCTGGTTGACATCGTCAGCAAGAACGGCGCGCTGCTGCTGAACATCGGTCCGGCGCCGGACGGCACGATTCCCGAGCCGGATGAGCGGATCTTGCTCGAGATCGGCAACTGGCTGGCCGTGAACGGCGAAGCGGTCTTCAGCACCCGCCCGTGGAGGGTTTTCGGTGAAGGCCCGACGCAGGTGCTCAAGGGCGGCTTCACCGACACGAAGCGGAGCGCCTTCACCAGCCAGGACATCCGCTTCACCCCCAGCGGCGGCGCCCTCTACGCCACCGTCCTTGCTTGGCCCGAGAACGGCGAAGTCACCATCCAGTCGCTGGGCACCAACCTCCGGCTCTACCCCAAGGAGGTCGGCAACGTGCAGCTACTGGGAGCGAGCCAACCGCTCAAGTGGGCGCGCGGCAAGGCCGGACTCAAGGTGAAGCTGCCGGAGGCGAAGCCGTGCGAGGCGGCGTACGTGGTGAAGGTCACGCCGAAGGGATGACGGCCCTCCCCGGCGCTTGCACCGACACCCGGGCGCGAATACAATCGTTGAGCGATGTTGCCCAACGAGGAGCCTCGCACCATGAATGGTTTGACCCTCAATCTCGACTCCGAGATGGTCGCGCTGCTACGTCAGTCAGGTCGGCCGGTGGCAGACGTCGCCAAGGAACTCCTGGCAATGGAGCTCTATCGCCGTGGCGCGATTTCGGGAGGCAAAGCCGCTGAGGTGCTGGGGCTGTCACGGCTGGAGTTCATCCACCACGCAGACCAGCTTGACCTACCGTACTTCTCAATGAGCAATGACGAGTGGCGGGAAGAAGCAGCGTGGAGCGAGGAGTTGTGAGCGACCGACCACCAGTCGTCTCAAACGCCAGCCCCCTGATCGCCCTGAACCAGATCGAGCGGTTGGCGCTCTTGGAGTTGCTGTTCGGCGATGTCCTCGTTCCACCGGCAGTGACTGCAGAATGCCAGTCGATTGTGGCCTTTCCTGACTGGGTTCGGGAGAGACCCCTTGGCCAACCAATCGGGCCTCGGCTGCTGAAGCTCACATTGGGTCTGGGGGAGAGCGAGGCTATCAGTCTGGCCATCGAGAGGAACGCCCAACGCGTTCTGCTGGACGAACGTAGGGCTCGCCAGTCGGCGAGGGCCCTCGGACTTCGTCCTTTGGGCACTCTCGGTATTCTTCTCGCGGCCAAGCGACGCGGGCACCTGTCGGAGATACGCCCTTGCCTCTCGCAGCTTGCCGAACACGGCTTCCGTGTTTCACCACAGCTTCGCGCCGAAGTGCTGCTGTCAGCGGGAGAATTGCCCTGACTGTGAATCGCTCAGCTGCCTCCCAGACTGTGCCGAACTGCGAGCCTTCCCGGTGCTTCCACCTGCTCGCCGCGCCGGCCGCCGCGCAGCTACTGACATGCCTGGTGATTGCCGTCACGGCCCTGCAAGCAGGCGCCGGCTCCGTCGAGGACCGCGACGGCAAGACGATCATCCACGTCACCGTCTTCACCCTCCCCGACCCGGCGGACACGAGCACGTTCAACCGCGGCGAGGTCGCCGGGGTGAATCTGTTCAAGCGCCGCTTCCCCAAGCTCTTCGCCGAACGCTACCGGGACAAGTACAAGGCGAACCCGGCCAAGTACGGTCACCACAACTGGGACAACGTCGAGGTCGAGCTGCGCAAGTTCACGGGGATTCAGGTCGAAGGCGTTGAGGTGGACCTGCTGGCCATCGCCGGCGGCATGGCGCCCGACGTGCTCTACATCAACTTCCGCAAGTCGGACAACTACATCCAGAACCGGTTCCTCTACCCGCTGGACAAACCGGAAGACGGCTACCTCGCGGCCATGACCAAGGAGGAGGTCGACTTCCGAATCAACCCGAAGCTCTGGCCGGTCATCCGCCGAAGGGGCCCCGACGGCGACAAGCACGTGTGGGCGATCCCGTGGGGCGGCGCCTTAGGGAAAGTGCTGCTCTTCCGCAAGGACCTGTTCGACGCCAAGCACATCCCCTATCCGACGGCCGAGTGGACCTGGGACGACCTGCTCTCGGCCGCCAAGAAGCTCACCGATCCGGAAGCGGGCATCGCCGGGGTGATGCTCTCGCGCGGCAAGCATGAGTCGTGGTACTGGATCACCTTCCTGTGGTCGGCGGGTGGGGAGATCATGGAGTACAACGAGGCCACCGACCAGTGGAAGTGCGTCTTCGACACACCCGAAGCCGCGGAAGCACTGGACTTCTACACCCGGCTGAGCGCGGAGAAATGGGTGGACAGCCACGGCAAGGTGCGGCGAGGCTACTCCACGAAGGACGCCAGCGACGCACCGGCGAAGTGGCAGCGCGGCGAGGTCGGCATGTACTTCGACTACATCGACGAGCGGGTGTTCTCGAAGATCAACCCCGACCTGACGGGGATGGTGCCGGTGCCGAAGGGGCCGACCGGGCTGCGCGGCGCGGAACTGAACAGCCGAATGATGGGGCTGTTCTCCGGGGTCAAGGATCCCGTCGTCCGCGACGCCGCCTGGGAGTACATGCGGTTCTACGAGTGCGAAGAAGCCACCCGCGTCAAGACGCGCGTCATGGTCGAGGGCGGGCTGGGTCGGTTCGTCAACCCGAAGTACCTGGACATGTTCGGCTATCCCGAGGTGAAGCGCCTGGCCCCCAAGGGCTGGACCGACATCTTCAACGTCGCCATCGCCACCGGCAAGCCGGAGCCGTACGGCCGCAACAGCAATTTCGCCTACGAGATGATGACCTTTCCGATCCAGGACGCCGAGCAGCTTGCGCTGAACGACAAGCTGCCCAAGGTTAAGGGCGCCCGCCTGAAGGTCATGCAAGGCCTCCTGCGGAAGTCCTGCGCCCGCGCCAATGAGGAGATGATCGGTCTCGTCACCCCAGAGGAACGGCTGAACCGGCGCCTCGCCGCCGTCGCGGTGCTGATCGGCATCGTCCTCGGCTTCGGGCTCGTCTTCAAGCGGATCTTCCAGGCGTTCACCCCCGCTTCGGACGGACCGGTAGAGAGCGAGCAACGGCTCAGGCGAGCGCTGGCACGGTACCGGTGGGCCTACCTGCTGCTGATTCCCGCCGTGGCGACGATTCTGACCTGGCAGTACTTCCCGCTGGTGCGCGGCTCCGTGATGGCGTTCTTCGACTACCGCCTGATTGGGAAGTCGACCTTCATCGGTGTAGACAACTTCGGCGACCTGCTCTACGACCGCTACTGGTGGGCCGCCGTCTGGAACTCCATGCGCTACAGCTTCCTGGTGGTGTCACTCACCTTCCTGCCGCCTATCGCCCTGGCCATCATGCTCCAGGAAGTGCCGGTCGGCACGCTCATCTACCGAGTCATCTACTACTTGCCCGCGGTCATCACCGGGTTGGTTACCGTCCTGCTTTGGAAGCTCTTCTACCAGCCCACCGAGACCGGCGCGCTCAACCGGCTGCTGATGGGCATCCCGGCCATCGGGTTCGTAGGCATCGGGGTGCTGCTGCTGATTCTTGGCTTGGCGTTCGCCCACCGCCTCTGGATGCAGGAGATGCGGCTGCCGGCCTGGGGGTTCGTCATCGCCGGCTCGCTGTTCCTGTTGGCGTGGATGGACCTCGCCGCGCCGATTCTGCACCCGGCCGGCGAGCCCTTTGCCGCCACCCTCGCCAAGCTCGGCGGGCGGCTGTTCCAGCACATGGCAGAGCCCTCGCACTGGCTCAGCGACCCGAAGTCGGCGATGCTCTCCTGCGTGATCCCGATGGTCTGGGCCGGCATGGGGCCCGGATGCCTCATCTACCTGGCAGCGCTGAAGGGCATTCCCGACGACTACTACGAGGCGGCCGAGATCGACGGCGCCGGGTTCCTTGACAAGATCCTGTTCGTCGTGTTCCCGTGGCTCCGAGCGCTCATCTTCATCAACTTCGTCGGCGTGTTCATCGGTTCCTGGTACGGCGCGGCGGGAAACATCCTGGTCATGACCGGCGGCGCCTCCGACACTGAGGTTGCCGACTTGCACATCTGGTACAAAGCCTTCACCTACCTGAAGTTCGGACCGGCAACGGCCATGGCTTGGGTGTTGGGCTTCATGCTCATTGGCTTCACCGTGCAGCAACTGCGCATCCTGTCGCGCGTGGAGTTCCGCGCGTCTACCAGCGAAGGCAAGACGTAGGGTGGGCGTCGCGATCTGCGTCGCTCCCTGGAGGTGACGACAGTGCCCGTAGCAACAGCAGAAACCGTGTACCGAGAGGTTGTTGGGGTGATGTCGCTTTCGGAGCAACTTCGGCTGGCGACGATGGTTCTGAACCACATCCCGGCTGAGGCGTCCGTAGACTACAGCGAGGAGTGGACAGAGGAGGATTATTGCGACTTCTCGGCCGCCTCGCACGCCTACGTGGGCCGCAGACTGGAGGAGGTGGAGGAACATGCTGAGACCCGGTGACGTGGTCACCGTGGACTTTGTCGGCGCGATAGGGACAAAGCGCCGTCCCGCCGTAGTCGTGACCACCCAGCTCTACCACAGCCCCCACCCGGACGTAGTGCTGGCAGGCCCGACCACGCAGCTCACAGCGGCGTCAACGCCGACGGACCACGTGTTGCAGGATTGGTTTCGAGCGGAGCTGCACAGCCCTTCAGCCTTCCGAGCATACCTGGGAACCTACGCTGCCTCTTCCGTGACAGCCAGCGGACACCTCTCCGACCGCGACTGGCAGGCAGTGCAAACGCGCCTGACAGCAGCGATCGCACTCAACTGACGCGCCCTTCCGCCTGGGAGTCATTGCCCGGGCGGACACACAGACGGACGAACTATGGCCCTAATCTGCCGCGTGGGGCGGAAGTCATTCCGCAACCGCGCCATCATCGCCGTCATCTACCTGCTGCTGACAGGCGGCTCGTTGGCGATGCTGTACCCGTTTTGCCTGATGCTGGCTGGCAGCACGAAGGGCGCGGTGGACTCGCCGGAGTTCCAGCCAGTGCCCGGGTTTTGGCTCAAGGAGCGGGCGCTCTACAACAGGTACCTGGAGAGCTTCTTCAACGAGACCCTCGACACGATGAAGGCCGCCTACGGGCAGCAGTTCACTGCCTTCGACAAGGCCGACCCGCCCGCGCACCCGAACGCGCGACTGACCGCCGCTTGGCGGGACTTCCTAACAGCGGCCAAACTGCCGGACTGTGCCTACATGATCGAGGCGACGCAAGCGTCAGCCTCGAAAGCCGTGCTGCCCTACCGACTCCGCCAGTTCCGAGAGCAGCTCGTGAAACGGTTCGACGGCGACATCGACGCGATGAACCGCCAACTCGGGTCGGACTACCTGAACTGGAGCTCGTTCTACATCGTCCCCGACGACTTCCTGCTTCGCCGCAACAAGCTGAGCGGGCGGCCGTTCGACCGTGAGTTCCGCAAGTTCAAGGGGTCGGTGCCTCTCGACGGGCGCTACTACTTCAGCCCCGAAGGCTTCTACCGGACGCTGTTTCTCCAGACCCAGTACACGCAGGAACTGGACGCCTACAACCAAGCACATGGCACGAAGTACGCGTCGTGGGACGAGGTCCATCTGGATCGCCGACTGCCCACCGGGCCCGGCCGGACGGACAAGGAGCGGGAAGACTGGGAGAGCTTCGTCCGCTCGATCCTCAACTTGCTGTGGCTTCGCGCTGACGCTGACGCCGCGCCGTTCTACCGTCAGTACCTCCAGGCGAAGTACCGCGACCTGGCGACGCTCAATCAGCGCTACGGAACGACCTACCGTGCCTTCGAGGACGTGCCGCTGATTGGCGAACCGCCGGAGGAGGGCGTGGCTCTGTCGGACTGGGAGGCGTTCCTCGAAGGCTGGAAGGACCCAGATGCCGGCGAGACGCACAAGCTGCCGGCGACCCTGATCCGGATCCATAGTGTCGACTTCCTGTTCCGCGACTACCTGGAGCGGAAGTACGGCTTTCTCGCGGCTGCCAACACCGCCCTGGGCACGCACGCGGCAGGCTGGCTCGACTTTTCGCCGCCGCAGCAGGACCTGAACTACTTCTCCTTCAAGGAGCGGAGGAAAGCGCTCCGCAAAGAGTTCTCGGTCCGCAACTTCATCACCGTGTTCGACTACATCGGGCTCCACGGGCGGGGGCTTCAGAATACGGTCATCTACTGCGTTCTGGCCATTCTGTCGGCGCTCATCGTGAACCCGCTGGCCGCCTACGCCCTCAGCCGCTTTCGGCCGCCATCGACCTACAAGGTGCTGCTGTTCCTGATGCTGACCATGGCCTTCCCGCCGATGGTCACCCAGATTCCCAACTTCCTCATGCTCCGGGAGCTCAACCTGCTGAACACGTTCTGGGCGCTCATCCTGCCGGGGTTGGCGAACGGCTACTCGATCTTCCTGCTCAAGGGCTTCTTCGACTCGTTGCCGCAGGAGCTCTACGAAGCCGCCGATCTCGACGGCGCCGGCGAGCTCCGTATCTTCTGGCAGATCACCATGAGCCTGAGCACGCCCATCCTCGCGGTCATCGCCCTGGGCGCGTTCAACTACGCGTACTCCAACTTCATGATGGCACTGCTCATCTGCCAGGACGAGCGAATGTGGACCCTCATGCCTTGGCTCTACCAGTTGCGGATGCGCAGCGGCGATGGCGTGATCTTCGCCTCGTTGCTCATCGCCGCGGTGCCGACACTGGTGGTGTTCTCGTTCTGCCAGAACGTCATCATGCGCGGAATTGTGGTGCCGGTGGAGAAGTGAGGCCGGGTCGTCGCAGCCAGCGGCAAGACCGGTCCTTTGGCAGGAATCAGGCACCGAACCCCGAACTACGCGGAGCGCGAGCGACCCAGAGAAAGGTGGACCCATGGACCACGACAACCAGTTGACACGACGCAGTTTCCTCAAGAGCACGGCGGTGACCGCCGCCGCGGGCGCAGCGGCCGCCAGTCTCCCATACTTCGCCGCCGCACAGGGCAATAAGCGAGTGATCAAGACGGCACTGATCGGCTGTGGCGGCCGCGGCAGCGGCGCGATTCGCGACCACTTGGTCGCCGCCCAGTACCTGAATGAGAAGCACGACCTCGGGCTGGAAGTGCAGGTAGTTGCCACTGCCGACTGGTCGCGGGACAAGGCAGTCGGCACAGGCAAGCAGCTCGACGTGCCAGAGGAGCGATGCTTCGGCGGCCCGGACGCCTACAAACGAGTGCTCGAGGTCGACCCCGACGTGGTGCTGATGGCCACGCCGCCGGTGTTTCGGCCGCTGCACTTTGAGAGCTGCATCAAGGCTGGGAAGCATGTGTTCTTCGAGAAGCCGGTGGCGGTCGACCCGCCTGGCGTCCGTCGCGTGATTGCCGCTGGCGAGTTGGCCAAACAGAGCAACCTGTCTGCCGTCTGCGGGACGCAGCGCCGGCACGAGGAATGGCGCAATCAACTCGCTCGCGAGATCCGCGATGGCGCCCACGGCCGCGTGATGGGCGGTCGCGTCGCCTGGAACATGGGGAAAATCTTCGGCAACACGCCCATCAACCCCAAAGGCCCCGACGATCTGGTCGGCTCTGGCAAGTGGCAGCTCTGGGTAGAGATGTCGGGCGACCACATCTGCGAGCAGCACGTGCACAACCTCGACATCGCCAACTGGGTGCTCGGCGCGCAAGCCGGCGTCGATGAAGCGGAGCCCGCCCACGCCTGCACCCACCCGCTGAGCGCTGGCGGCTTCGGCCATCGCGCTCGCCGCGTGGCCGGCAACATGTACGACTTCTTCAGCGTGGACCTCGAGTACGCCAACGGCATCCACATCCACAGCATGTGCCGCCAGGTCGGCGGCTGCTGGGATTGGGTCGGCGAGGAGTTCACCTTCGAGAAGAGCAAGCCCAACGACTTCCAGCCGCAGAGCCCTGACGTGTACGCCGAGGTGGGCTACCACCGCGGCGCGACCGTCTGCGAACACGTCCACCTGCTGTACGGCATCCTGAAGGAGAAGCCGATCAACCACGCGCGCAACGTCGCCTGGGCGACCGGCGCCGCGATCATGGGACGTGAAGCAGCTTACAGCGGACAGCGGATCTCGTGGCAGGACATGTTCGAGAAACCTAACGAGAAGGACAAGCGGAACTGGTACAACCTTCAGTTCAAGCCCACCGCCGAAGATTTCGAGACCGGCGACGTCGCGATGCTGAAGGATGGCGACATCCGCATTCCCGGCGAAGCTTGACAGAAGGCTACATCGGCTGAGCGAGTGTTGTTTGCCCGGGGCGCCCCGGGTTGTTTCGCAGGAATCACCCCTGCTCGCGTTTCGCTTGAGCACCCCGGCGAGTGAGAACGCAAACCCATCCGATCAAACCCCTGGGGTTTGACCGCGACGGTGACGGAGCGCGTGAGCCGTCGGCGTCGCCCGGGCAGCCAGCGTGGCACACGCTCCCTTACGGTCGCGGCTCGGATTGACAACGCATTCCCGGAGGAGGACCAACATGCTAACTGTACCCACGTTCCTGACGACATGCGCCGTTGTGGTGGCGCTCGCTGCAGGCTTGTGCGCCTCCGCTCACGCGGAGCAAGGGAAGGACGCCGCCGCTGTCACTATCCGCTGGTGGGGTCAGGCGTGCACCTCCTTCACAACGCCGGACGGCAAGTGCGTGCTTGTCGATCCGTTCCCGGCGGACTTCGGATACGCCTCGCCGACGGCGGAACCGCAGGTCTGCCTGGTGACCCATGAGCATGCCGACCACAACTCCGTGAGCAATGTGAAGGGCAAGCCCGAGGTGGTCCGTGGGGCCGGAGCGCACGAGGCAGCCGGGCTGGTCTTCGCCGGCGTGGCGACGTTCCACGACGACCAGCAGGGCGCCAAGCGCGGGCCGAACACGGTCTACGTCTGGCAGATGGCGGGGCTTCGGCTCGCCCACTTGGGCGACCTCGGGCACTTGCTGACGCAGGAGCAGTTGCGGGAGATCGGCAAGGTCGACGTGGTCCTGGTGCCGGTTGGCGGGTTCTACACCATCGACGCAAAGCAAGCGGTGGAAGTGATCCGGCAGCTCTCCGCGAAGATCGCCATCCCTATGCACTACAAGACCAAAGCCTTGAGCCGGCTACCCATCGCGCCCCGCGACGACTTCCTGAAGGCGGTGCCCGACGACTGGGCGGTGGAGCGGCCGGCAGCAACCTCGGCGACTCTGAGTCTGGCCGCCTTGCCGGCGGCCGGCGTCAAAGTGATTGTGCTGAACTACGAGTAGACAGGCACTACCTCGATCCGAGTTGCGAACGTGAGAGAGCGGATCCCGCCGCCCGCTTGTCCGCTCTCTCACGTTCGCGGCTCGGATCGCCTCGCGGCTCGAATGCATAGGGGCTCGGCTCGCGGCCCAGCAAGGAGTGTGTGGATTGGTCTGCAGATACCTGAGTGCCGTTGCAGCAGTCGTGGCATGCCTCGCGCCCCATCGGCCCGCGTGCTCCGCACCCGCGGAGGGCAAGTTCGGCGGCGCGCTCATGACAACCGAAGGCTGCGCCGAGGCGGCGGCGAACGCGCTCTACGCGTCGATCCCGCTGACCGTCGAGTGCTGGGCGAAGCTGGACGGCAAAGCTGGTTACAACATCCTGGTCGCCAACGAGACCAAGGGGTCGGCCACGCACTGGGAGCTGTTCACGACGCCGAAGGACGGGTTCTTCCACGCGTACCTCCCCGGCCGCAAGCCGGACCATTGCCACACGACAACCGATATCGTCGATGGCAAGTGGCATTGCCTGGCGATGACGGCGGAGCCAGACCGCGTGCGGCTGTTTGTGGACGGCGTGGAGAAGGGGAGTACCGCCGCAGCGTCGCCGACGGACCCGGGCAAGCGTGCGCCGCTGGCGTTTGGCGCGCTGGTCGAACGAGGGCTGTCGTGCGTCGGCCGAATCGACGAAGTGCGCCTGTCAAAGGGCGTCCGCGCAATCGACCGTGTGCCGACCGCAGAGTTCACCGCTGACGACCGCACCCTCGGGCTTTGGCACTTCGACGAGCTGAAGGACGGCAAGTACGCCGATGCCTCCACGGCGCACAACGAGGCCACCCTCAAGCGCGATACCACGCGCGTCTTCGTCGGTCAGCAGGCGATTCCCGGGGGGATGCCAACCGAGTACCAGCCCCTCCCGCCGCCGGAAGACACCGCGCCCTTGCGCGCAGCCCTCGCCGACGCAGTCCGGCAGCTTGGGCTGGGCACAGTCGACCCCGCCGTGATTCGCGACGAAGTCCTCCGTGACTGGAGCTACCAGCTCAAGTGGTATGGCAAGCATGAGTACGCGGAGTCCCGGCCCGATGGGTCGGACAAGCAAGCCGTGGCCGCGCAGACGTTTGACAAGCACGCGCTGATCTGGGACACCGATGGCGGTCCCCTGGGAACCGTTCTGCGGCGAACGCATGCCCTGGCCGAGCGGCTACAGGGACTGCACCCGGAACTGGTCTTGGCACCGTGGCTGGAAGATCTGACGAAGCTGGATGGGGCCGATCAGACAGATCAGACCCGTTCATCGGCGGGCCGCTACCTCGCTGCCTGCGCCCTCCGGCGCCAACTCGCGCTGTGCAACCCGCTGCTCGACTTCGACAGCCTCCTGTTCGTCGCCCGCGGCACATTCGCCGGTTCGGTACGCTCCAACCCGGCCACCCAGGACTACCAGGGCGGGCACTTCGTCACGCAGTACTTCGGCTTCAACGCCCTGCCCGGCGGCGGGCTGTTCGCGGCGCGCAACTGCCGGAGCAATCCGGAGGTCGTCAACGTGCTGCGGGACTCGGTCGTTCAGAACGGCCGCCTCAAGGGCGCGAAGCTCGACCACGGCGCCTTCGCGACTCCCGATCTCTCGTTCGATGGCAAGCGGATCGTCTTCGCTTGGACGGAGAACAGTGAGCACAAGTGGCTCTACGCGCAGAAGGCGTGTTGGCACCTCTTCACCGTGAACGCAGACGGCAGCGACCTCCGCCAGTTGACCGACGGCGCCTACAACGACTTCGACCCGTGCTGGCTGCCGAACGGTCGGATCGCCTTCACCTCAGAACGGCGCGGCGGCTACATTCGCTGCTTCGCGGCGTACCTGAAGGTGCGGACGTACACGCTGTTCTCCATGAAGGACGATGGCACCGACCTCGCGCCGCTCAGCTACTACGAAACCAGCGAATGGAGTCCCAACGTCGACAACGATGGCAAGCTCGTCTACACCCGGTGGGACTACACCGACCGGGAGAACTGCCTGGGCTCGCGGATCTGGCTCTCCGGCCCCGATGGCACCGACCCGCGGGCGCCGCACGGCAACTACGCGCTCCCCTACGAGACGTTCCCCGACCACCAGCCCTGGAAGACGGCCGGCAACCGGGAGATCGACAGCCGGATGGGCGCGCCATTGGTCGAGATGGGAATTCGAGCTGTTCCGGACTCGTCGCTCTACCTCTGCACGGGCGCGCCGCACCATGGCGAGGTGTTCGGCACGCTCTGCATGCTCGACCTGCGTACCGAGGACGACAACCACATGTCGCAGGTGAAGCGGATCACGCCCGATGAACCGTTCCCCGAGACCGAGATGCCCGGCCGCCGCCACTACAAGTACGGCACGCCGTGGCCGCTGAGCGAGGACTTCTACCTGTGCAACGTCTGGGAGAACCTGTACCTGCTGGACCGGTACGGCAACCGCGAGTTGCTCTGCAGCCTGCGCGACGTGCCGTGCGTGCAGGATGAGCGACTCCGGCTGATCGACCCTATCCCCGTCCGGCCGCGTCCGCAGCCGCCGGTTCTCCCCACCCGGACCCGCCAGGGCGAGAACGCCGACCCGTCGGCGCCCCCGGCGACCACCGCTGTCATGAGCGTCTACGACTCGGACCTGCCGTTCCCCAAGAACACGAAGATCAAGTGGCTGCGGGTCACCCAGAACATCCTGAAGACGAACCACCCCATGGGCGAGCCGCTGATCGGCTACGAGCGCGAGAACACGCCGCGGATTCCGCTGGGCATCGTGCCGGTCGAGGAGGATGGCAGCGCCTACTTCGAGGCGCCGGTCGCGAAGGAGCTGATCTTCCAGGTGCTGGACGGGGACTACATGGCGGTCCAATCCATGCGCTCCTCGGCGTTCGTCCATCCAGGCGAGCAGCTCACCTGCCAGGGGTGCCATGAGAAGCCGCACCGGCCGGTTCCGACCGGTCGGACTGATCGGCCGCCTCTCGCCCTCCGCCGCCCGCCGTCGCCCCTCCAGCCCGAGATCGGCCCGGTTGAGCCGATCAGCTACTACCGACAGATCAAGCCGATCTTCGACCGCACCTGCGTCCCCTGCCACAAGGCGCAAGGCAAGGGCCCGCAGGACATGAGCTACGAAGCGTTGAAGGAAGGCTACACGTTCTGGTTCTCCGGCGCGATGTACGGGAACATGTGCTCCGACTACAGCGGTGTCCACGGCGGCTCCCGCACCATTCCGGGCCGGTTCGGCGCGCGGTGCTCGAAGATTGGGCAGGCGCTGCTGACCGAGGCGCATCGCAAAGCCGTGTCGGAAGAGGACCGGCACAAAATCATCGTCTGGCTGGACTCCAACTCCCTGCGGCTTGGCGCCTTCACCCGGGAGGACGCGCAGGTGCGCGGCGAACTGGTCTGGCCGGAACTCGATGTGGACCCGGAGAACCCGCTTGGCGTCGAAGGCCGCGGGAAGCCGCTGCAGCGCAACTTCTGGCACGAGAACCAGTGGGGTCCCCACGCCTTCCTCTGCTCCGAGCACGCCCACGACAGAGTGGTCCTGTTGGACGAAGCGGGCCGGCTCCGGTGGGAGTACCCGGTGCCGCACCCCCAGGACGTCTGGATGCTGCCCAACGGAAACATCCTGACGACCTACTACCAGGGCGTCCGCGAGGTCACGCGCAACAAGGAGGTCGTCTGGGAATACACCACCCAGAAGCCCAACGAGATCCCCAATTGCCAGCCGCTGCCGGACGGGAACGTGCTCATCGGCATCGTCGGCGAGTGCCGGCTGATCGAGGTGAACCGCAAGGGCGACCTCGTTCACCAAGTGCAGCTCTCGACCACAGTCAAGGAACCCCACGCCCAGTTCCGCATGTGCCGAAAGACGCCGGAAGGGACGTACCTCGTGCCCTTTTCGGCCGAGGGCGCCGTCCGCGAGTATGACCGTGAGGGCAAAGTGATCCGGGAGTTCCCCCGCTTGCCGATGCCCGTCTGCGCGCTCCGCCTCGATAACGGCAACACGCTGATCAGCGGCGGCCAGGCAGTGACTGAGTTCGACCGGGCCGACAACGTCGTCTGGCAGCTCACCCAACTGGACGTGCCCGACCTCAACCTCGCCGTCCCGGCCGGCATCCAGCGCTTGTCCAACGGCAACACCCTCGTCTGCAACTGGAACGCGCGCGACGACGGCGACAAAGCCGGCGCCCATATCTTCGAGGTCACGCCGGACAAGCGCGTGGTCTGGCAGGTGGCCGGCGACACCGTGGGGCAGGTGGCGCAGTGTCAGTTGCTGCGGACGGACCTGACGGCGGGAACGATGGCAGTCGTGAGATGAAGGCGCGGCGCCTCGACCTTTGCGCCTACCTGCCGCGCACGCGGTTCCACGTCAGCAGACCCAACAGGAAGAGGCGGGTTGCCGGGTCGCTGCGAATGCCGTCCCAGTTCTCAATGACCTTCTCAATCCGCCCGATTAGGGCGGTCACATCACTGCGCAGAAATGTCTCTGCCAAGTCGCAGTCAGCGAGAGGGCGTTGTTCCTGGGCCAGCACGAACACACGCGTCACGTCACGGAGTTGGGATGAGACTGAGATAACACCCGCGATCCGCGTGACGGGGGGCGGCAGCGTGCCGCTGCGAAAGCTCTTCGCTGCGTCAGCCATCTCCCCGTGCTGGAAGGCCCGCGCCGCCACTCGGCGAAGCGCCTCTCGGTGATTCGTGCTGCCGACAAGGAACCGGCTCGACTGGTCGACTAGGAAGTGGAACAGGGCGTAGTAGGCAGTGGAAACTGCTCGGCGAAGGTTCCCCTGCTGAGGGCGGCGCGGGTCGAGGCTCGCCAACCGCCGCGCCTGTCGCAGGTACTGCCGGTACAGGGGCTGGGCCATCAGACGTCGATCCCCGCTGCCTCAAGTTCCGACTTCTTCGCGAATCGCGTATAGGGGAACAGAGGGATCCCTTCCGACTGCAATGAGTCGTCGATGAGTCGAGCGATGTCGTTCAGTGCTCCCCCGGCGCCCCTCTCCAGTGTCACCCCCTCGTCCAAAACGATCCAGACTTGCAGGGAGTCCTCCCCCCCCCGGGAGTCCACGTACGGCTTGTACCGAATGTCCACGACCTTCGGTTCGGGCGGGAGTGACTGGCGACTCCGCTTGATGGCTCTGGCGATCTTCGTTTCGTCTGTTATGGGTGTCACCTGCGAGCTCCGGGCGGGGAGAAGCGCAGCCGTCCTGAGCAGTTCAGACCAGCGCGCTCTCCCGGGTCGCTGACGTTCGGTGCGGACCATGGTACCACGCACTCGGTAACGCCACAACTCGACAGGACTCACCCGGCCGTCGAAGCGGCTTTCAGACGGGCAAGCTCAGCCTGCAGTTCGGTCAGTTGGCGCTCCATGTCAGCCGCCCGCCCTTCGGCCTCGCGTCGTCCCCGCGCTTCCTCCTCGTGGCTCAGCAACCGCTCGCCAGAAGGTGCGTATACGTGCAGCCAGCCGTGCTCATCGGCGCCGAACCACACGTCGATCGTCTCGCTGTGCATCCAACCGCGGGCGTCTGGCATGACCGCCAGGTAGCCACCATTGGCCAGCCGCCAGAAGCGCAGATCCCGGCGTGTTGGGTGGTAGTAGAGGTACTCCGGCACTCGCAGGTCAAGCCCGTAGCTGTCGAGCTTCGGATCTTCGTCTTTCAGGAATGTAGACTTGGACCCCACCTCGATCACCAGCAGAGCGGGCGGATCGGCCCACTTGAGGTGCACGTCCGGCGGGTCGGCTGGCGGCTCGCAGTCCACTACCAGTACGTCGGGCGCCAGGTACCGATGGAAGTTCCGCTCCTCCCAGTACATGCAGACATTGCCGGTGACCCACTTGTTCGGCAGGTGGGTCGCGAGGGCGCCGCGCAAGTACCGGGCCAGGCGCTCGTGGAAAGGCTTCTCAGGCACGTCGTCCTCCTCGTGTACCGGGTAGAGATCGTGCTCGTCCATTGCCTCGGCGAGGTCGACGCCGCGCCACGGTGCTGGAGACCGGCCGCGAGTCGTCGGCGCGCGGAGTGCGGTTGCGTCACTCATGGTGTCCTCCTCGCCCGCGCTGCAAAGAGCCGCGGGCAGCTCACGGATGCGATCCGACCGAGGGCGGCGGGGGAGACAGGCCCGCCCCCGGCGCAATCCCTCCTAACCGTAGTCCGCGCCTCCGGCTTTGTCAAGCCACGTTCTTTGGATGCGGAACTGTCGATCGCGGCTCCGCAGTCTGCGGCACTGACCGGTCGCGATACCGACCAGTAGAAGAACAGCGCGGTGCACGGCGGCTTGCGGTACATGAACGAGCACGCCACGAGGGTCTCCCGGATCCAGCTCTTCTTCCAGCGAACCTGTTGGCGCAGGAACTCGGCCCACGTGTCGGGGGCCACGGTCCAAGCGACCGCCTCGGAGCAGTACCGGACCCGGTGGCAGCGCAGGATCTGATTCGTAAGACCCCGGTCCACCCCGTGGGTGCAAGGGATCCCCAGGACCCGCGTCTGCAACCACGGCTCGACAACGGGCGCCACGTACTCGGCACGGTAAGCACAGAAGGCGACGGGACAACAGGTGACGTTGGACAGCAGGTGCTCGGCCGCGCGGAACACCCGGAACGCCCCGAAGTACCACACGGCTTGCGCCGAGGTGAGGAAGTTCGTGGCCGCGTTCAGCACGTCCACGTGACCGGACACGGCCCCAACCGTCGGATCGTGGAACTCCGCGGCGATGGCGCGCAGCGCG